>NZ_JBFTMD010000028.1:0-53644 GCF_056396785.1 Bacillus sp. 05T21 | reverse complement strand
AAAAACAAATGGGAAGAAATTAATAAGAAACTTAAAGGTTTCGGAATGACTAAAAATGATTTGAAATCAATCATTGCAGAAAAGTTCAATCAAAAACCAGCGGAACTAACATTACAACAAATCACTGCACTTTCTAAATTCATCGACCTTGAGCACGCAAAAAGACAAAAACAAAGCGAAGTGGTTGTAGAACAAGTAGAGGTAATTGAAGTTATAGCACAAGAGGAACCAGCTCAAGAAGAAATCGACTTTGAAAATATGGAAATGGAAATCGCATGATTGATAAACAGACAAGGGTACTCCTTCCGGCTTGGTGCTGGAAGGATGCCAATTCAACAGACGAAGTAAAACAAAACGTACTGAAATATATAAATCCAAGACGCTACCCAGGTTATAGGGTCCTGAAAGTATCGAAAGGATTTGCGATATGCGAAAGGGAGAATGCATGATGTTCCAAGTACCCGTGAGAAGACAAACGCAAAAAGAAATGTTAATAGCTACAAACGATTTGATTGAGAGAGGTTTTGATTTCTTAACACCAATCAAACCAGTATATAAAAACGGTAAGTTTTATGAACAAAGTGGTAGAAGTTTTCAAGGTAAACATGAATTTAGAGCAATCGGCTACACGGATAATGTCAGCTATGAATGTTGGATGAAGAAGGTGAATTAAATGGCTAAATACAGACACGTACAGACTTCATTTTGGTCAGATGCAAGAGTTTCAGAAGAAATGACACCAGAGGATAAATACTTTTACCTCTATCTAATGACAAACGAGCACACAAACCAAATTGGAGTTTATCAGATAACCAGAAAGCAAATGGCTTTTGAATTAGGTTACTCAATTGAAAGTGCAAAAGCTTTATTGGATCGATTTATTAATCATCATGATTTGGTGGTCTATAACGACGAAACAAGAGAACTTTGCATACTTAACTGGGGTAAATACAACCTTAACAAAGGTGGCAAGCCGATTGAGGATTGTATCAAAAAAGAACTTAAAAGCATTAAAGATTTGTCGTTAGTAAGACTAGTGTTAGAACGAACAGAAAACACCTCGTTAGTACAAAAAGTCAGTGTTTATGCGGGTCTTGACGATACGTGCCACGATACGTCCACGATACGGGGACAAAAAGAAAAAGAAAAAGAAAAAGAAAAAGAAAAAGAAAATAATACTACGTCCTCTTCTGACGAAGACGACAAGGAATCGCCAATCCCTTATGAGGATATTGTTTCTTATCTTAATGGAAAAGCAGGAAAATCATTTAAACATAAAACAGCCAAAACAAGAACCTTAATCAACGCTAGGTTTAAGGATGGCTTTACAATAGAAGATTTTAAACAGGTGATTGATATTAAAACAGCACAATGGCTAACTGATTCGAATATGAACCAGTACTTGCGACCAGAAACATTGTTTGGAACTAAATTTGAAGGTTACTTAAATGAAAAAGGAGCGAATAAAAATGTCGGTAACAGCAATGCAAAGGGTAGCCAAATCCCTGGATTTAAAGGTGAACTTCCATTCTGATAAATGCATGAACCATTCTTATGAAAAAGGTGGCCAAAAATTCATTAAACCTGTTCAGATGATCGAATTCAAGGGACAAGTTGTCTGCCCACGATGTGTTGTTGAGGAAAACGACAGAGTGTTAAAAGAACAGGCGGACAATCATTATAAGAAAATCGATAGAGCTAAGAAATTCAATATGCTTACAAAGCACAGCATCATTAGTAACGAGGAAATACTCGAAGCTACGCTTTCTAATTATAGAACTGAATGCAATGAGACTAGAACGAATAAAAAACGTGTAGAGGGCATTCTAGATAGTCTAAAAGCAGGAGAGGTTAAGAACGTATTTATTGTAGGAGTACAAGGTGCAGGTAAGAGTCATTTAGCTTATTCAATCCTAAGAGAATTAAGAAGTCATTTCTATGAAATATCAGATGGTGAGAAGGATAATGACGAGCTACTCTATCAAAAAATGAAAAGTTGCTTGTATGTAGAGATTGAGCAACTTATGCGACTTATCAAGGATTCCTTTAACAACAAAGATTCTAAGTATACAGAAGAGTATTGTGTGGAGCTTTTAACAAGCGTTGACTTCCTGGTACTGGATGATTTAGGAGCAGAAAGCGGATCAATGAACAGAACGGACGAAGCAAGCAACTTTATCCAACGTGTACTGTATGCAGTGACAAATGGAAGACAAGGCAAAGTAACTATCACAACAACTAACTTATCGAGCGGAGACATATTCAAGAAATACGACAAGAAGTTAGGAAGCCGAATTTTAAATAAAGCTGAAGCAATTGTATTTAAGGAAACATCAGATAAACGTATTGAACATTTAGGATTCTAAGGGGGAATTAAGATGTGTGTATGTGAAGGAATGGGAGTAATTCAGAACGACATTGGAACGGGTATGTATCAATTCGCACCATGTATTTGCGAAGCAACGAATCAAACGCCTGAAGAAGTGGATAGAAAGCGCCATGCTGTTATGGCGGAACTAAGAGAAATTCATCAATTACAACTGGAGGGGAAATGGGATGCCAAGACTTGGAACGGATTTGGAAAAGGAGAATTACACAATAGCAGCACAACAAAGGAAGTACATGAAGAACTCGCGTCGTAACATGTATATCGCTTTAGAAGAACTGGACCTGGTGTTTGATGAAAGCGAAGTGATTCGATTACAAGAAATGTGGAAAGAGAACAAAAACATTATCGAAATTGCAAAAGAACTGGGAAGACACCAATTAGAAATCGCAGCATTAATAATGGATCAAGCGGATAAAAACGAAATTAAATCCCGTCCAATGGGGTTAGGAGCATGAAACAACTAACACTTGAGGATGTTGTGGGAAGTTTTGATTATGCGGCAACAAGCACATCAGAGCGATTCTTAGCAAAGACACCCGTCATAACGACATACGCTGTGGAGTTCTATGACAAGGAAGAAAAGCAACGCATTGATTGGTTTGATGTTAAGACCGAGAGCGAAGCATGGAGTGTGGCAGTGAAAGAACATGGTAAAGGTATTCAGAAGATTGGGATAACTCGTTCTGATCGTACGAGAGATGAAATCATGGCATTGGATTAGGAGGGAATGGGATGGCTGATTATTATCCAGTACCAACATATGAAGATTATGAAGTAGCAAAGAAAAATGGTATTAGCAGATCCACGGTGTATCAACGTATCAATTACAGAGGGAAGACAGTAGAGCAAGCGATTACTGAACCATTAAAAAATAGAATCTTCTCAAGAAAATATCAGGAATACATTGATTTAGCAAAACAAAATGGAATTAGATATGCGACATTTCATTCAAGATTGACAAAAAAGACTTCTAAAAAATGGACTCCAGAAGAAGCGGCAACGACTCCACTATCAAAAGGTGGAAGGCCGAGAACGGTAAAAATGAATTATCAACTTCCTACTGAAGAAGAGATTAAACAAGCTGAAGCAATTGGAGTAAGAAAAACCTTACTTAATCAAAGGCTACGTAATGGATGGACAATGGGACGTGCAATTAGCTATCCGGTAGGGACTAGTTATGAAGGGCAAGAGAAACATACACAACTATTGAGGTTAGCTAAGAAAACAGGAATTAGCGAATCCACATTTTATAGAAGGATAAGAGGTGGTATGACGCCATATCAAGCAGCAAGCACACCTAAAGAACAGAAATACATCGAGTACGTAACGTTAGCAGAGCAAAACGGTATAGCGCCTAAAACGTTCTATAAAAGAGTAGAAAGAAATATGGAACCGTTAGAAGCGGCGACGAAGCCGGTGGTAAGCCGAAAGAAAGTACAGCAGATAAGCTAGGAGGCAACATGGACAGGCAAGACGTTTTAATCAACAAATTAATCGATAATCACATATTCAAGCTACCGGATGGGCGCGATCTCTTTGAGGGGAGTTGCGAGGAACTGGCGGGGCTTTTGGAAAGGGATGGGGAGAATGAGAGAGATTAAGTATAAAGCATATGTAAAGGAATTGAATTTGGTATTACCAGTACTTTCAATACAATTTGATTTCAAAAAGGTAGAAGTGCCAGCGACATATTCAAAACATATTGATACGGAATATTTCAATTTTGAACAAGTGGAGTTAATTCAATACGCAGGAGAAAAAGACGTGCACGGAAATGAAATTTACGAAGGGGATATTGTTTATCAAGAATTTTATGACCACCGTGTAGAAACAGCGCATGGACTTACTGGTGTAGTTAAGCAAGAAGAGGGAGTTTGG
This sequence comes from Bacillus sp. 05T21, assembly GCF_056396785.1. NCBI lineage: Bacteria > Bacillati > Bacillota > Bacilli > Caryophanales > Bacillaceae > Bacillus > Bacillus sp. 05T21. Next base: position 49,377 of record NZ_JBFTMD010000028.1, on the reverse strand, counting down.
TGGATTGATAACGAGGTAAATGATGCAGTGCGATTATGGAGCGAATTGAATTTAAACCATATAAAGGGAAATATGTTTGAAAATCCAGAGTTACTACAAGGGGGTAACAAGTGATGCGAGAAGCGATTGAGGAGTTTATAAATGGATTACGTGAATCGGCAGTAGAGAGTAGAAAAGAAGCTGACAAAGCTTTTGATAGCGGAGATTTAGGTTTATCAGGATTCCATAAAGGACAGTGGCACACGTTTGAAGGAACAGCAATCGCATTAGAAGACTTATTATCTGATCATGAGGGGGAAGAACAATGAAACATACAGAACACGGCACTTTCGAAGTAACTCAACTATTAGCAGAAACGAAGGAGAATGAAGAGAATGGCAACTAAGATCATTGTTTATACGAAGCATAATTGTCCTAACTGCATGCATGTGAAATTTGGATTAAAGGCAGCAGAGGTGGAATTTGAAGAGAGAAACATAGAGGAAAAGGAAGAATACAGAAAAGAGTTTGATACTTACGGATATAGTGCGGCACCAGTGACGGTATTCCCTAACGGAAGGGTACTTGCGGGATTTGAAAGGAAAGAGTTTGAAGAAGAATTAGGATTTTAGGAGGGGTGTTTGGATGAAGGATGAACATATCGAACTGTATGAACAAGCGCTGAATCACGAACAAGGACAAGCTAGTAAATGGTTTTGCGAGGTTAATAATTTAGAAGCGCAATTACAAATAGCGAAGTCACATTACAAGCACCATACGGAAGAAAGAGATAGATTACAAAACTTAGTTGTGAGATGGAAGGGGAAAACGGATGGGAATAGGATTTAGTTTAGGATTCAGACATCATGAGTGGCGATTAGGTATTTCAATCGATTTTAAGAAGACATATATAGAAGTGAGTGTAGGACCATTTTATTTCAAAATCAGAGTTGGAGGAATTGAAGAATGAATTTTAAAGAATATCAAACAGCAGTTACAAGAACTATTCCAAAAGGACGTACTTACGAACAGAATGCATCTAACTTTGCTATGGGACTAGCTGGTGAAGTTGGCGAGGTTGTGGACCACCTAAAGAAAGCTATCTATCATGATCATCCATTAAATGAAGATGAAGTGGAAAAGGAATTAGGTGACATTCTTTGGTACATTGCAGCAACAGCAGAAACGCACCATTTGGATTTGAGTGTAATTGCAGAAAAGAACATCTATAAATTGGTGAAACGTTATCCAGAGGGATTTAGAGAAGAAGACAGTAAGAAACGAGTGGATACGAAGTAAGACCAAATTTGAATTTTATTAAGAAATGGGGAACGAGAAATGAATGAAGAGGTACAAAGCTTAGTGAAAAAGACACAGGGATGCTTCCCAAAGGCTTTTGTAAATAGTAGTAACGAATTAATATTTGACCCTAGAAGCAACCTTTATTTCAGATTAGAGGACGTAGAAAATCATTTGGATTTTCTATGCAAGATGTTTGCATGGTTATCAAGACCAATTAGTAAAAGTTTGAGTGATTATAAGTCTAGAAAAATCCTAAAAAGCTTTAATCAGTTATTAGGGACAAACTTCACAAAAAAAGAAATGTTACTGATTTACGATCGCTTAGGAAACGATGTGAATAGAAAATTATGCATGAAGTTTATTGAATCCAATTATGATTTATCACTGTTGATGAAAAAAGAGATTATTTCGAGTTGCTGTGCATTTGGAACAGATGGTACAGAAGATGTGCATGTGTTAGTAGAGGATTGCCCAATTAAACGGAAAGATACACAACGTGAGCGTAATAAGTATCTATCAGTTCCTAAAGGAAGAGAAAATCCTGTATTGCATGAGTGCCAATGTATTTATAATAGTGGCTATTATGGTGGAGTGCATATGATTCCACCATGTGAGAATTACAAAGGTACGAAGAAAGTAAAAAGAGAAGGAAGAACTCGCTACAAAGTACTTTGTGCGGCATTAGAAAACTGAATAAAAGCGTTATTTGAATAGAAAAGGGGTGATTATTTGTACAAGTTATATTTTCAGTTTGATAATGGAGAAATTGTAAAGCCGTCGCCTTTGCCTCATTACGTTGCAGTTTTGGATTGGAAGTTTCAAGTAAAAGAGATAAGAGCATGCTTTTCAACACATGTTATTGATCTTAGGGGCGGATGGAAGTTTGTTCAAAGTCAGTTAGATAAAGAAAAAGAAGATTGGGAAAGGTTACCGCATATAAAGAAATCTTTTAAAAGATACGTGTTAAAGAATGTTATTAGTTTATTATTCAGAAACCATGATATTTACACGCAGCACATTAACGAGAATCGTTTTATATACGTTAAGTTTTTATAAAATCGTTATTTGAATAGAAAGGGAGGTTAAAAGAATGGAAGGTAACGTAAAGCTATTAGGCGCAGATGGAATGTGTGGAATGGAGTTTACAGGAAATAAGGTCAATGTTTATAACGATGAAGGATACGTAATAGAGAGTATGACAACAAGGGAGCATGTTCAGGAAGTTATTGATTTCCTTGAAGAGTGCAAAGAGCAAATGGAATAGAAAGTGAGGTTAGGAGAAATGGGAGTTAATTTAGAAAATGCGAGATTCTTTATAGAAACAACAGATGGAGAAAGTGTGGAAATAAAGGGTGGAGTTCAAGAGGTCAGCTTTGATTCTGATCAGGTGGTTGATTCGGATTTCGATTTTAGTAGGGAAATAAGTGTACCTTGTACTTTTGAAAAACCTAAAAATATAAAAGAACTGCAAGATATAGGTTTTACATCACAACAAGCATGGGATGTTCATTTGCGTAAGGGTGAGAGTTGGAAAGAGAACTAAAAAAATCCTTTTAATAGAAAGTGAGACAAATATGTTAGCAAATAACAAGATTTATAAACATTTATTTTCATTACTTATCGCACTTAATGTGGGGTTAGCAATTATATCAGCAATACAACAAAAATGGTGGAGTGTGTCAGGTTTATTAGGAAGCGCTACATTATTAATAGCTATAGTACTTGTGGCAAAGGAGGGTAAGGTCAATAAATGGTCAGCGATACTATTCACAGTAACAGCTATTGAAAATGGATTAGAGGTAGCTAATCAATTTCTATCGCAAGATTACGCAGGTTCACTTTGGGATATAGCATCAATTGTAATATGCGTTTATTGGATGAGACAGTATTACGTTGAGGAGGAACAACATGATTAAATTCACAGTACTAGGAGAACCAGTGGCCCAAGGCAGACCAAGAGCGGGAATTCGTAACGGAAAAATAAGCATGAGAGATCCAATGAAATCAAGAAACTTTAAGCAGTATGTTGGATTAGTAGCTTCGCAGTATGCACCAGAGAAATTACTAGAAGGACCATTACAACTTGAGGTGAAGGTGTACAAGCCTTCTCTCAAGTCCTTCTCTAAAAAGAAAGTATTAGCAGCCGAGGAAGGGTTGCTGAGACCTACAACAAAGCCAGACGTTGATAATTACGTAAAAGGTGTAAAGGATGCACTCAACAAGGTTATATGGAACGATGACAGTCAAGTTGTGGATCTAAAGGTTAGTAAATGGTATTCAGAGAAACCGCGTGTTGAGGTGTTCATAAAAGAAATTAAGGGGTGAGTGTTATAAAAAGATACGAAGGTACACGAGAATACACGTTATTCCGAAAAGAACCAGGGTTTGGAGATAATCAGTACGTTACGATATTCGATGTATTTAAGTATCAGGAGCTAATAGACCATTTTAATGATGGTTGGAGAATTCATGATGAAGATAAGAAGATAGAGGCCATGAATAAAAAGGTATCAGCTTAATGGATAACGGAACCATGCAGAGTAGATTGGTGGGGGCTACTTTACTATGCATCGTTCCCTTATTCAACAATGAGACAGTAAAATTTCACATACTGTATACAATTTTAAAAACACAAATTCGAAACAGGGGGATTACAGATGGAGCAATTAGCATTCTTTCCAGAAATCACAAATGAGGAGTACAAGCAGATACAAAAAGAAGTAGCAAAAGAGTTATTTAGTTACAGAGTTTTAAAGGTTCGTATGCAAAACCAAGAGGAGTGTGCTAACCAAAATATCTCTTTGTTCCCTGAATTACGTGACACTAAGAAAATCAATGATTACAAATACACTCAAATTAAGCGAGCGTTGGAACATGCGTTAGATCCAGAGCAAAGGGAAATCATTGAGCGGAAGTATCTTAAAAGCGGACTGGTAAGTGATAAGAATGTAAAAGCTCAAATGTTTCTAGAGAACAATTGGTATTATGCTCAGAAGAAAAATGCGATTATGGCAATTGCTACAGCATTACGGATTATATAAAAGGGGATGTAATAATGGAAAGCAGAACATTTACAAGTACAAACGGGTTAGAGTTAATCATTAATAGTAGAAAGTCAGCGGTTATATTTGAAATGGAACAAATGAATACACAACAACTAAAGGTACAATATAATTTTGAATTTAAATTTGCTCCTGAAGTGTTTAATGAATTACTACAGTACATTGAAACTATTTCTAATAAATCTTGGGTAGGCTTAAGTCCAAAAGATGCTGATAGTTTAGGTAGTGATTATTACGAGTATTATGACAGGAAATTAGATAATAATGGGTATCTTACGATAATTCAAAATGGGTTATCCATTGAAAGACCTTCTTTAGAAAGTGGAAGGTTGTATCAATTTAATAAAAAGAAAATGGAATCATTTATTTATGACTTCAAAAAAGATAATAGACTCCATGAAAAACACGGATAAAATGCGGATAAATTAACGATAAAGGAGCGGATAAGCAAATGAACAATTCGAATTATCATTATCTTACAAGCTCATTAAAGAGCTTTGGACAGCTCTTTGAAAACCGCATAACGAAGAGGATTAGTACTCCTTAACGTATACCGCGGAAGGGCGGGCATGGGCGGTAAGAATCTCGCCGTAAGGGTGGTAAGATTCCCTTAAATAATTAAAACTAATTAAGACATATTCCAGTGTGGCGGGTGTGAGATAACTCGCATTCGTCATGCTGTTTTACTTCTCATTGAGTGTATAAACGTACCGCCTTTCGTTTGTAGGCTCATAGGTAGTAAAACCACCCTGTCATGTGGTTTCTTGATTTCTATGTTAAAACTGGATCGTTTTACCGATGGGATGATGGTTCGTTCGATTGAATGAACTTCATGCTATAAGAGAAGTATCAATTGATTTATTAGGAGTTGCTCACGACAATAACTGATGTAAGTCAAGGTTCTTCTTCTAAACGATTAAACGAGCAGAGAGCTTCCGCTCTTTGTTTGAGCCAATACAGCTGAACATTCCCCTCAGTCATATGTATTGGTTCAAACAAGGCGTAGGAAGAAACATATGCGTCTGGATATAATCACATTGTGCAAACGTAAATGGTGAAAATGACATTAAGTAGCCGACTCTACGGAGTATAAACGAGAAGATTCTTATTCTTCTCCCAGTCACCGAACACAGGGCGTGTAGCCATACTAGTTGATGCGGTGGCTTGGAGAAGGTTGAGAGTACTCAGCCTTGATCTAAGAGATACTTATTGCCATTTGTTTTCTCTCTTTTCTCCCATCCCTTTGAGAGCTGTCACTTCGGTGATGGCTTTTTGTTTTGTGAAGAGGATTGTATCTAATTATGTCGAATATGTATATTTGCATAAAATAGAACAAGGGAGATGGAGAAATGGAAAACACAGAATTAGAAGAACGTTTAGCACTTATTGAGTTTAGACAACAGTTATTATTTGAGAATACAGGTCTTTCAAGATTCTTATTTGAATGTAATGTAACAAAACTAGAATACCGTGCAATTATGGATGTTATGGATTCTTATCGCGAGAAAATCAGTAGAAGAGAAGAAGTAAGTAACCATATGTTTGAACAAGAAATATATGAAGCTGTACCGAGTCATCGTGGACAATACCATTTCGCTGAAGGATTAGCACAAGAATTTCACGACTTAGGAAGATGGGAAGAAGTTTTCCGAACTTTATATGCAAGCAGAGTATAATGAAGAAAAGGGCATCCATAACGGGTGCTTTTTTCTTTGTTATATAGAAATTACACATTAAACGTGAATATGAATGAAATGGATATTTGGATAGGAGGATGAATAATGGATAAAACAGAAAGCATGGTTTTTAAACCTACACATCCACATGAGATTGATGCAAATAAAATCAAAACATTAGACGATGTAATTAAGGTTGTTGGATTATTAAAAATTCGTTTGGATGATACAGCGGTAAAAGGACTTGAACATTTGATTGTGGAGGGTGATGAATGATGGATGAACAGAAGAAACTAAGAAATACATTAGACATCGAAGTTAATGTAGATACTGATGAAGCACATGAAAAGATTAAAGAATTAACTGCTGCAGCTAATGAGTGTGTAGATGCGTTAGAAAAATTGGATAAAGTATTAGGTAAGTTTACCAGTCAAGAACCGGTTAAATTTCCTCCTATTCTTAAACCAATGATGAAACGAATGTCTGCTGATCCAGTTGAGTATTGATTAAACCAATAGCAATTATCGTAGGCGCTGCCGTGATCGGTTTAGCGTCTTATTTTATTGTGCGGAGGAAGTGATGAGATGTTTTGGATTGGATGTCTCGTAGGGAGTCTTGTAGGTACGCTTGTAACTGTATTGGTAATCTATACAGGTTATCTGATTGGCGAGATGAACAAGAATGACAAAGACTGGCATGATGAATCAGTGTTAAAGGAAATGGAACAGTTGAAGGCGATAAGGGATGATAAGGGGTGAGGTAATAACATGACAGATATTACTGTGTATTTGAAGGATAATAAAAAACAGGGTTTGTACACTGATATGGAAGAAATCGAGTTGTTACAAATGCTTAATTCATCTCGTTTTATTAAACTACATTATTATGACGGAGAAAACTGGAGAGTAACTTTGTTAAATTCAGATGAAATTGTATCGGTTGATTTCTAACAAAACAAACGAACACAACGAACGAAAATAGAGGAGGAAGATGAATGAGTTTGTTTGAAAAAATATTAACTGATGTAAGAACAGAAATAAAAGCGCTAAACGAATTTGAGGAAGGCTTACGATTACCAACACAACAAATGTACATCTTGTATAAATCATATGTAGATGCTGGTTTTAGCGAAGAACAAGCTCTTGAGTTAATTAAAGGCATGCTGATTAGTGGTATGCAACAAAATTAGAAGGATATCGATTGCAATGTATTATTTCTGAACAAAAATACAGATAGTTAACAAAGTGAAGTTTATGCAGGAAATAACGGTGATTAGGTGCTGAAAACGGCGTTTTTAAGCCAATGTATAAAATTATGAATACCTCTTATTCAGTGGAAGTAAGCAAACCGCTGATACCAAGGTATTTCCCAGTTGCCTAATTTACATAATGCATGTTATACGCAGTAATATTGTGTATATTATTCATTTCCCTGTATAAATTAGTTTTCGTTATGTATTTTTAAAAATAAGATTCTTTTGTGTTATTCTGGAAGAAAAGGAGAGGTAACTATGAATGAGAAGTTCTATTTTGTTTCTTATATGCGAGAAAACACTGAAGAAGGTATGAGTTGGACTCCATGTCATGCAGTGATAAATGAACATCCATCAGAGTGGTATAAGCGAGTGAAGTGGCAGGATGATAAAGATTATAGAATAGTTAGTTTCCAATCCATTTCAAAAGAAGAGTATGAAAAATTTGAAGTTATTTTGTAAAAGTAGCCTAAACAGCTGCTTTTTTTATTTTGTGTGAGGTGATTTCATGCTGATCTATACAGTTGTGATGTGGGACCATGCTGATACGGATATTATGTTAGCTACCACAGACAGAGAAGAAGCACTAAAAGCATTCGGATCATGTGTAGCGTTTTCCCTGCAGGTTTGGGAAAAGGGAGACGTATTGATTGAGATGATTTGTAACGAAGGTGAATACTTTGCTGATGGTGGGTTAGAACGATATCCGGAAAAAGGACAACAGTTATTTAATGAGATAGTTGAACAATTACAGTAGCGAATCCGCTGCTTTTTTATTTTATAGAGGAATTACCATAAGGAGGAATTAGACAAATGAAACTAACTAAACAAGAACAAGCAGTAGTAATAGGGAGGTTAATTAATAACATCCTTGGAGTGGAATTAGCAAAGGAACGTATTGATCCAAATAAGCTAGAAAAAGCTGTATCAATGTACAACGAAATGAACGACAATACAACAACTAAAGAAACGCGAGAGGCGCTTATCAGTGTGTTAGATAAAACTATTGATGAGTTTTTGAAGGAGTAGACAAAAAAAGAGGACGAAACTTGTTGGCTTTCAAGTCTCGTCCGATGACAATGTTAACCTTATTATAACAACTTGTATTTATTTGTAAATAGATAGTTTAAGTTTTCTAATAAATTAAATAGGGATTACCGTGGGGTGGGTGAATGGCTAAAGATTACAGTCGGAAGTTCTACAAATCAACAGCATGGAAGAAGTGCAGAGAGTCATACTTTAACTTCAGGCATGGGTTGTGTGAAAGATGTAAAGATCCAGGGAAGATTGTTCACCATAAGAATTACATTACACCTGAGAATATTAATGATTCAGAGATTACGTTAAGCTTCAGTAACTTAGAGCTACTGTGTCAGGATTGTCACAACCGTGAACATCATGAGAAGAACAGTCCTGTTGTTGAAGGGGTGATGTTTGATGAGAATGGTGATTTGATACAAAAAGAACCACTATAAATTAGCGGTCTTTGTTCATTTCAGCCATTTTTTCTTTTATTGCAGTTTCAACTATCCTAGATTGTGGAATCATTGTTTCTTCTGATAGCTTTTTTAACTGTTCGATTAATTCTTCATCAAATGTAAAAGTAATTCGTTTTTTCATATTATCACCTCAATTACAATATACGTTATTTATATTGTAAATGCAATACTTTTGCGATACAATATAAGTATGGTAAGATATTGCATAAGGTGGTGGGGAAATGTTAAATGAACATACAATTAAAAGAATGATAGAACTTAGAATATCCGGTATGAGCACAAATGCCATAGCTAAAGAGCTTAATGTATCTCGTAAGTCAGTGAGATATCATTGCACAAAACATAATCTAGGAGGGGTTATCGCTCATAATCCTTTTGTGGATGAAGCCTATGATAAATTCATAAATGGATTTAACAGCAGACATGGTGATAGGTTCATTTATGTATCTGGGTTTAAAGGGAGCGAATCTCCAGTATTAATAAAGTGTAGGGATTGTGGTAATAAGTTTACAAGAAGCGCGCAGATAGCTAGGAAAGATAAACTATTGACATGTGATAACTGTAAGTCTTTATTAATTAAACAAAAGGCACAAGAAAGAGAAACACAAAGAGAAACACAAAGAGTTATAAAAGAAAAGGAAAAGCAACAGTCACTACTTATTAAACAGCAAGAGAGAGACAAAGCTTTAATTGCTTCATGTCAAGAATGTGACAATACATTTAAAGCTAATAGGTTAGGCGTTAAGTATTGTTCTGATACATGTAAGAAGAAACATATCAACAGAGTGAAAGAATTAAAAAGAAGAAAGATGATATCAATCAATGGTGATATAGATAATGATATATCTCTTGAAAGGTTAGCCAAGATTGAACATAACGTTTGTTATATATGCAGTGATAAGTGTGATACAAATGACTACACAATAACGAACGAAGGATACTTTGTTGTTGGTGCTAGTTATCCATCGATAGAACATGTAATACCAATAAGTAAAGGTGGCACGCATACATGGGATAACGTTAGGTTAGCACATCACTATTGCAATACAATTAAAAGCAATAAAGATATTTACAAAGAGCCGAACGGACAACTAAAGCTAACAATTTGAAAGGAGCTACTCCCCCCTGGGTCAGCTTCTTTTTTAATGCCCAATAAGGACCGATGAGGAAGCTTCATGTAACACACAGGTCATTTCGCGTGACCCCCCTACCCCAAAACGAAAGAAACGAGGTGTTATTGATGGCGATAAAGAAAGAGTTAACAAAAGAAGAACGAGTTAAGAAGGAAATAAACAGACTTAAACGGATATATAAAGAAATGCCAAAAGATACCCTCTTGGTAGTAGAGGGGCTAATTGTTGAGGCAGCAGACTTGCGAGTTCGATTGGAAGATATTCGAAAAGACCTTGATGAGAATGGGTATGATGAACTTTTCTCGCAATCAGAGAATCAAGAACCATATGAAAGAGAACGACCGCAAGCGCGTCGTTATATTTCTATGAATAAAAGTTACCAAACTATAATGAAGCAGTTGGGCGATTACATACCTAAACCAGATCCAAAGAAAAAAGAAGAAATTGATGATGAATTTGATAAGTTTGTGCAGAAACGATGAGAAAACAATATCCATTATCACATAACCCTATAATAGAGTATTACAATAAAATCGAATCCGGTGAAATTGTAGTAGGCTATAAAGTTAAACGTATTTATAAGAAGCTTGTGGATGATGTTTATAACGATGATTCAGAGTATGAATACGACCCTAATCGAGCCAATCATGTTATTGAATTTATCGAAAATTTTTGTAAACATAGCAAAGCGAAATGGGCAGGGAAACCAATTGATTTAGAACTTTGGCAACAGGCTTTCTTGGCTGCCACTTTTGGTTTTGTTCATAAAATTGATGGAACCAGAAAGTACCGAGAAGCATTTTTAGTGGTTGCACGTAAAAATGGTAAGTCTACACTTTCGTCTGGTATATGTTTGTATCTACAAGTTGCAGATGGTGAAGGCGGATCAGAAGTCTATGCAGTAGCAACTAAAGAACAACAAGCGAAAATCGTTTGGTCAGAATCCAAAAGAATGGTTAAAAAGTCACCCGTTCTGTCAAAGAGAATAAAAACTTTAGTTAAAGAATTAACTGCTGATTTTAATGACAGTGTGTTTAAACCGGTTGGTAGTGATAGCGATACATTAGATGGTCTTAATGTTCATGGAGCTTCCTTGGATGAAATTCATGCATGGAAAGATAAGAATTTATATGACGTAATTGTCGATGGTACGTCGGCACGTGAGCAACCATTGATTCTTATGATTACAACAGCCGGAACAGTAAGAGAATCAGTTTATGATATGAAGTATGATGAAGCGGAAATGTTACTGAATGGATTAGATGATGAAGAGGGATATAAAGATGATCGTTTTCTACCTGTTATTTATGAACTTGATAAAAGGGAAGAATGGACTGACAAAAGCAAATGGGGTAAGGCTAATCCGGGTTTAGGTACTATAAAGAAAATAGATAATCTCGAGACGAAGGTTAATAAAGCTAAAGCTAATTCGCTTTTAGTTAGTAATCTATTGACTAAAGACTTTAACATTCGTGAAACATCATCGGAAGCATGGTTAACATTTGAACAATTAAATAACTTAGCTTCTTATAATATCAATGAACTAAAACCTTCGTATGGAATTGGTGGTTGCGATTTATCTTCAACAACCGATTTAACAGCAGCGAAGGTTATTTTTATGGTTTCTGGTGACCCGCATATATACGCTAAACAGATGTACTGGCTTCCAGAAGATTTGTTAGAAAAACGAAGTACAGAAGATAAAATACCGTATAATCGTTGGCATGACTTAGGGTTACTAAGGACTACTCCTGGCAATTCAGTTCATTATAAATATGTAACGGAATGGTTCTTAGAAATTCGTGATGAATATGGTATTTACTTGCCATGGATTGGTTATGACCGATGGAGTGCGAATTATTGGGTTGAGGAAATGGAAGGGTATTTTGGTAAGGAAGCTATGATTCCAGTTGCACAAGGTAAACAGACATTATCAAGCCCAATGAAGCTTTTAGGAGCTGATTTAGAATCAAAATTGATTAACTATAACAATAATCCTATCGACAAATGGTGCTTGTCTAACACCGCGGTTGATATTGATAAGAATTTAAACATCCAACCAAATAAAACAAAGAACCAAAGACGTCGTATTGATGGTACAGCAGCACTTTTAAATGCGTATGTAGTTCTTCAAGAAAAGCGAAATGATTACCTCAATATGATTTAAGAAGGAGGTGAGAAATTGGGGTTATTTGATAAGATATTCGGAAAGAAACAAGCTTCATCTGCAAAAAGTTACAATCGTTATGAAATGATTAGCGATACTGGGGGCGGTTTTTTTTCTTGGAGTGGAGATATTTATCAGAGTGATATAATTCGCGCCTGCATACGCCCTAAAGCTAAGGCTGTTGGTAAGTTAGTTTCCAAACACATCAGGGATAATAAAACGGAATTCAAAGTTAATCCAGAGCCATACATTAGGTTTTTATTAGAAGAGCCCAATCCATTGATGACTGGTCAAATGTTTCAAGAGAAAATGACAAATCAATTAGAACTGAATCATAATGCCTTTGCTTATATTAAACGAGATGACTTGGGCTATGCCTCTGAAATATATCCTATACCTTGTACAACAGTTGAGGTTGTTGAAGGGACATATGGAGATATCTTTTTGAAGTTTTACTTTAGAAACGGAAAACAAATGACTGTTCCATATACTGATGTAATTCATTTGCGTAAAGATTTTAATGAAAATGATTTCTTTGGAGAACATCCTGGTAAAGCGTTGTCGCAATTGATGGAAATTGTAACGACTACCGATCAAGGAATTGTTAAAGCGATTAAAAACAGCGCTGTAGTAAAGTGGATTCTTAAATTTAAATCGGTATTGAAACAAGAAGATATTGATATGCAGGTTAAAAACTTTGTTAATAACTATTTAAATATCGCAAATGATGGTGGCGCAGCTTCTTCTGATCCACGATATGATTTAGAACAAGTTAAACCTGAAGCCTTTGTTCCAGATTCAAAACAAATGCAAGAAACAGTTCAGCGTATTTATAACTTCTTTAATACAAATGAAAAAATCATTCAAAGTAAATACAACGAAGACGAATGGAATGCATATTACGAATCAGAGATAGAACCATTGGCTATGCAGCTTGCTGGAGAATTCACCAGGAAGCTTTTTTCACGTAAAGAAAGAGGATTTGGGAACAAAATCATCTTTGAATCTTCTTCTCTTCAATATGCTTCAATGAAAACGAAGATGGATCTTGTTCAAATGGTAGATAGAGGAGCGCTAGTGCCGAATGAATGGAGAGCGATTCTTTCTCTTGGACCAATAGAAGGCGGAGATAAACCAATTCGCAGATTAGATACAGCGCTAGTTAAGGAAGGAAATGTTACTGATAAAGGAGGTGATGATAATGAACAAAACGGAAAAGAGGGAACTACTGAGTAGTGCTCTTGAAATTAGAGAATCTGAAAATGGTATTCGAACAATTGCTGGATATGCAGTTAAATGGGAAATGAAATCCGTAACGATGGGATATTGGCAACGATTCAAAGAACAGTTTAAAAAAGGTGCTTTTACAGATTCTTTAACTCAAGATGATCAGTTAGCGTTATGGAGCCATGACACCTCACAGGTGTTAGGAAGAACTAAGAATGGGACCCTACGCTTATTTGAAGATGAAGTTGGTCTTCGATTTGAATTAGATTTAGCTGATACAACACTTGGTGATGATACGTACAAAACGATTAAACGCGGTGATGTTGACGGTGTTTCTTTTGGGTTCCAAATGGCGAAAGAAGAATGGGATGAGTCAGATCCAGACAATGTAGTTCGTAGTGTGACAAAAGCTAAATTGCTTGAAATTAGCCCTGTTGCATTTCCAGCTTATCCTGATTCTCAAGTATCAGCTAGAAGTCATGATCCATATAAACAATTCGTAAACGAAAGAAACCAAACTGAACTACGTAAAAAACTAATTTTAAAAACTTACTTATAAGGGAGAGATTTATTTGAAAACATTAAAAGAAATTTTAGCTAGAAAAGCAGAAATCCGTTCTTTACTACAAGGTGATCAAGAGGTAGACTTAGCAGCATTTGAAACTGAATTACGTGAACTTGACGAAGCGCAAAAACAAATCGAAACTCGTCAGCGTTTACTGAAAGAAGCGGAAGTTATTAATAATGCTGAACCAGAAACACGTACAGTAGTAGAAACATTTAATAATGAGCCGCCACAACAAAATGTGGAGTTAGAAGCTTCAGAGAAACGTGGACAAGCATTGATGGAAAATCGCGCTGTGACTGTAGGAAGTGGAAATGTAGTACTACCAAAACATAGTGCTTCAGATATTCGACCTACATTTAATGAAGTTTCTACACTAATTGATCGCGTATTAACAAAAACATTAAAAGGTGGAGAGAGCTACCAACAACCATACCTCGAAAGCTATGGTGAAGGTGATTATACAACTGAAGGTAGTGATTACGCTAATGCCGAGACAAAGTTTGGATATGCTGATATTACTAAAGCTAAAATTACAGCATACTCTGAAGATACTGAAGAGCTTCAAAAACTACCTGCAGCTGATTATGATAACGAGGTAATGAAAGGTATCACTGTAGCAACACGTAAGAAAATCACTCGTGAAATCCTTATTGGAACAGGTGCTACAAATCGTCTAGTTGGTATCTTCTCAACAGCAGCTAAAGCAATCGATGCAGCGACAGACTTATCAATTTCTAAAATTGACGCTTCTACATTAGATGAAATTATCTACAGCTATGGTGGCGATGAGGATGTTGAAGATGCAGCGGTATTAATCTTAAATAAAAAAGATTTAAAAGCATTCGCTAAACTTCGTACAGATGATGGCAAAAAGGTTTACAACGTTGTATCCAATGGTAATTATGGAACAATTGATGGCGTACCGTTTATTATCAATAGTGCTTGTAAAGCGGTATCTGATGCAGCAACAACAGCTGGTCAATTCAATATGGCTTACGGCCCACTATCAAACTACCAACTTACTATCTTCTCTGATATGGATGTACAACGTTCAACTGACTTCAAATTCAAGCAAGGTATGATCGCTCATAGAGGTTCAGTATTTGCTGGTGGTAATGTAATTTCTAAAAATGGATTCTTACGTGTTAAAAAAGCGGCTACTGTTTAATAGCCGCTTTTTCATATGAAATAAGGAGGTATGTTTATGTCTGAAAATAAAACGCAAGAATTCAAGGTAATTACAGCGTTTCGCGATAAGTTCTCCTATGTGCATTATAGTGTTGGAGAATCATATAAAACAGATGACCAAGAAAGAGTAGATTTCCTACAAAAAGAAGGATTCTTGGAAACTGAGCCACTTGATGGTTACAAACCCGTCGTCCCTGAAATTGTCCATGTAGGTGGCGGATACTATGAGCTTCCTAATGGGGAAAAGGTTAAAGGAAAAGAAGCAGCGCTTAAAGCGTTAGAAGAACTCGAACCAGTTGGTGAATAAACATGATGCTTGAAGTGGTAAAGAAGGCATTGCGTGTCTCACATAATGCTTTGGATGATGAAATTGATGATTTGATTGAAGCGGCCCGAACTGATTTGAAGATATCAGGCGTTTCTGGTTTTAAATCAAATGATGATACAGATCCGTTAATTAAACGAGCAATAATTATGTATGCAAAAGCTAATTTTATTGCTGACGTTAAGGAAGCAGAGCGATTCCAATTATCGTATAACATGCTTAAGAATCATCTTACTTTAGCGGGTGATTATAAATGAACGATATTGTACACTTCCCAATAGTTACAGTCATTGAAGATGAATTAGGACAAAAAGAGGAAGTAAGAACGTTTAATAGACAAGTATTTTGTGAAAAGAAATCTGTTCCACAATCAGAATTCTTTCAAGCTGGTCAAAGTGACATTAAAGCGAGTTGTGTTTTAATCGTCCATGTTCTTGATTATCAAGAAGAACGTGAAGTTAAGTACCGCGAAAAAGAATATAACATATACCGCACATACGAACGTGAAGATGAAAAAATCGAATTGTACTGTGAGGTGGTATCTGGTGGCTAGTATCGATAGTCTAGCAAATGATATTGCTAGAGAACTACAAAGGTATGGAAAAGAAGTAGAAGAAAAATTAGAAGTTGAAAAAGAAGGAGTTGCAAATGATCTAGTAAGTGACCTGGAAGAGAATAGCCCTAAAAATACAGGTAAATACGCGAAGGGATGGCGTAAGAAGAAGGAAGGCAATGGTTTTATTGTCCATAACGCATTAAAGCCTCAGCTTACACACTTATTGGAGAATGGGCACGCGCAGGTAAATGGAGGTCGTGTACCAGCTAAAGTTCATATTGCTCCAGCTGAAGAAAAAGCAGTAAATGAACTTTCAGAGCGAGTTGAAAGGGCGATTCAACAATGAATTTAATTGAATTAAAGAAGATTTTAGATGCTACAGGTTATCCTGTGGCTTATTCGCATTTCACGGCTACAATAGGCAATCCCGTACCTAAACCGCCTTTCATTTGTTATCTTGTGACTGGTTCACCAAATATGATTGCTGATAGTAAAGTACATTTCAAAATAAACGATGTAAACATCGAGCTTTATACAGCAAAAAAAGACTTGGTTGCAGAAGCCAAACTTGAAAAAGTATTAGATGACAATGAGATCCCTTACGAGTCATCTGAAATTTATATAGATTCCGAGAAACTATTTCAAAAAATATATGAAACGAGGTTGATATAAATGAATGAAAACAAAGTTACTTTTGGTCTAAAAAATGTACATTATGGTGTAATTTCAGAAGATGAAACAGGAAAAATCACATTTGCTAAGCCAGTGAGATTGCCTGGTGCAGTAGAAATGAAGCTAGATCCGAAAGGTGAACAATCAGACTTCTACGCTGATGACATGAACTATTATACAGAATCAAGTAATCAGGGATATGAAGGTACTTTAAATCTCGCTAAGCTTACAGAAGCTTTTCGTACTGACGTATTAGGTGAAATTTTAGATGAAATAGACAAGGTAATTTCAGAAGTTTCAAATGCAAAAGTGAAAAGAATTGCTTTAATGTTTGAATTTGATGGAGATGTAAAAGCGACACGTCATGTACTGTATAACGTATCTGTATCTCGTCCTGGCTTTGGTTCTTCCACAAAAAGTGATAAAACAGAGCCGAATACAACAGAATTAAAGTTCGTAGCATCACAACATCCAGGAACATTAAAAGTGAAAGATTCAACAACAGTAGGTACACCAGCAGGTATTTATGATGCATGGTATACAAAAGTATATGAGAAAGTCGTGGGGGCGTAACTAGATGGAAAAAACAATCACAATTGATGAGAAAGATGTGCTTTTGAAAAGTACCGCTGGCACGGCAATTCGCTATAAGGCGCAATTTAGACGTGATATGTTTGCGGATATCCTTGGTTTAGGGGTACTTTCTTCATATATCTCAGCTGATGGTGACCAAAGTAATATTGACCTTTCACAAGTTGATTTAAGTAAATTAGATTTTGAAGTTATTTATAACTTAGTATGGGCATTTGCTAAAACAGCAAATAAAGAGGTTCCAGATCCGCTAACTTGGCTTGATACATTCGGAGAATTTCCGATTGCTGAAATTATCAATGAAATTCAAGACTTAATTAAAAGTACGGTTCAGTCAAAAAAAAAATAACAGAAAATGAACAAGGGCAAGGGCGTAACAATGGTGAAGGTGGATTTTCCGTTGATACATTCCTTGCTCTTTGTTATTCATGCAAACTCTCAAAAGAAGATTTAGAAGATATGACTATAGGTGATTGTTTGGATTATATCGATGAGTATGTTGAATTGCGAAATCCGAAGAAAGAACAAGAAAATTCAAGAACAGCTACACAAGATGACTTTAACAATTTCTAAGCAAGCGAGGTGATAACATGGCAGGAAGAATTAAAGGGATAACGATAGAAATCGGCGGGAACACTCAACCGTTACAGAATGCTTTAAAAGATGTAAACAAACAAAGTGAAGCTGTAACTAAAGAATTAAAAGATGTTGAACGACTTTTGAAGTTCAACCCAGGTAATATTGAGGCACTTTCTCAAAAACAACAATTACTTACTCAACAAATTGAGAATACAACGAAAAAATTAGATAGTTTAAAGTCAGCTCAACAGCAGGTTCAAGCACAATTTGAAAGTGGCGCAATTAATGAAGAACAATATCGAGCGTTTAGACGTGAAATTGAATTTACAGAAGGGCAACTTAATGGATTCAAAAACAGTCTTGCAGGATTAAAGGCTGAGCAAGAAAAAGCAGCAAGTTCAACAAGACAATTAGAGACTTTATTTAGCGCCACAGGAAAAAGTGTTGATGATTTTGCGGATGCATTAGGGAATCGTCTTGTGAATGCAATTAAAAATGGTACGGCATCAAGTAGGCAATTAGATCAGGCAATTGAGCTAATTGGAAGGGAAGCGCTTGGAGCTGAAGCGGATATTGGGAAGTTACAACAGGCACTTCGTTCTGTTGATGATGGTAATTCTATTCAAAACATCAGAAACGATTTAAATCAACTTTCTCAAGAAGCAGAGGAAGCGGGCGAAAGCGTTAAAGGATTAGGCGTTGAATTAGAAAACGTAGTAGCTGGAATAGGTGCGGGTCTAGGGCTTAAAGAAGTGATCGAACAGTCTCTAAACATGGATGAGTTAAAGACTAAAATCGATATTACTTTTGATGTTCCAGAATCATCAAAAAGAACTGTGGAAGACGCGGTCAGAACTGTTACAGCTTATGGCAGTGATGCAGAAGAGGCTTTAGAAGGTGTACGTCTACAATGGGCCTTAAATAAGGAAGCGTCTGATGAATCTAATGCGGCGGTAGTAAAGGGAGCGGCTGTAGTTGCTAATTCATATGCAGGTATTGACTTTACAGAGTTGATACAAGAAACGAATGAAGTCGGCAGTGAATTAGAAATTTCAAATGAAGAAGCATTAGGTTTAGTTAATTCACTTTTAAAGATAGGATTTCCACCTGGACAACTTGATATTATTGCTGAATATGGCGCTCAACTAAGACGGGTTGGATATACGGCACAAGAAGTACAAAGTATCATGCAAAGTGCAGCTAAGGAAAAATCTTGGAATATAGATAACTTACTAGATGGTTTAAAAGAAGGACGTATTCGGGCTGTTGAAATGGGACGTGGATTAAACAACAGTATGAAAGATGCTATCCGTGATGTTGCGGATGATACTGAAAAAATGTCTGATGAACAGATATCAGCGATGCAAAAAGGATTTGCTAAACAAGAATCTGCACTTGCGAACTCATTTAGTAATCAAGAAAAAGCACTTTCTAAAAGCCATAGTCAAAGACAGAACGTATTAGCTAAAAGTCTTGATGCTGAATACAATGCAGTTTCTAAAAGTTATGAAAATCAACAAAAGAGTTTAGAGAAGAAACTTAGTGCTGAATATGATGCAGCATCAAAAAATTATGATAGACAACAAAAAGCACTTGAGAAGTCACTAGATGCGGAAGTTAAAGCATTTGAAAAGTCTTCTGAACAGAAATTAAAGCTCATCGATAAAGAATACATGGAACGCATGAAATTAATCGATGAGGAAAAATACAATCGTCTTAAAGCGGTAGACGATCAAATTAATTCTTTGGATGCAAAAACAGCAGCTGAAGATAAATATTTTAAAGACCGTGAGAATGCTGAAAAACGTGCTGATCTAAAAGTTAAAATAAGCAAAGCGAAAAA
The DNA here is from genome assembly GCF_056396785.1 of Bacillus sp. 05T21. NCBI lineage: Bacteria > Bacillati > Bacillota > Bacilli > Caryophanales > Bacillaceae > Bacillus > Bacillus sp. 05T21. Next base: position 29,758 of record NZ_JBFTMD010000028.1, on the reverse strand, counting down.
TGAAGAAGAACGACAGGCGGCAATCAAAGCATTGCGAGATCTCGAAGAGAAAATGCAGCTTGATAAAATACGTGAAGAACGTAAAAATCAGCTTGATAGATTAAAGGAAGAAAAAGACGGTATCAAAGAAGCATCTGACGCAAAGAAAGAAGCACTGAAGTCAGAGATTGATAGCCGAAAAGAGCAAGTTAAAGAACAAATAAACAACGAAAAGGAAGCTCTGAAAGAACGACAACAAGAACAAAAAGAAGCTTTCCAGCAAAACAAACAAGAGAACTTAAAGTCAATTAGTGAATCAAATAAAGCACAACTTGATTCATTAAGAGAAGTCAATCAAGCGAACTTATCGTCTTTAAAAGAAAGTCAGAATAACCGCAAACAAGCGTTAAGTGAACGTTTAAGTGATGAAATGGACGCTGTTCGCGAATCACATAGAGCCGAGTTAGAATCTTTTAAAGAAATGAATGCAGAGAAACTTGAGCTTGCGAAAAATCCACCTGATAGCGCAGCTGTAAAAGAAATATTCTCTCAACTGGAAGGTTGGGGTAAGGCTATTGCTAAAGGTGGAGAAGAAGGTAAACAAGCATTTGTAGATATGATTAAATGGCTAAATGATATCGATGATGCCGCTTTACGTGAAGCGATAGGCGTACAGATTTTTGGCACAATGTTTGAAGATCAAGGGCAAAAAATCATAGATACAATATTAAAAACCGAAGGTAAACAAGCGGACTTAAAACAAGGCATGGATGATTTACAACAATCTGTAAGTAAAACAGACGCTACAGCAATTGTTAAATTGAAAGAAGCAATGAATGAATTACTATTAGCTCTTAAGCCGGTATTACTTGTAATTGCCGATGTAGTTTCCGCTTTTGCCGGTTTTATTTCAGCTCATCCAGTGTTAGCAGCCGCTATTGCAGCCATAGTCACTGTATTAGGGATAGTTATTGGTTTGTGTGCAGCTCTTGCTCCATTAATATTCCTAGCTACAGCTGGAACAATGACTTGGGCGGGAGCTTTGGGTGTTTTAACAGGGATTCTTGGCTTTATAACCGGTCCAATTGGTTTAGTGATTGCCGCCGTCGCAGGCCTAATTGCCATATGGGTATTATTCGGCGACAAAATCATGGCTATATACAATGAATATTTCAAGCCTACAATAGATCAAATAGTATCCATGATTACGGAAACCTTAAAGCCTGTTTTTGAACAAGGATTTGCAATTATAAAAGATATTGTTCAAGATGCGTTTGCAATTATACAACGTTATTGGAATGAAATATTAGCACCTGTTTTTTCACTAATTGGTTCCGTTATCAAAACAGTTCTTTTACCAGCTTTTAAATTTGTATTCACCGCTATTGGTAGTGTTGTATCGGATGCATTTAGTGGGATAAAAATGGTGTGGGATACAGTGTTAAAACCAATTCTAAATGGAATTATCGATTTTATTTCAGGTGCCTTCACAGGAAACTGGGACAAAGCTTGGAGAGGAATTGTACAAATTTTTGAAGGGGTTTTCAACGGCATTAAAGCGGCAGCCAAAGCACCATTAAATGCTGTAGCATCTATGATCAATGGATTGATTGAGGGGATTAACGGCATAGAAATGCCAGATTGGGTTCCATTCGTCGGTGGAAGAAAACCAAATATCCCTACAATCCCAATGTTAGCAACAGGTGGACATGTTCTCGGAGATGGTTCATTTATTGCTGGTGAAGCTGGACCAGAGTTATTTACCAAGAGAGGTAATCGTGTATCTGTTACGCCTTTATCATCAAATGAAAAATCACTTGGTATTACTGGTACTATGAGCCGATTAATTGGAGATATGAGTTATTCGATGGCTAGTTCTATGAAAGAGTTATCCGGTTTAAAAAGTGTCATGAGCAATGTATATGGCAGCATGGCTAACAGCTCACAAGCAATGAGTAGAAATGCTATTCAAAGTAATGTGGACGGAAATTCCTCTTCAAATGCAAATAAATCAGATTCATATAACTTTGCTGACATGTTTAGGGGATCTACATTTGTGGTTAGGGAAGAAGCCGATGTGCAAAAGTTAGCAGTAGAATTAGGGAAACATATTAAGACATCAGGGAGAAAGGTGGGACAACTGTGAGTTTAACGATAGACGGAAAACGAATAAGTGAACTTAAATTAGCTCTTTTACCAGGATTCCAACATCCAGCAGCTCCACCAGTTCGTAACTACACAGTTTCTATACCTGGTCGTCCAGGCGCTTATTACTTTGGTTCAGATATAGATCCTATGGAGTTTAACCTGCCTTTACTTGTTAAACCGCAAGAAAGTAGATTTGAATTAGCGACAGCTATCAGAAAAATGATAGCTGCCTTTATTGACCATTACGGTAAACCAAAAGAAGTGAAGTTAATTTATGATTACGAGCCTGATAAATATTATCTAGCTAGATATAGTGGTTCAATGCCAATCGAGCGTTATTTAAGTATGGGTAAGTTTGAATTACCTATGATAGCTTATGATCCTCATGCTTATTCCATTGTAGAAAGCACTGAAGATGTATTGTGGGGAGATAATATTCCATTTATGTCAGATATTCTTCTTGGTGGTAGCGATTCTTCTTTTGTTATAACCACACCACAGAATTTAAGTGTCAAAAATGCAGGTTCGAAAGTATCACGACCAGTGGTAGAAATATCGGGAAGCGCAACATCCTTAACTCTCACTATAAATGGCGAGAGTTTTTCTTTTGGGACATTTACTAATTCTTCATTTGTAATTGATGGAGAAAGATATGCAGCGATTAAGGATGGAAGTAATTTCTTATTCCAATTAAAAGGGGATTTAGAAAAGTTAGAGTTGAAACCAGGCGCAAATGTAATACGAATAGGCGGTTCAAACCTAGATATAAACATTGCATTTAAATACCGCGCTAAATATATATAAGGTGGTGGAATAAATGGCTGATGCGCCTAAATTATTACCAACGGATTCCCTGAAAGTAGGTTATCCGAAGATTAACCAAGGAATAACAAATGCGAATGAAGCGTTGAATAAATCATTTACTGCAGATTATAATTCTACAAATGCTATCAATATTGCTGATAATTTAAAAAAACAGTTAGATCAACTTGTTATTAAAGGAGATTCATCTGTTGAAGCAGCTCAAGCAAGGGTAGATGAAGATAGAAGGAAATTCAATACACTGAAAGATCGCTTAGATTATAAAGACCGTGAAATAAATAAAATAAGCGCTACAAACGCACAGTTCCGATTAACTATATTGAGTGCTTACGATGATATTGAAGCATATCACCCAAAAGTCATTAATTTTGGTTCAAAGTGGAATGGTTACTATTATTGGATGGCATATACTCCGTATCCTGGTGGGGATCAAGCAAAAGAAAACCCACATGTGTTGGCTAGCAACGATATGATCACTTGGGTAGAACCTACAGGATATAAAAACCCATTGGAGCCACAACCACCGGGGACATCTGATAAACAGTATCAGAGCGATACCCATATTGTCTACAACCCGAACTTCAATAGAATTGAAGTGTATTGGAGATATGTAGATGATTCACTTGGAACCGTTACTATTTATAGAAAGACTTCTACTAACGGTGTGAACTGGTCGCAAAAGGAAATAGCGTTGCAAGATGACAGAAATAAACAAGACTATTTAAGTCCAGCTATTATTTTTGAAGATAATAAATATAAAATGTGGGCTGTAGGTAACGGATATAAAGTGATTTACGCAGAAAGTGCTTTAGGAACAAATTGGGGAACCTTTAGAGAAATCAACATACCATTTGAAAGTCCAATGAATCCATGGCATTTAGATGTTATTCATACAGATCAAGGGTATGAAATGGCTGTTGTTGCTTTTAAAGATGGACAAGATAGAAATACTATGAGTTTGTTCCATTCGAAATCAAATGACAATGTGAATTACTCTACTGCTAAAGAAATTTTGAGTCCTTCGATTCAAGAATTTACGTGGGACAACCGTGGCATATATCGATCTAGTATCACAAAAATAGATGGAATTTATTATATCTATTACTCTGGAGTTAATAAGAAGTGGGAGCGAGGGACTGGGCTTACCTTCGGTGAACATGTGGAACATCTGAAAGGGCTAGATCGACATGATTTATATATTCAATCCAACGTAAAAGCAGTAAATATGGTTTATGAAGCATTCTTACGTAATTACGGACTCCAAATTTCTTCATTACAATCAAACGGTTCCTTATGGAAAGCTTGTTTGAAATTCAGTTCCGCTGATGAAGTTAAATTTGTTAATGATTTTTCTGCAAATGTACTAATTAATTTAGCTGTTGAAGCGATTCGGACAAACAACGGATTAAAATTCATTGGAAAATCAGCTTATTATAATTCAAATGAATTTAAACTATATGAACCAGGAAAAGCAAGTATGGTTGGACTTGGAGAAGCAGATTTCTTCAGACCTAAATTAGTAGGTAACCAGACGAAAGCAGGTGGAATGGAAGTGTCAGCGGTTGTATTTGAGGATGCTGGTCGATGGGCGGGAGTTGAACGTGAAGGCGCTATCCGATATGATGCAGTCCAAAAAAAACATCTTGGATATGACGGGACGAAATGGAATCCTCTATATTAGCTTAATATAGGTCTCTTGTTTTAAAAAAATACAGAAAGAATAAGAGGTATTTTAATGAATTCACAAGATTTATATCCATTAGATTCTATTACAATTTTGAATAATAAACTTTTAAATCCTACACCTAATAGTGCTCATATGGGAGCGATTTTATCAGTAGAGATATTTGGCGCTAAACCTAATAAGTTGTACGCAATTGAGACAATCTATGATGGGTTTATAGTAGGCGGTTCACCAAGGTATGGGGTTACTATTGGATGCTTTGACAGGTTATCATCAGGGAAAGTAGATGCTAATTCGTATAAATCTATTTTTAAAATTACAGATATTCCGGATAGTACGGTAACGGTTTTAGGTGATGTAATCACTAAGTTTTATGATATTCAAGAACACAAGATACGAGTCGCAATTGTTTATAGTAGAAATAATATGGAATCTTATAAAGATAATCGATTAAGTTATATTTCTGGCGGCAATTTTTATGAATGTATCATTCGTGAAGATAGACACGTAGTTACTGAATTACACCCTTTTAAAATTTTGAATGTCCTTGGAGACAGTCTCACATCTGTAAACGCTACTGCTACAAAACGATATCACGACTGGATAGGTGATTGGCTAGGGATAAAAGTAAATAATTATGGAATTAGTGGGAGCACAGTAGGAAATAAACACGATCCAATGTCAGAACGTTATGCTGCAATGGATTCGAACGCTGATGTTATTACAGTGTTTGGTGGGACGAATGATTTTGGACGAAATCAACCATTAGGAACAATGGCAGATAGAACAAACGATACGTTCTATGGAGCGATGCACGTATTGTTAACTGGATTGCTAAATAAATATTTTGATAGAAAAATTGGTTTTATTAGTTTACATCACTTTGGTACTGGTTATTTCGCAGAAAAAAATTCTTTCGGTTTAATCAAATCTGATTATGTTAAAGCGACTAAAGAAGTATGTGAATATTACTCGATACCATTACTGAATTTATATCATAGTGGTGGTTTTAATCTTGAAGTTGAAGCACAAAAAACATTGTATAGCACCGACTCATTACATTTTAACAACGAAGGTCATAAGCGATTAGCGAAACTAATATATGAATTTATTCTTAGATTATAGGAATATTTCAAATGACAAGCGTGCACAAGCAGGCTTTTTGTTTTTGAAAAAAGCGAGGTGATACATTGAGACATATAAAACTCTACAACAAGCAAATGCAGCTCAAGGCATATCTTGAGAATGCATATAATATAAAATACAACCCGCCACTCAATGAACTTTGGACGGCGGGTTTTTCATTACCGTTTACCGATCCGAAGCGAGAAGAAATTGAAACGTTTGATTATGTGGAGATATTTGATAATGGTAAACGTATCGGCATGTTCCGCATTATGGATAGTGATGAAGAAAGAGAAGTACATGAAAAAATAATAACTTATGACTGCGAGCACGTTTTATCCACATTGATGGACAGCGTGCTTTTTGGTTATCACGAAAGAATTAATTTAACCACAAGGCAGAACATTGAATATCTACTTAGCAAACAAAGAATAAAACATTGGAAACTAGGTCAATGCGATTTCGTGAAATATTTTCAATATAGTTGGGAAAATGAAGATACCATATTAGGCCCGATATATAGTATACCGAAACCGTTTGATGAGAAGTTTCAATGGACATGGGACGATTCATCTTATCCTTGGACTTTAAACCTTGTGCGATATTCTGATGAGATTACTGGCGAACTACGATACCGGAAGAACATGAAGGGCATTAAGAGAAAAGTAGAAGCTAAAGATGTTATGACAAGAATTTATCCACTTGGTTATGGTGAGGGAGTTAATCAGCTTACAATCAAAAGCGTTAACAATGGTCTACCATATATTGATGCTCCTGATTTTGTCAGAGAGTTGCATGATGGGTTTGATTATATTTGGGTGGATAGACGATTCGAAGACGCTCAATCGCTTTATGCTTCCGCACGATCGATGTTACTAAAAGCGTGTATGCCAAAAGTTACGTATGAAATTGATGCAATTGATTACGAGTTAATAGATCCATACAAAATAGAAAAATATGAGACAGGTAAGTTAGTTCGCTTATATGATGAGGATTTTAATATATTTGTTGATTTACGAGTAATGGACCGTCAAAAAGATGATGTTACTGGTAATCCACTTGATGTAAAGCTTGTATTAGAAAATAAAGTGACTGATTTAGGGACAATACAGGCGGATATTGAGAAACGACAGAAAGTCAACGAAGTATATTCTCAAGGGACAACTAATATTGATAGTCAACCTTTCCAAGATAACTGCGACCCAGACCATCCGGCTATTATTAGGTTTCAAATACCTAACGATGTTAAGAATGTGAATCAATTGATACTGACATTTGAAACGTTAAGATTTAGAGCCTATGAGCGTGCTATTAAAGGTGGAGGGGCTGTTGTTGCTTCTACTTCATCAGGTGGAGCAACAGTTGGTTCTACTAGCTCTGGTGGAGCTACTGTCGGTTCTACTTCATCAGGTGGAGCAACGGTTAGCTCAACAAGTGCTGGTGGTGGTACGGTTAGGGCATCAAGTAGTGGAGGAGATCATGTTCATAAGATGTTTCATGGTGGCGGGATTGTCCCTGCTGAACCTACAACAATAGGATTGTATACAGCTTTTTCTGATCCCGGAAGAAATACAGCGGCTTCATTTTACGCAAAAGGAACGGGATCTAGTTTCTATACACACGGTTCCAGTGGAAGTCATACACATGACATTACATTACCTGACCATTCGCATAATATCAGTATCCCGAATCATAGCCATAGCATCAGTATTCCAAACCATACGCATGACATCAGTATTCCAAATCATACACACGATATAACTTTACCAGACCATACACACGAAATTGAGTTTGGTATTTTCGAGTTATATCAGACTCCATCAAAAGTAACGATCGAAGTAGATGGGAATACATTGCCGTTTGATTCAATAAGAGGACAAGATATTAATTTGATTCCATATTTAGCGAAGGATAACGAGGGGAAACTGCAACGCGGTCGCTATGTTGAAATTAAAATTACACCGAATAGTTTAGCTAGAATTAACGCTACTGTTACAGGGAGACTCTTTATCCAGTCGAGAAGTGGTGGCACGTATTAAGATAAACGATAAAAATATAAAAGGAGATTGATAACATATGCAAATAATTGAAATCCATACACAAGGCGGATTAAAACACACGGTACAAACTGAAAATTACGATGCACAGGCACTAAACGAAAAATTAAATAGTAATGACCTAATCACCGTGCTAATCGGTGATTTTATTATTCAACGAATTGATGTAAAACGTATTTTACCAATCAATTTACCTACTGTGGAAGGCACTACAAAGCTGAAAGTTCATACAAACGTTGGAAAAGAAATCGAAATTATAACTAACGATTATGATCCAATCTATCTAAATGAACAATTAAACAATAATAATACAATTACAGTCGTAATTGGCGATTACATTTTCTCTCGAATTGATGTAAAACAAGTTGTCCCTGTGAAAGAAGAACCTCTAGTTACAGAACCGGAGCATCCGACAGAAACATTAACTAAAAGTCCAACAGAACCTAAAGAACAGTAATAAATTGTTCTTTTTATTTTGAAAGGAGCTGAACCAATGCAAGAAATTCAAGATTTAAAGCAAGAGATCCAACAAATAAAGCTAGATCAAAAAGATATACAACGAGATATCCGAAACATAGAAACACGTACCACTGTCAATGAAAAGGATATCGTTAATATAAACAAACAGCTTGAGAAGATTAGCGCCAATACAACATGGATTCTCCGAATCATTATTGGTGCGATTGTAACAGCGCTTATTGGATTACTCTTGAAAGGAGGTGTATAAGTTGGTTGAAGTCAGTGTAATAATTGCGGTTGTTGTAGCTTTATCTCAAGTGGCGAAAATGCTTGGGTTACAAACTAAATACATTCCATTGCTTAATTTAACGCTTGGCATTATGCTAGGCGTTTTATTTTTGCCATTCGACATAAAAATGAACGTATTTCAGGGAATCATCATCGGTTTATCAGCTAGTGGATTATACGACCACTCCAAAATAACGAAAAAGGATGTTGATAATAAATGGAAAAAACAATTAAACTAGCTTCCTCTGTATTTATGACTCTATTGCTCCTGTTAAGTTTCACAACAGGGGCTTTTGCTGATAGAACACTTATTATTCCTGACTTACCAAAACAACCATACCGTTATGGCGTCGGTGCTTATGAGGGCGTTGTGGCGCATAGTACAGCGACTCCAGAAGCTCCAGCTATCAATATCCAAAAATATGAGTCTCGTACATGGAGAAACGCATTCGTTCATTATGCAGTAGATTGGAATGAAACAATCCAAATTGCTGACACAAAATACATCGCTTATGGTGGTGGACCTTCTGCTAATAAACGCTTTGTACATGTTGAACTTTGCGAAACAGCTGATTACGATAAGTTCAAACGCAGCTATGATAAATACGTGAAGCTACTTGCTAAAATCCTTCGTGACCGCGGTTTATCTGTAGAAAAAGGATTGTGGACACATAGCGATGTAACGCATTATTTAGGCGGTACAGACCACGAAGACCCATTAGACTATTTACGTAGTCACGGTATTTCTGAAGCTCAATTTAGAGCGGATGTACAACGAGCATACAATAATTCTAGTGTTGAAGTTTCTGTTCCTGAGAAGCCATCTAAACCAGCAGAAGTTCCAACGGTTATCACAGACGGTATCGCTTATATTGAAGGTTACAACGTTAACTTACGTAAAGGACCTGGTACAAGCTATTCTAAGATTCGTCAGCTAAACAAACCAGAATCATATGTTGTGTGGGGCGAAAAGGATGGCTGGTTAAATCTTGGCGGAGAGCAATGGATTAAGAATGATCCATCTTATGTAAAGTTTAATAAGAAGAGTACAGTGGATTCTTCTATTGTAGGGAAGCATGTTGTGTCCAATGTGGACAACCTACGTTTCTATGATGCTCCATCTTGGCAAGATAAAGATGTGGCTGGCTCTGTAGTTGTAGGATTAGGATTTACGATTGATGACAAAGTAAATGTCAATGGATCACCACAGTACAAAGTACACAATAGCAAAGGTAAAACATACTATGTAACTGCAAATGAAGCCTATGTATATGTGAAGTGAGAATAAACAAAAGAGTGTCTTTTCACGAAGATGCTCTTTTTATTTTTCTAATAAAAAATCTAAAAATTTAAAATAAGGTGGGAAAAATATGATATATGTTATTGATTTATCAAGATGGGGAATAAAAGAAGGATTACCAACTAAACCTTATGTAGATGCAGATTATATACAAGCCGATAAGAATATACAAGGGATAAACAATGCACTACAATTTGCAGCGGCTAATAATTATTCTGAAGTGATTATTCCAAAAGGTAATTACGCTCTATGTTACCCTCGAGAAATTGCTATGGTTACAAATTTAGACTTTAATTTAAATGGTTCAACACTAAAAGTAATATATGATTCTAATAAAAAATCACCATTTGACAATAGAACAGCCATTGATTATTACAACTTCAAAGGGAATAGTATTGTATTTAGCAAAATCACCAATTCTAATTTATTTGGCGGAACTATCATTGGATGTAGGGACGACAGAAGTTTCTCTAATCCTTTAGAAGTAGCAATGGAGCACACATATGGCGTTCTTTTTCAAAAAAGTTCTGCGTATTGTTCAATTACCAATTGTACAGTTCGGGATTACATGGGTGATAACATTTCATTCAGCTCAGATTCTATATTTAATTACGGCGAATTCGACCAAGGGCTTACATTAAACGCTTTAGATTACAGCACAGGACAATCAATTACCTCTACGAATACACTCACGACAAAGATGTTAAACATACCTCAAGACTTAACACCTAAGATAACTTCCTTCCTTATCGCTGGCTCTGGATATGCTAGAACAACCAATTTAAACAGTAAAGAACTGGACATCTTTTTTTATGACAATAACAACAAATTTATAGGGGTTATGAAAAAGAGAAGAATTTACACTGACATTTCTATTCCTGTAAACGCAACAAAATTTAGACTCCAATTTTATAATGAGAATAATGTAAATAAGAACCTGCAATATACAATTATGTTTGGCGGCATTCCTCATCATAACGTTGTAGAAAAATGTGAAATTTTCAACGGTCATAGGGGTGGCGTTACTCTTGGCGGAAATTACAACAAAATCATTAATAACACAATTAGAGATAACGGAAAAGGATCAGTAAGATTTATTGATGGAAAGCCTATTTTTAACGATCCAACACGCTACTCAATAAACATGGAAGATAGTTATGGTGCAAGTTGTACCATAAAAGATAATCATATCTATGGAAGTTATCACGGAATTTTAGTGGGTTGCTACGATGTTTTAATAGAGCACAATCATATTTACAACATTGATTATATTGCAATCAATCTTTACTCTTTAGTCCATGCGACTATTAAGGATAATTTCTTATACAACTGTCAAAATAACATCGGACTCATGACTTCTAACTTTAGTGCGGCTTTTGTGAATATAGAAGGTAACAGCTTCGCAGGTGGCAATATGAATGTAACTAATGATTCGTATAGAGTTTCTTTATCTAACAATCAATACGTAAACCCTGACTTCGTTGCTTTGGGAGATAATTGCACATTTGATAATAATCATTTTACTTTTACAGAAAACCCAGTTACTACACCGTGGATAAAAGCAAATAAAATAAGCAAATGTACCTTTAAATCGATCCCTACACAAAGGGAAATGACGTTTAAAGTTAAAGAATATGATAATTGTAGATTCGAAAATTTACGAGTTAGATCAGAAAACCCTAACGCTCAAAATGTAGACGTTTGCGAGTTCACTAGGTCAGAATTTCTTAATTGCGAGTTAAGGAATCATCTATTTAGTGGTCGTCCGATGAACATTAGAGTTACTAAATCAAAACTTATAGATACAACTTGTGAAGTTGGTATTACAAATGTGGACAACCAGGCATCATATACACTATTAGATGACTGCGATATCGTTATTAATACAAAAAATAACCTGTTTTTATCAGATACGAACAGACCTTACACAACTTATAAAGTAAATGATTGTAGAGTGTCGATAAGTAACCCTGCATTCGCAGCGCTATTAGCATCTGGATCAGCTAATGCAGCGAATGAATTAATTCTAGAAGGAAATGAGTTTGTTTATTTGGGCCCAGCGCCACTAAACTTAAAATACTACACAAATAAGAATCACATACGTAACTTTGTTGATTCAAATAATACTTTTACAAATATCACATTGCAATAAATTAGAGCTGGCTCTTTTGAGTCAGCTTTTTTTTAGTTTATATTCACTAATTCATCAAACTTAAACTCAGTGTCTAATCCAAATGCATCCGTACAATACACAGTTTTTAACATTGGTTCGATGTGTAGTACATTTATGTACATGTCTTGAATCATACCGTCACGATAAAATGAAATATTGATTTCTTCTTTACTTTGCATCGAATGAATCAAACTACGTTCTATTTGTTCTTTCATATCTTCTGAAACGATTGGTTTGGACATTTTGTTTAAATCACTAAGTATATCTCTAATTCCCTCGTATTGTTCAGGCATCGAAGCGAATGGAGCCCATTTTACCATACCTCTTCCGCGTAATTTTGGTGCACCCCAACTTTGATTTTCCATGATGATCCCTCAATTCGTGTAATTTATGTTTATTATAAACGAACGTACGTTCTTTTAAAAGTATTAAAAATAGCCCCGTTTTAACGAAGCTACATCCAAAAATCATCTCCATTTACATCTTTACCTAACTTCTTCAATCCCCTTGTTATTTTTACAACAGTTGAAAACTTCGGTCTATATGTATGATCATTGCACAATTTAGAAATTGTGGCCCGACTTAATTTTGATTTATTCTCCAATTCAGCTTGGTAAATCCCCTGGTTATCTAACCATCTTCCAAATTTAGTCCTGTCTGTTTTCCCTAACTTCATCCAATTAAACATGTATTTCACCTCTGTAACAGCATGTACACTACGTAACTTTTTTATACGTGTGCAAAAAAGTATGCATATAGAACGAACCGTTACAAATACACTTTACCATACCAAACAAATTACGATTTTCACTTCCAAACGAATTACTTTTTAAAACTTCGTTTCGCCTATTCCAAATAGAATTCGTTTACAGAATACTGCTTCAGACATTACAAGATTAGTCTTTTCAATGATTCATAGCTGTTTTTATCTCTTCTAATTTTTAGGGACTATTCTTGCAGAACACGAAAAGAAAGGTGGTGTGAGTTTGTGATATTTGAGTTAGTAAGTTCAGCTGCAGTCGGTGGTGTAGTCTTTCTATCAAAAATGCATCAAAAAGGAGCAACAAATGATGCCTCCAAGATTCAAAGGATTTGTGCTAATTGCGGTTTGAAAGTGAAAGAAGGAAAAGAGACCAGGACCATACAGCTGCTTCGCAAAACGAGAAATGAGTGGGGAGTTGAATATGCGTATAGAATCCCGCTTGGTCTTAGCTTCTCCGATTTCGAACAAAAGATACAGCATTTAGAGGACGGATTAAATCACAAGAACAAAGTTTATGATTTCAAACTATCAGACTTCAAATCTCTTGGTTTGCGAAAAGATATCTTAAAACAGATACGAAACATCATAAACAAGAAAAAACTCGTTAGAAAGGAAATTGAGCTGTCTTATGATGGGTTACTTAAAATACGAGTTTATGAGAAGGGGATTCCTGTTTTTGTGAAGTTTGAAGAAGACATGATGAAGCAATGTAGAGGTTGGGAGGTTCCTATTGGTTATACGAGGGATGGATTAGTAAAACACGACTTTGATCAACTATCGCACATGATATCAGCTGGCATGACGGACATGGGTAAATCGAATGTATTAAAACTTATAATCACATCCCTGGTACGCAACCAATCAGAAAATATAAAGCTATTCCTAATCGATTTGAAGGGTGGTCTCTCTTTTAACCGATACCGATTCTTAAATCAAGTCGAATCAATTGCCAAGAATCCAGAGGAAGCCCTTGAGACTCTAAGGGAATTGCAAACCAAACTGAATGATAGAAACGAATACTTACTAGAAAAAGGATACGAAGATATAAAAGAAGCCGGGGACCCAACAAGGTACTTTGTAATTGTAGATGAGGCAGCCGACATGACGCCATATCAGGAGTGCAAGGACATCGTTGTAGATATAGGTCGCCGTGGCAGGGCAGCGGGATTTCGCTTGGTATATGCAACCCAATATCCAACTAATGAAGCTTTACCATCACAGTTACGACAAAACATCGGTGCTCGTGTTTGTTTTAGATTGCAGACTGAAGCAGGTAGCCGTGCTGTACTTGATGAGGGTGGTGCAGAGAGTCTTCCCAACATAAAAGGAAGGGCTATATACCAAACAAACGAGAAAAAGGTCCTACAAACTGTTTATATCGATAATAAACAAATAGATACCATTATAAAGCCACATATCAACATTAGAGCGAGGAAGGAGCATGAAGATGCAAAAACTAGCCATGAAGGAAGCGAGAACGGAAAGTATACTCTTGAGCTTGAAGAAACTCGGCTTTCTTAGCAGAAAGCAAATCCAGGTACTTCATGATCTTGGCGGTGACAGGAATGCTTCTCGTGTAATGAAAGGAATTGAAGAATATGTATCTAGCTTTAGGGATGGTGAGAAGGTTTATTATCTCAACAAAGAGGGCCGTGAACGTATCGGGAGTAAGAAAATACTCAAACGTTCGAATCAATTTCGACATTACATTATGAGGAACGATATCTATATTGCTTACGAATGCCCGAAGACGTGGAAGCAGGAAGTTAAAATGAATGTGAAAAGTATCGTCTCTATTATTGCGGATGCGCTATTCACGGATAATGGCCGTTATCACATTGTAGAGGTGGATCATGAGCAAAAAATGAGCGCGAACCGTATCAAGATGCAGAAGTATAGAAAATTGATGGAATGCAATGTGTTTGAGAAGGCACCTAAATTTATTTGGTACACAACAACAGAATACCGCAGAAAACAACTTCAGAAACTTTGCGAGGGATTGGATTGCAACATATTTACGGTTACTGATTTCCATTAACAATAAGGAGATGGTCCATATGGCAACTGAGACAATGAGCATCAAAGATTTTATGGATGGTAACTACGGAGCAAAGAAGAAGTGGAGCTTGTTCAAAAAGAAAGCAAAAAAATACGCACCCGTGGCGGCGCGAATAAGTATTGTGATCGGTAGTGCTATTATATTCAGCCAAATTATAGATATTCCTCATGTTTTTGCTGATGGAAATAATCCGGATGTAAATGAAGTATTTAAAGATGTGCAGTCCAATGATGGAGCAATAAAGAATTATATAGATGGTCAGTTATACAATCGTATTGTAAATGCATTCGAACCGGTTATCTTCTTGATTAAAGCAGTATCATATCCTATAGCATCCGTTGTAGCGTTATGCGGTGGCCTGTTCATTATGGTTGGTAGCCAGGAGCGTGGTTTTTCGTTAATAAGTCGCGCTGGGATTGGTTATATAGTGGTCCAAATGATTCCGTTATTTATGAGGTTGCTTGTTGAGATTGCAAAGGCTATTTAGTCCTGCTTATTGTGGGGCTTTTTTCTTTGCAGGAAAATCTTAACCATCATGGAATACTGTCACTAGGAGGTGTTGTGACGCTATGACGGACGAAATTGTTTATTCCGCTAGTGAAGTATACAAACGACTAGGAATAAGTGATAGCACCCTAAGAAAGTACATGGAAGTATTGCAACGAGAGGGATTCGTTGTAAAGAAGGATAATCGTGGCAGACGCCAATACACAGAGCATGACGTTATGGTGATTGATAAGTTGATTGAACTTAGCAAGCATGACGGCATGACGTTAGAGAAGGCAGCGAAGATGATTGCGCAGCGATTAGAAATCGCCAATCCTAATGCGGAGACAGAGGAATCGCAGGGAACTGATCTAATCCCATTCCACATTCAAGAACAGCTCCAGCAGCAGTACAACGTTATGGCACAAGAAATGAATCAAGGTATGTTAGCGATGGAGAAGCGATTAAGCGAGCAGGCGAAGCAAAGTAACGAGGAAATCAAAGCGAGTGTAGAAGCGCATAATGAACGAGTAGAAAAACGATTAGAAGCGCGAGATGAGACTTTGATGAAGACACTTCGCGAGATGCAGGAAGCGAAGAAAATGATGCAGGAATTTCGGGATGAGGTTGCTGTTGCGAAAGAGAAGAAAAAGCCGTGGTGGAGGTTTTGGTGAAAATTTAATTGCTTAAAATGATAAGCCCTACAAAAAGTAGGGCTTCTTTTCTTACAGACATAATTTTATAAATCCATACCTATTCTCGACTTTTCTTTACTTCAAGTACTTGTTTTACAGCATTTCTCACTAGCTCTTGTTTTGGTACAGGTAATGCAGCAACTTTTTCTTCGATTAACATATTTATAACTTCATAAATTTTCATATCTTCAATTGTAGCAAGCGTTGAAATAGCTGTATGTGTTTCTAATGAGACACGGAAAGATTTCGGCAACTCTTTCGTAGTAAGTTTTCTCTTAGGCTTTTCAAAGAGCTTGTCCTCTTCTGGGAAAGTTCGGTCTTGCTCTTCCTTTTCCATGTCAGTATGATCGCTTTGAATAGTTAAATCTAAACTTTCGGTAATAGGCGTCAAAGTCACTACAAAAGAATTACTCTTATTTTCCACAGGTACCACTCCTATTTAGTTTTTATAAAATTATTAATGTGTGTATTTAGATAGGTATAAAGTTAAACCTTATACCTATTTTTGACCTTTCTTCAACTTCATTTGATGTACAGTATGAATACTAGTGTTTTTCAAAAAAAGATACATGTATCTTTAGATACAAAGATACAAAAAAGAAAAGCTATGGGGAAGGGATTTCCTTATAGCTACTTGTTACTAGAAGTTATATTTTTAAGTATACGTTGCTCACGTTCAGTTAAATTATTAGTGATGTAAAACTCTAAAATTTCATCAATAAATTCGTAATTTTTCATGCTCTTCATTGTACAAATTGTTTTGATTTTACTAAATGTTTCAGGTGAGACTTTTATATTTTTACGTTCATGAGCTTTCATCGATTTCTTTTTGGGACTGCTATCAGTTTGAAAATTTCTTTCCGTATTAGCAGATTGTGCTATCTTCGGTTCTTGCGGTGTTTCCCTTTTGATTAAAGCCACTTATGTCAATCCCCTTCCCTAATTTCGTCAGCTTGTTGTCCACTAAATACCTTGGAGTATATCTATATCCAGCTTCTATATCTCCCTCAGTTTCGAAAAGGTGAATTCTTTCTTCTAATTCACAGAAAATATCACAGAATAAAGCTAGCATTCTTTTATCATGATGGTCTTCAAATTGTAAGCCAATTCGTGGATACCATTCTAAACGTGCGTGATTGTTAATAATCGTAGTAAATACATTCTCTTCACCAAAAGTAGTGATTGTACTTTTTACAATTTCTTTGTGTAAAGCACGTTTTTGTTGTAGCAATACAGGAAGTACTCCAGCGACTTGCATCTTTACAAGTGATCCAAAATCATCAACTAATGTTTGGATGTATTCAAAGATTAAACGTTGGCTTCCCTCGTATGAAAATTGTTGTGTCTCTTGAACTACTATAATATAGTCACTTGCCACCATCGCATTATCCACTTTTAAATCTGTTGAAGGTGGAATGTCGATGAATATGTAATCGTAGTTGAATTTAATTTTTTCTAGCAACCTAGAAAGATAGAAAGTTCTGTCCTCAATCGTGTTGAAATTCTCGATTAAGAAGTCAGTGTATTTCCTCATATCATATCCGCATGGGATCATATCTAGATTTTCATGCAGCTGCACAACACCTGATGATAAGTCTCCTTCTTCAAGACACTTCATTAATGTCTTTTGCATTTCGGTAATATTAAATGATTTTGCTAAGAACGTTGTACCGTTCCCTTGAAGATCAGTATCAATAAATAAAACTTTCTTATTAAAGATTAAAGAAGCAACAAGAGATTCCATACACGAATCAGTTGTTTTTCCAACTCCACCTTTTTGTTGGGCGTTGATTATTACGTATCCTTTTTTCACAGGAATCGCTCCTTTTAAAATTGTAATATAAATGTAACAAAGGATAAATGTATCTTTTTATCTTTTTATTCTCGAATTGATAATAACATGAGCTTGTACAAAAAGTAAAAGGATAAATGTATCTTTTTTATGTTTAATAGATTCACCTCATTTTTCGTGTACAGAAATTATGATAAGAATCCCATGAATTCAACGTTAATTGATGTATCTTTTTATCTTTGTATCTTTTTATCTTTGTATCTAAAGATACACGAAGGTAAACTATGTATCTTTGTATCTAAAGATAAATGTATCTTTCTATCTTTGTATCTTTTTATCCTTCAATTAAATTATTTGGATGCCATAAACCCAATTATAGAGGCATTTACAAACAAAAAAGCTTGTTGTAACGTAGTACACAACAAGCATCATTCTACAAAACAAAACATAATTTGATACTTTACATAAACGAAGATTCATACAACAATTGAATATGAACAGAAAACAAAAAAGCCACTCCAATTGCTATCGGCTACCAACCTTTAGCGGAGTGACTCAGTTCTAGTAATTGCTACTAACACTTACTAGAATGAACTGTATTAACCCACAGTGTTTACGTTTAAGTAGTGTACCATCACTAGCCTTAAACAACTATGCCTTTTCACGAGGCTTCTTTGATATACCCATTTTATCTATTGTTTGGATAAATATCAACTAGTAAATACTAGTTTTGATTATTTTGTAGTCCAAAAGATATATACCGGGCATCACTAAACCTAGAAGTCTTGTGAATGTACAGGCCATTTAGGAATTGGAGATGTCTTTTTTGTTTTTTTGTTCGCGTGGAATTGCCTGATACCACGTAGATAAAAACTGATAAGCCGTAATTCCGTGCTTCTATATAGAGGGAACGTGTTACGGCGTGGCTAGCTGTTAGTCGTGCAGGGGGTACAAAGTATACGCCTACAAAAACAGCACCCCTCACTGGAATCCTGTTCTTTTGGTGAGGGAGGGCGAGAACTTGCCCAGGGACGATTCTCTAAAAGGTTCGGGTGGTTATCGTTAGCATTACGGTGCTAGGGAGTACATTCAGTTTGTCGTGTAGGGACGATATTACAAGGACAAGCCATAGAAAAAGGATGTATGCGGTGAAGATCGCTGAGTGAACAGGGTCTATACATACGGATACCTTATAAGTGACCGCATGGCGAAAACAAGACGCTTATCCATCTATTTTGATTGATTACTTTTTTGTAGTCTTTCAAAGTAGGGGATAAATCTGCCTTCCAGCCGTATTCCATAATCGTTCCCACATGATAAAAACCCTCAAGACCTTCAGTCAAGATTAAATTCGAAGAAAAGATGAAAAACTTGAGATTGTTTAATAGCTGGGGGAACTACTTACTAAGATAGAAGAATAATTAAGGGATTTACTACTTACTTGGGTAGAGGATAAGGGGACGGCCGGTTAGAATATGCCTTATTACGGAATTGTGTTTTATCAATCAGATATAGTACGTGAAATTTATTCAAATAAGTTTCCATTATCGTCAACAAAAATTGATATGAGGGTGTTATCCTATTATTAGATAAATTAATAGAAAAGGGGATTGATCGAATGAATATGCTGTTAGAAATAGAACTTAAAGAAAAAGGATTTTCAAGAGATGATATTGCAGTGATTTCTAATCATTTTGAATGCGATGTGAATATATTAGATTGGGAAGAAATAATGTTATTTGAAAATGATGAAGCTATTTTTAAGTATTATTTTATTGATGATCAAGATAAGGAAGCAATTATTGAGACATTATTAAAAATGGGTAGAGTTACTACAGAAGATTTAGAGGGTGGACAAACTGTAATGGGTTATATGGTAGACGATGGTGATGAAGCTATCTTTAAATTACCCAATGGACGATGGGCTGTTGTTTCTCAAGATTTATTAAATAAAGAAGCAAAACAACAAATGTATTGATATAGCATATTTAAAGCGTTTTATGTTTCTTTTTGCTTAAAATTCTGACATGTACAAATTTACAAATATATGCTACATTATTCCAGTAATGATAGTTAATCGAGTGGGATTGTCAGCCTACCTCTGGTAAGTTAACTAAAATCAAGCAATCTAAAACAACAATTGCTGTTGATTTTTAGTTCTTATCAGAAGGAGGTGATGCATGTGAAAGAATTGATAGGCGCTGTATTGTTGTTTTTCATGGAAAGGTACTTAATTGAGCCTTTCGTTGAATATATAGAACAAAAAACGCGGAATTTATCTATTTTTACATATGTAAAAACCACTCAAGCTATGAACGTAGCTGTAGAGTGGCTAAGAGTGCTAAAGATAGTTACTTTTAGTTATGTTCCGTTCACTCACTAATTAGTGAGTATTACATAGAACAGGGTGTCTCAACCACTCTGTTCTCTTGCAATTGTGCCTCTGTCTAATGTATATTATACACTCATTTGAAGAATTTTTCATTTTTCTTTTTATGATGTAAAGGAGGAACCAATATGAAGATTGATTTTTTTAAACTATTTATTAAATCAACAATATTATTTATTTTAGCGTTAGTTATAGCGGATAAATTTCTAAATTATACAGGTTTAAAAACGATGGTTTATGCATTAAGTTTAGCAATACTTATCCCATTAGTTAGCCTAGGGATAGATTATATTAAATATCATTTTACCGAAAAACACGTTTAAAAGTTAATTTGACGTGTTTTTATGTATAAAGAAAAGACACCCTAAGGTGCCTTCCTCCGACTTAAACCACTTTAATTTTAATAATATATGTTGGATCCCCATCCGAATATTATTTTACCACTTTAAGCAATGTTGGTCATTGAGAAATATAGCATGAATCCATAATTTATATTACTTATTAGTTTCAGTCTTTGAATCCTGGATGCATCCAATATTTCTTAGCTATTATAGGTAGATTTTCTCTTGGGAGATTATCATAATTGATTTTATCAAGCGTTTCACGATCAAGTGTAATTTTCATAACAATCTCTTTCGATTTATTCCCGTATGTATCTATCATTGGAAATTTATAATTGAATGTAATTTCGCTAATATTTTTTTCGCTTTTTAATTCTTTTAGTATATCTATGGTGTTTTTCCACATTCCTATTTTTGTAAGATTAATTGTAACACTACTATTCTCTCCAGCAGTAATCAGCACGATTTTCTCATTCGGATTTGTAGTGTCTGGTTTATCGCTAACATTAACAGATTCTACATTCTTTTCTCCTAACTTTTTATTCACTGCCTTTTTAACTTTATCCTCAAGTAAGTCTTCTTTTTTAACTTCTTGTTTATTTTCTGCTACTACTTCTTTTGCGGCGTTTTTCTTTGCTTCTTCTTTTTTATCGTGCGTTCCAGTTATTCCTAAAATAAAAAAGATGATAATTCCCCAGAACCACCACTTTTTATAGAACGGTTTCTTCATTTATGCATCCTCCAATTATGTAAAATTGTAATATTTATAGAAATCATAACAGAAACAGTTACAACTATTTTGTCATATTTTGTCGAATGAAAATAAAAAAAGAGAGCCTAAGCCCTCAATGGTTGAAATGGTCAAATTATGTCAAATTTTACCACTAGATATTGGAAATGTTTTCTTCTACAATCAAATCAAATACAACATTCCAAATTCGGAATACAAAGCACTGCAATGCCACGTATTCTGTTTCTGATTCATTTAAGTAGTTTCGGATTACAATCTAATTTAAAACGCTTGTACGTTAAAATAAGGAGTGTGAAGTCTACATGAAATACTTTTTAATCAAGTAAGTGTACTCGACTAACAGATTCAAAGCCTTCTTTTGTGGTTCCGTGTCTAAATCGGATATTTGATCTAAAATAACTTCAAATTGCGGTGGCATACGATATGTCCTACCCACCAGGTTATCCAAAGAAATATTATAAAGATCGCAAATTTTGATAAGAGTCGATATATCTGGCTCCGATCGACCTGCTTCCCAGTTAGTATAAGTTGAACGAACCACATTTAGATGGTGAGCAACATCGTTTTGTGTTAATTTATTTTTCTTACGAAAATATACTAGTCTTTCGCTAAGCAATGACTATTCACCGCCCTTTATAATCTTTGACAATTATAAGCGAACAAGAGAAGTGAATGGTATATATTTGGATAAAACGATTAATTACGAAACATTTGGTTATTAATATGACTTATTTTGAATCATATAAAAATAAAAAGAACATAAGTTCTGTTTATTGTGGTAAAATATTCATATAGGTTCTTCATATGACAATATGCATGATTACATATTTCATTCCGTAAAACACGAGAAACGTTGATATACAGCGTTTCTCAAACTTTATCAACATTTATCTGATAACTCTATGACTGAATGTTGGGAAATTTGTGTTATTATTAATACAAAATAAAAGGAACGAAAAAAAGACTCACAGCGTGTACAAGAGTGTTGCGAGCACTACTTGTACCGTTCGCCCGACTCACAAAGGGGAACATCTGCCATAAGTCTCTTTTCGGTTACTACACGAGTAACACTTACATTATAACATGCCGATATTATTAAATCATTACATGGTATGAATTTCCTATTTTTAAAGTTGAGAAAAAGAGCGAAGCGTCTTTGTTCCATTCCATAGGAGGAGCAAACGAATGACTAGTAAATTAGCAGAAAAACAGAAAGAGATAGAATTTAATAAAGTATTAATGAGTAATTTATTAAATAGGCTGGATGGAGAACGTTGTGTGGCTGGTATTAAAAAGAAAGATTTAGCAACACATTGGGGAGTTAGTCCTAGTGTCGTTACAGATGTTTTTAAAGGAAGAACTCAAATGAGTTTTTGTTATTTATCTAGAACACACGATTTGTTAAAAAAGGGAAGCAATAGTAAAGCGAGTGACATCTCAGATTACATAAAATCAGCAAAATTAGAAAATCTTCAAGAAACAATGGAATATTTAGCTTTAAGTGGTGATTTCAAAACACTAAATAAAGTAATAGAAAAAGTAAAGGTTAAGGGTAATAAAGAGTGGGGAGAAGTCTATGATTTGCTTTCAGAAAGATATACAAAAGATGCGGATTACACTTGGCTGTATAAACGAATTAAAGAAAAAGAAAAACATGTAAAAAGTCTTGAAATGAATATTTTGATTGAGCTAATTCTTTGCCAAGCTCTTTATCAATGTGGGAATTACAATTTAATTGCTGAACGATTAAAGGATATAAAGAAAAATATAAGTACAATTACGAATAAATATATAAAGAAGACTTTCAAAGTAAGACTACAAGATGCGATTGGTGTAGTTACTTTGCAACGTGGCGAAATCCAAAAGTCTCGAAAAGCTTGCCTTGAAATATTGAAAATTTGCGAATCAGATACGACTTATAGGATTGCTGAAATTACATCTTTAGGGAAGCTTGGAGAGTCATATCTGTTTGAGGATTTTTTTGTTTCAAAAAATTACTTAGAGGTCGCTATAAAAAAAATAGATAGTATGCCTTATAGTATCGGGTTAGAGAAAAAGAAAGAACAAATTATTGAAACTTTGCATTTTTTGAAGGTGTACCATTGGAAGGATATTGTGGATCTCGAAAAGGTATTAAAAGGAATGGAATTAGCTTTATTCTTAGTTAGGCAAGGAAGAAACACAGAAGCGGAAAATGTTTTGTTGGATTTAGAGAGAAAGAACGGAAAACTTTCTGACTTGCAAACATTTGTATTAGCTTTAGCGCGAAATTCAGATAAAGAATTACTGAAGAAAAGCCTTAGAATGTGTGAGGAGAATGGGAACATATTTTTCTCATTTTTACCTAAAAAAGAGTTGGGCTTAATATGAATAAATGGTATAATTATCATTAAGAGAGGTGATTTTCTAAATGAAGAAAATTCTTGTATTAATCCCAATTATAGCGTTTGTCGGAGCTGTTATTTTTAATCCGGTTCCATTGAAGAAAGAAGCTACTCCAACAAAAAATGTTGTTTCATATATGACTGATCCGGGAACAGGATGGTAATTAAATACATTTAAATATATATTATGAAATGCGATTGTCTATAATTAGGCGGTCGCATTTCGTGTTTTTAAGAAAAATTCGGTATTTTGGTTTTTGAAGAAAAACCGAATTAATTCCAAAAATATACAAAAGAGGATGCAAGGGGGATTTATAATGACAAAAGAGCAATTAGCAAAAGAATTAATGGTGAAGTGGTTTTTGGAAAATAAGGGAACTAACGCTGAAGAGGTGTTAAAATCCCTCGATTCAGGTACATATAAAAATGAAATAACGAAATAAAAAAAGCTAACCATTTGGTTAGCTTTTTGTTTACATTAATCATTATCTTTTGCTTTTGTGAAATTGACGTACATTAAAGCTTGCTTCCAAGCATTTTCTTGTTCATCCTCTGGTAAATCCGCAACTAACTCTGCAAAACGTTTAGCCATATCATTAGTAACTTTATCCTCTGATTCAGTTAAACGTGAGTCTGACGATCTCCCTAATAAGTAATCAGATGTTACGCAAAACAAATCAGCAAGCGCATTAAGTACAGTCATACTAGGTTCTATTCGATTGTTTTCCAAGTGTGAATACGTCGCACGAGATATATTTAATGAATTAGCTATATCACCTTGTGTACGCTTTCCCCTCAATTGTTTTAATTTATCTCCAAAAGTCATTTTTAATTTTCCCCTCTCAGTGAATCCTTAATTACATTATAGATACAAATTTTATCACTTTAAACCCCTTTTCGTAAAAATGATAAAAAATTTATAAAAATTGTTGACGATAAATTTTTTATCATCTATACTAAAGACATCGAAAGAAACGTGTTAAGAACGGAAGGTGGTTAAATGAAAGTCGATCTAAAGCAAGAAAGAAAAACAATGAAATTAACTCAAAGTGAATTAGCTGAAAGGCTTGGTATATCAACGGTTTATGTTCGTAAAATCGAAAATGGATATTTACCTAGACCTGACATAATGGTTAAGTATCAGGATGTATTTAATATAAGTGTTACCGAGTTATTCCCTGAATATTTTGCGGTATTTAATGATAAAAAATTTATCATTTGATAAAAGGAGGAAAGAAAATGAATCAATTAAAGGTAATCGCGAATGAAATGCTTCCGGTTTATCAAAATGAAAATGGTGAGAAATTCGTAAATGCTCGAGAGTTACATGAACAAATGTTAGTGAAGAAAGATTTCACAACATGGGTTAAGGAAAGAATTAAAAATTACGGATTTACAGAGAATGAAGATTACTATTTAACGCTCACCAAAATTGGGGAACGTCAAAATGTTACTAAACATGAGTATTGGCTTACATTAGACACCGGAAAAGAGTTTGCGATGGTTCAAAATAACGAAGCGGGACGAGCAATCAGAAAATACTTCATTGAAGTAGAAAAACGATTCCGCCAACAACAAGTAAAGTCACCAGCTGAGTTGATCTATATGTTAGCTCAACAAAATATGGAAAGTGAAAAAAGAATGGTTCAGCTAGAACAGCAAGTAACAACAGTGAATCACCGATTAGACAACATCGACAGAATCGATACAGTTGGTGACTTGCAGCAACGCTTAAACAAAATGATTAGACGACATGCACAACAAGAGAAAATGACTATCCCAAATGCATGGAGAGCTTTCACAGATGCATTTAACACAGCATACAAAACTAACTTGAAATTACGCATCACAAACTACAAAGAAAAGCATGGTCTTAAAGATTTAACAAGACCACAGTACTTATCAATGACAAATCAGTTAGAAGATGCGGTTCGAGTAGCTGACAAGCTTCTAAATAAAGGAAGTGCTACAGCATGAGTCAACTAAAAGAAGCTATTGAAATATTAGAATCAGCTTTCTCAGATGTTAGAGAACGATATCCAGCAACACTCACTAATGAACATGGTTCATTCCCTAGCATCGTTAATAGAACTGAGCATCTAGAATCATTGATTGAAACGGCTTTAAATCATTTATGGGAACACGAGGAGGCATAAACAATGGAAGAAAGCACATTCTCATTATGCATGGTGTTGGTGGCAGTCATAGTTTTCAAAGGGTTCGTGTATTTGATGGATCGGATAGACAAAAGATTTATGAAGGATGAACAGTGATGGATAAACAGCAGAAGGATAAGGAAGACAAAGCAAATATCATCAAAATGGTACGAGAGTTAAAAGCTAAAGAGTTACATAACTGCGTGGCAGTCATCGAGAAGTACCATTATATAACTCTAGCAAAATAGAAAAAGAGCCTTGAGTGTGAAGCTCAAGACTCATCGTATAAGGGTATAAGGTCGAGTCACCAACCTTATGACCTGATGATACCACGAATTTACAAATATAGGCAAGCCTTTGCTTGTCGGAATATTCAGGAATTCAATGGTATCCCCCACCTAGCAAATGGGTTCCTGGATATTCCGATGCGTGAAAGCATCAAGAAATGAGAGAAATGGGGAATTGAAAATGGATTTAAATTTAATGATTAATGACTCTTTAGCGAAGTTAAAAGATGAAGGTTATGTTGAAAAAATCGTAAAAGCTCAATTAGAAGAAACGATTAAAAATGTAATTGACCGTTCTTTAAGAAGTTATAGCGATTTTGGCGAAATGCTTGAAAAACAGGTAAAAGAACAACTTCAAATTAATCTTAGTGAATTAGATATCCCGTCTTATAACCACTTTATTGTTTCAACTATTCAAGACCATTTTAATGCGGTTTTACATGAACAGGGCGTTAATCGCATGAAGGAACAGTTAGATGAACTGCTTCTACATTCAAAAGAAGAATATAAGCTGTCTGAGATTATGAAGGATCTAGTGAAAGAAATTGAAGATTTAGATGAAATGGGTTACGAAGACTACCATGAAATGTCGATGCATGTAGAAAATAGTTATTGCTTCACTTATGTGTACTTCGATGCAGAATCCGATAAAGACAAATACGATTGCAAATACCAAATTTGTGTAAATCAAAAGAGCAATGTTGTTGAAAATATTAAAATTCGTGAACAAAGACGTCACTACAGAGATACAAAAGAATTCAAAGAATTTGATGCAAAAACAATCATGGGTGGCTTTTACGGAATGGAACAAACTTTATTTAAAATGTATGCACGTAAAGCGAAGCTAATTATTGATGAAGATGCAGTTGAGCTTGAAGTAACTAATCCAGAATACGATTGATCAAAACAAAATAAAAACCGCCCTACGCCTAGGACGGTTTGGAGAAACTATAAAACATAACGCACCTCTATTATACCAAATGGTTTCTCCTCAAAACAAGGAGGAAAAATAATGAAAATCAACTTTAAAGAACTACGTATTGCTAACTTTAAAAATCATGACAGTCTCAATGTAGCATTCGGTGAAATAACAACAATTAGTGGCCCGAATGGAGCAGGTAAATCATCAATAGGTGAAGCAATTACATGGGTTTTATACGGTATTGATCCATACGGAACTAAGAACGAACCTAAACCTATTGGTAATGAAGAAGCAGAAACGAAAGTTGAACTTCTTATCCAAGTAGATGATAAAGACATTTTGATTGGTAAAGCTCAAAAGAAAGCAGCAAAATACTTCATTAATGAAGTTCCTAAGAAAGCAAAGGAATTCGAATCCTTTATAGACGAGTTGTTTGATAAACAAGCATTTCTATCACTATTCAATCCTGGATTCTTCAGTTCACAACATTGGCAGATACAACGTGAACAACTTCTATAATATGTTGGAGAACCATTGAAAAAAGAAGTATTCGCAGAGTTACCAAAAATACAAGTTGAGTTATTAGAAGAAAACTTAAAGAAACTTTCAATAGAAGACTTACAGAAAGTTCATATAGAACGTAAGAAAACACATGAGAAATCATATGAGCGTGCAAGTGAACGAGTTATCACATTAAAAGAACAGTACGAAAAGCAAAAAGCAGAAAGTACAGATGTTAATAAAGAAGAAATTGAATCGCAACTATCCGAATTACAAGCGAAACGTTCAGAAATCGATAAAACGGTTAGAGATTCACAGCAAAAACAGCAACAGTTCAATCAAGTACAGTATCAAATTGAAGGTATGAAGCAGCAGGTTTTAAATCAGAAGAATGTAGTACTTGGTATACGTGACGAGGAATTACAAGACACCTGCCACACATGTGGACAAGCCTTGCAAGATGAAGCAGTTGAACAGGTTAAACAGAACAAAATTAATCGCTTTGAAGAAGCAAAACAGATTGGTTCAAACATGGTTAAGAAACTAAAAGAACTAGAAGCTTCTATAAAAGAAATGACTGCTGAAGAAGTAGATCCAACTCAGACAAGAGAAATAGACGAAAAGATTTACGAGTTAAACGGATTACTTAAACAATCTCAACAGTTAGAGCTACTACAGAAAGAAATTGATGATGCAGCAAACGTACAAGCGAAGATACGCAAAGAAAAGAACGAATCGATAGCAATCATTGATGCGATTAAAGACTTCCGTACAAAACGTTCTGAATTGATGGTAAGCAAGATTCAAAGTTTATTTACAAACATCGATGTACAGCTCTATGAAACTCTTAAAAACGGCGAAGAGAGAGCAACATTTGAAATACTAATGGACGAGAAACCATACAGCAGACTTTCTACAGCAGAAAAGATTAAAGCAGGACTAGAGCTTGTTGAAGTATTGAGTAAGCAATCTCAATTAGTGCTCCCAACATTCGTTGATAACGCTGAAAGTATCCTACATTTCACAAAGCCAGTAGGACAGCTAATCATTGCGAAGGTTGAAGATACAGAGTTCACGATTAAATCAGAAGGTATCCAAAAGGAGGAAATGAACAATGACAATTAATCTAGTTGGTTCGGCACAAAGTCGCAGTACAGACGTAGGTTCACTAGTAGAATCTTTTATCGATTATAACAAGGAAGATTTAAGCATTAATATGATTGAAGCTTTAGAAAAGCTCGCGGAAGAAATTGATGACCACGTTGAAAATGAATTAAGCGAAAAACAAGATCAAATCGATTCTTTAACAAGCGAAATAGAAGATTTGAAAGAGGAATTGGAGGAAGTAATCAATGACTAATCAAGTAACGGCAGCGCCAAATACAGAAAAGGTAATCGGTAACTTTACGAAAATGGAGCTAGACACAATCAAAAGTACAATCGCAACAGGTACAAGCAATGAACAATTTGCTTTATTCGTCCAAACTTGCGTTAACTCAGAACTTAATCCTTTCCTAAATCACATTTATTGCATCGTGTACGGCGGGAAAATGAGTATCCAAGTATCAGTGGAAGGTGTGCTTCACCTAGCAAGACAAAAGAACGGATATAAAGGTATCGATGTTCAAACGGTTCATGAAAACGATGAGTTTGAAGCTGATCGTTCTCAAGAAGGTGAATGGATTATTAGAAAGCACCAAGTTAAATTCCCTCGTGGAAAAGTAATTGGTTGCTATGCAGTAGCTCAACGTGATGGTTTCAAAGATGTTGTAGTCATGATGGAAACAGACGAAGTAATTCACATGAAGAACGGCACAAACAAGCATATGTGGAATAACTGGTTCAACGATATGTTCAAGAAACATGCAATGAAACGTGCGGCTAAATTACAGTACGGCATTGAAATTAACGAAGACGAAGCAGTCTCATCAAGTCCTATGGATAATGTTCAATCTTATGACTCAGAAAAACGTGTAGATATCACGCCAAATAAACCAAATCAGATTCAGGTTGAAGATGGTGAAACGGTTGATCCAGAAGAAGTACTGAAAAACAAATGGGAAGAAATTAATAAGAAACTTAAAGGTTTCGGAATGACTAAAAATGATTTGAAATCAATCATTGCAGAAAAGTTCAATCAAAAACCAGCGGAACTAACATTACAACAAATCACTGCACTTTCTAAATTCATCGACCT
>NZ_JBFTMD010000027.1:0-62854 GCF_056396785.1 Bacillus sp. 05T21 | reverse complement strand
TTGCTTCATATTATATGGTTAAGTCCTCGATCTATTAGTATTCGTCAGCTCCACATGTCACCATGCTTCCACCTCGAACCTATCAACCTGATCATCTTTCAGGGATCTTACTAGCTTACGCTATGGGAAATCTCATCTTGAGGGGGGCTTCATGCTTAGATGCTTTCAGCACTTATCCCTTCCGCACATAGCTACCCAGCTATGCCCTTGGCAGAACAACTGGTACACCAGCGGTGCGTCCATCCCGGTCCTCTCGTACTAAGGACAGCTCCTCTCAAATTTCCTGCGCCCACGACGGATAGGGACCGAACTGTCTCACGACGTTCTGAACCCAGCTCGCGTACCGCTTTAATGGGCGAACAGCCCAACCCTTGGGACCGACTACAGCCCCAGGATGCGATGAGCCGACATCGAGGTGCCAAACCTCCCCGTCGATGTGGACTCTTGGGGGAGATAAGCCTGTTATCCCCGGGGTAGCTTTTATCCGTTGAGCGATGGCCCTTCCATGCGGAACCACCGGATCACTAAGCCCGACTTTCGTCCCTGCTCGACTTGTAGGTCTCGCAGTCAAGCTCCCTTATGCCTTTGCACTCTACGAATGATTTCCAACCATTCTGAGGGAACCTTTGGGCGCCTCCGTTACACTTTAGGAGGCGACCGCCCCAGTCAAACTGCCCACCTGACACTGTCTCCCGGGTCGATAAGACCCGTAGGTTAGAATTTCAATACAGTCAGGGCGGTATCCCACCAGCGCCTCCACCGAAGCTAGCGCTCCGGTTTCAATGGCTCCCGCCTATCCTGTACAAACTGTACCAAAATTCAATATCAGGCTACAGTAAAGCTCCACGGGGTCTTTCCGTCCTGTCGCGGGTAACCTGCATCTTCACAGGTACTATAATTTCACCGAGTCTCTGGTTGAGACAGTGCCCAAATCGTTACACCTTTCGTGCGGGTCGGAACTTACCCGACAAGGAATTTCGCTACCTTAGGACCGTTATAGTTACGGCCGCCGTTTACTGGGGCTTCAGTTCAGAGCTTCGCTTACGCTAACCCCTCTCCTTAACCTTCCAGCACCGGGCAGGTGTCAGCCCCTATACTTCGCCTTACGGCTTCGCAGAGACCTGTGTTTTTGCTAAACAGTCGCTTGGGCCTATTCACTGCGGCTTTCCGTTAAGAAAGCACCCCTTCTCCCGAAGTTACGGGGTCATTTTGCCGAGTTCCTTAACCAGAGTTCTCTCGCACACCTTAGGATTCTCTCCTCGCCTACCTGTGTCGGTTTGCGGTACAGGCACCTTTTATCTCGCTAGAAGCTTTTCTTGGCAGCGGGGAATCAAAGACTTCGCTCCATAAGGAGCTTCCCCATCACAGCTCAGCCTTYACGATAAGCGGATTTGCCTACTTATCAGCCTAACTGCTTGGACGTGCACAACCAATCGCACGCTTCTTCTATCCTTCTGCGTCCCTCCATTGCTCAAACGATAAAGAGGTGGTACAGGAATATCAACCTGTTGTCCATCGCCTACGCCTGTCGGCCTCGGCTTAGGTCCTGACTAACCCTGAGCGGACGAGCCTTCCTCAGGAAACCTTAGGCATTCGGTGGACGGGATTCTCACCCGTCTTTCGCTACTCATACCGGCATTCTCACTTCTAAGCGCTCCACCAGTCCTTCCGGTCTGACTTCACTGCACTTAGAACGCTCCCCTACCACTGATACCATTGGTATCAATTCGCAGCTTCGGTGGTGTATTTAGCCCCGGTACATTTTCGGCGCAGAGTCACTCGACTAGTGAGCTATTACGCACTCTTTAAATGGTGGCTGCTTCTGAGCCAACATCCTAGTTGTCTAAGCAACTCCACATCCTTTTCCACTTAATACACACTTTGGGACCTTAGCTGGCGATCTGGGCTGTTTCCCTCTTGACTACGGATCTTATCACTCGCAGTCTGACTCCTAAGGATAAGTCATTGGCATTCGGAGTTTGACTGAATTCGGTAATCCGATGAGGACCCCTAGTTCAATCAGTGCTCTACCTCCAAGACTCTTACACTTAAGGCTAGCCCTAAAGCTATTTCGGGGAGAACCAGCTATCTCCAGGTTCGATTGGAATTTCTCCGCTACCCACACCTCATCCCCGCACTTTTCAACGTGCGTGGGTTCGGGCCTCCATTCAGTGTTACCTGAACTTCACCCTGGACATGGGTAGATCACCTGGTTTCGGGTCTACGACCACGTACTAAACGCCCTATTCAGACTCGCTTTCGCTGCGGCTCCGYCTCTTCARCTTAACCTYGCACGGGATCGTAACTCGCCGGTTCATTCTACAAAAGGCACGCCATCACCCATTAACGGGCTCTGACTATTTGTAGGCACACGGTTTCAGGATCTCTTTCACTCCCCTTCCGGGGTGCTTTTCACCTTTCCCTCACGGTACTGGTTCACTATCGATCACTAGGGAGTATTTAGCCTTGGGAGATGGTCCTCCCAGATTCCGACGGAATTTCACGTGTTCCGCCGTACTCAGGATACATTCAAGAGAGAACGAAGTTTCGACTACGGGGTTATTACCCTCTGTGACGGACCTTTCCAGGTCGCTTCGTCTACCTCGTTCCTTTGTAACTCCGTATAGAATGTCCTACAACCCCAAGAGGCAAGCCTCTTGGTTTGGGCTAGATTCCGTTTCGCTCAGTGGGTTTCCCCATTCGGAAATCTTCGGATCAAAGCTTACTTACAGCTCCCCGAAGCATATCGGCGTTAGTCCCGTCCTTCATCGACTCCTAGTGTCAAGGCATCCACCGTGCGCCCTTTCTAACTTAACCAAACTAAAATTAAAAAATATGAGCTACACTGTTATCTAGTTTTCAAAGAACATACCATTTGCTATATAAAATAGCTTTTTGGTGGAGCCTAGCGGGATCGAACCGCTGACCTCCTGCGTGCAAGGCAGGCGCTCTCCGTTCATCAATTCTCCATAGAAAGGAGGTGATCCAGCCGCACCTTCCGATACGGCTACCTTGTTACGACTTCACCCCAATCATCTGTCCCACCTTAGGCGGCTGGCTCCATAAAGGTTACCCCACCGACTTCGGGTGTTACAAACTCTCGTGGTGTGACGGGCGGTGTGTACAAGGCCCGGGAACGTATTCACCGCGGCATGCTGATCCGCGATTACTAGCGATTCCAGCTTCATGTAGGCGAGTTGCAGCCTACAATCCGAACTGAGAACGGTTTTATGAGATTAGCTCCACCTCGCGGTCTTGCAGCTCTTTGTACCGTCCATTGTAGCACGTGTGTAGCCCAGGTCATAAGGGGCATGATGATTTGACGTCATCCCCACCTTCCTCCGGTTTGTCACCGGCAGTCACCTTAGAGTGCCCAACTTAATGATGGCAACTAAGATCAAGGGTTGCGCTCGTTGCGGGACTTAACCCAACATCTCACGACACGAGCTGACGACAACCATGCACCACCTGTCACTCTGCTCCCGAAGGAGAAGCTCTATCTCTAGAGTTTTCAGAGGATGTCAAGACCTGGTAAGGTTCTTCGCGTTGCTTCGAATTAAACCACATGCTCCACCGCTTGTGCGGGCCCCCGTCAATTCCTTTGAGTTTCAGCCTTGCGGCCGTACTCCCCAGGCGGAGTGCTTAATGCGTTAACTTCAGCACTAAAGGGCGGAAACCCTCTAACACTTAGCACTCATCGTTTACGGCGTGGACTACCAGGGTATCTAATCCTGTTTGCTCCCCACGCTTTCGCGCCTCAGTGTCAGTTACAGACCAGAAAGTCGCCTTCGCCACTGGTGTTCCTCCATATCTCTACGCATTTCACCGCTACACATGGAATTCCACTTTCCTCTTCTGCACTCAAGTCTCCCAGTTTCCAATGACCCTCCACGGTTGAGCCGTGGGCTTTCACATCAGACTTAAGAAACCACCTGCGCGCGCTTTACGCCCAATAATTCCGGATAACGCTTGCCACCTACGTATTACCGCGGCTGCTGGCACGTAGTTAGCCGTGGCTTTCTGGTTAGGTACCGTCAAGGTGCCARCTTATTCAACTAGCACTTGTTCTTCCCTAACAACAGAGTTTTACGACCCGAAAGCCTTCATCACTCACGCGGCGTTGCTCCGTCAGACTTTCGTCCATTGCGGAAGATTCCCTACTGCTGCCTCCCGTAGAAGCCGCCTTTCAATTTCGAACTATGCAGTTCAAAATATTATCCGGTATTAGCCCCGGTTTCCCGGAGTTATCCCAGTCTTATGGGTAGGTTACCCACGTGTTACTCACCCGTCCGCCGCTAACTTCATAAGAGCAAGCTCTTAATCCATTCGCTCGACTTGCATGTATTAGGCACGCCGCCAGCGTTCATCCTGAGCCAGGATCAAACTCTCCAATAAAGTTAGTTTGTCTAGCATCTAAAAATAAAAATTGACGTTCACGTTGTTTGTTTCGTTCAGTTTTCAAAGAACTACTTGGTCGCTCATTTGCGACTTCCTTATGTTAACATCTTCATTTTTCGATGTCAACTAAGTTTTTCAATTTCTTTTTTGCCGTTTTCTGCGTTTCTGCATCAGCGACGTTTATTAATTTATCATATACTTATTCTTAACGTCAATACTTTTTAATAAAAAATTCTTTTTCTTACATAACGAATACATTCTTCCCTATTAGCAACTCTCCGAAATAAACAAAAAATGATTTTATACCTTTCTTCCATCGCCTTTTTTACAACGCTATGTATACGCTCATCTTCAAAATCAAATAAAAGTTCCTCTAACTCTCTCTTCAGTATGTATTCCATTTCTTTTTTCTCTTCCTTCGTCAACATAATCCCAAGCAAATTATCACCCCAATAACTCCTTACGTGTGCCTATAAACGCCCCACTCATTTTCAATTATTAATAATGTATCATCAAAAAACAAAATTCTATCACTCATTATATCCACCACTTACGATATTAATCCCTTGTTCTCTTTTTTTAATTTAAAGCATATATGTAACTGAAAAGGATTGGACAAAGGGGCGTAATATTATGTTTTTCTTTTTTATTACGAGTAAAAGAACATTTAAACACATTAGCTTAATAATCGTACTTTCCTTATTTACAGCATGGCTACTCTTTTTAAAAACATATTCACATGAATCTGCTTTTTCAACTGCTACTGGCCCTAAAGTGATTTACAAAGGGGACACTGCAAAAAAACAAGTTGCATTCACGTTTGACATTAGTTGGGGGGACAAAAAAGCTATTCCAATCCTTAATACACTCAAAGAAAGAGAAATTAAGAATGCAACCTTCTTTCTCTCTGCTGCATGGGCTGAAAGACACCCTGATATTGTCGAACGCATCATGAAAGATGGACATGAGATTGGTAGTATGGGCTATAATTACACATCCTACAATTCACTAGAAGCAAATGAAATACGACGAGATCTTTTGCGGGCACAAGATGTTTTTACGAAACTTGGCGTAAAACAAGTCAAGCTATTACGTCCACCTAGTGGCGATTTTAACAAAACAACTCTTAAAATAGCGGAATCACTCGGATACACCATCGTTCATTGGAGTAACAATTCAAATGACTGGAAAAATCCCGGCGTAAATAAAATCATTTCCACAGTCTCTAGCAATTTAAAGGGTGGAGATATCGTCTTATTACATGCTTCTGATTCTGCCCTTCAAACAAATAAGGCTTTACCATTACTCTTACAAAAATTAAAGAGCGACGGATATGAACAAACATCTGTATCACAACTTATTTCCAACACAAGTACAAAAAGTGAAGATATTAAGTAGTTCCTTTCTACACGGTTCTTCACACATAAAAAGCTCTGCTATCTTTTGTTAAGATAGCAGAGCTTTTTTATACTAGCATTTACAGACGATAAGAATCTGGATAATTAAAAATCCACTCTCCTCATTAAGCTGACTTACTCTTTTGTCCAATTAAACGATGCAATACAAGTAACTGATATGAATTACATAATAGAAGTGGTATCACCATTAAATATAACCAATCTGTATCATTAATCCGGAGCGCTGGTACCCATTCAAGAATTGTTACAACGACCATAAAGAACAGAGCGGGAACAAATGCTTTTTTATTCGTTTCTTTACTCTTTATATAAGCGACAATTGCCCCAAACACAAATAACATCCCAGCAACAAGTATGTTATTCCCTAATGAAACTTCCCCATTTGCAACAAGTACTGACCTTAAATAAACGAAATCAAACAATACGAACGCAATAAAGAACAGTTGCACTGTATTCCATAAAGAAGATGACCGAAACATCCCTAATCCAAAACGATGGATCGTTAAATACGCAAAGAACCCCATTTGACTTATAACACTAAAAATAAATCCTACGCCCATCAACCAAAAGGAAATTGCTAAAATCTCTTTTCCGTCGAAATTTTGAAAAAATTTAGCGTACTTGTCCCACTCTAAAATAAAACCAATAAAGACTGTGCTAATCCCACCAAGAAACAACGTCGTAAAAAATAGTCGTACCCACTTGCGGCTATTCACAACACATCCCCCATTATTCTTATATTTCTAATTAAATTGTAACAATGACAATTTCAAAAAGCTAGTCATGTTAATGTATAAATTCCTTAAAGAGATTTATATTAAAAAAAGAGAACTTTGCTGAAAGGAGCTCCAACTTATGAAACGGATGCTGCTCGTTTTGATTTCTTCTTTTCTATTTATAGCACTAGCGGCATGTGCACAAGAAAAAGAAGCAAAATCCGAACTTGATTATGATCAAACAAAAAAAATGATTGTTGATATTTTAAAAACCGATCAAGGAAAAAAAGCGATCCAAGATGTATTAACTGATGAAAAAATGAAACAAGCACTCATACTAGATGAAACAGTAGTAAAGAAAACGATTGAAGATGCACTGGTATCTGAAAAAGGGCAACAATTCTGGGAAAAGCTCTTTAAAGACCCTGAGTTCTCATCGAAATTTGCTAAAAGTATGGGAAAAGAACAAACAAACTTAATGAAAACTTTACTAAAAGATCCTGAATACCAATCAGGTGTTATAGAGATTATGAAAAATCCTGAAGTAGAGAAAATTATGTTACAAACAATGAAGAGTAAAGAATATCGTCAATATTTACAGCAAGTACTAACTGAAACTGCCGAAAGTCCACTCTTCCAAGCTAAGATGATTGACATCATTAGTAAAGGTGTACAAAAAGCCGAAAAAGGTGGATCTGATAAGAAAGGCGCAGGTGGTGAAGGCGGTTCCCAAGATGGGAACAAAGAACAATAATAAAAATTATAGTAATGAGTGGACAATGTATATATTGTCCACTCATTACTACTTTATTTTTGCGCGACAGCTGTTTTATCAATAACTGTCTCAGCTATCGTACGATAAATGAGACCCGTTGTATGTGTATCTTCATATACTGACGGCGCAAAGTCCTCTTTATTCCAATCAGGTTGTTGAAGTGGAATTCGGCCAAGTACATCCGTTTGGAGTTCCGTAGCCAATTTATCTCCTCCACCTCTTCCAAACACATACTCTTTTTCACCAGTTGCTTTACTTTCAAAATACGCCATATTTTCAACAACACCAAGAATACTATGTTCTGTACGTAAAGCCATGGCTCCAGCACGCGCTGCTACAAATGCCGCTGTTGGATGCGGCGTTGTTACAATAATCTCTTTACAAGCCGGCAACATCGAATGTACATCTAGAGCAACATCACCCGTGCCTGGTGGTAGGTCCAATACTAAGTAATCTAAATCACCCCACTCTACTTCTGTGAAAAAGTGATTTAACATTTTCCCAAGCATCGGTCCTCTCCAAATAACAGGTGCGTTATCTTCTACAAAGAATCCCATTGAGATTACTTTCACGCCTAGACGCTCCACTGGTATTATCTTATCACCTCTTACGATTGGACGTTTTTCTATACCCATCATATCCGGTACACTAAAACCGTAAATATCCGCGTCAATGATACCAACCTTTTTGCCTAAACGAGCTAAAGCAATTGCAAGGTTAACAGAAACAGTTGATTTTCCTACTCCACCTTTTCCACTTGCCACTGCTAAAAATGTTGTATTTGAGTTCGGTGATAATAAGGATTCACTTTTCTCTTCCTCTTGCGGTGGTGCAAACTGAGCTAATTCCTCTTCTGTAAATTCTGCAAAACGAAGTCCAACTGTTGTTGCTCCAAGTTCTTTTACTAACTTTACAATTCCAGACTGCAACTGCATTTGTTCCGCTGTACCCGTCTTTACAATTGCAATTTTAACACTTACATGTTCCTTCTCAGGCTTGACTGTCACCTCTTTAATTGCATTTGTTTCTTTTAACGTTTTATGTATAAACGGATCTACAATCCCTTCCAATGCTTCCACTACCTGCTCTTTTGTTACCATAATTAGCCCAGCCCCCTGTATGAAAAATAACGTATTGTTAATTAAATTTATCTCTCTTTATTTTTGAAATAAATGCGTTTACATTTCCAGTATAACATATTTTCGGAAAACTTCGTTAACGAGAGAAACTCGAAAAAATCCTCCTTATTCTGGAGGATTTCCTTTTTCCGTAAAATAACGTAATATACCACGATATATTGCAGCAGCTACTTTTTGTTGGTATTTCTCCGAATTTAACATATATCTTTCATTCACATTCGATAAAAAGCCAGCCTCAATTAAAGCACCTGGTGTTTTGGCATACTTCAATAAATACACGTGAGGAATTGTTTTAGCAGAACGATTCGTATTTTCTAAGCTTGTTCTCAATTCAGCTTGTATAAATTTCGCAGCCCGTTCATTTTCAATCGAAGAACGATAGTAGAACGTTTGTGCGCCCTTAGATCCACTACTAGTTAGGGCATTTAAATGAATACTCGCAAAAAAGTCTACATCAGGCTTATTAATGATCTCAACACGCTTTTTTAAATCCTCTGCTTTACGTCTACTATATGACTTTGTATCTTTATTAGCTAAATCATAATCTCCTTCACGCGTTAAAATAACTAAAGCACCTTGTTCTTGTAAATAATCTTGTACCTTTTTTGTAATCTCAAGTGTAATATCTTTTTCTACAATATCCTTTCCACCAACAGCCCCTCCGTCTGGCCCACCATGCCCAGCATCTAGTACAATCACTTTCCCTGATAAGGGTAAATTCCAAGCTCGCCACGATTTTGTAATTTGAAATTCTTGTTTAACTAAAAAAAACAAAACAACCGCAGCGAGCGCAAAAGAGATAATTCGAATTCTCTTCATACCTTTCCTCCTCCAGCTAGTCCCTCTAATTACTTATATGGGACAAGAGGAAAGTTTATGCTTGTCTTAGTGTAGCTTTAATCGATATCTTCTTTCGCCTTTTTCATACCCTTCCTGCCACCACAAGCCGATAAACTGCTGGCAAGATTCAAAAAGCAATTCCTCGTCTTGCAACTTAATTTCACGTATAGTCATACTCGTTAAAAATTGAAATAACGTTTCAGTTAATTGTTGTTCTTCTTCTAAAGCCCTATATTTCACATCAAAGAATGATTCACCATGATAACCAAATTTACTGTATCTCGCTCCTAATAAATAAGATTCTATCCCTAGTTCAATACAATAATCTTCATACTGACGATGAAGTTCTTGCATCTGAAAGGCATCACGAATATTTAAACGCAATGTTTTTAATGATAATTCTCGCAGCATCTTCCGCTCGTATTTTAACTGCTTTTCTTTTTGTTTTTCTTGTAAGCTGACAATGACATTCATAGTACTTATAAACCTCCCTAATACGTATTAGTCTAAACTTCTAAAGAAGAAGCATACGCGAGGCGGTAGCACTAAAATATTCCAAGCTAAAAAAATTACAAAAGAAGAATTAAACATAAAAAAACCCCAACCAAAATGGTTGGGGTTTGTAGTTCGCAAAAATTAACGTTTTGAGAACTGAGGTGCACGGCGTGCGCCTTTAAGACCGTATTTTTTACGCTCTTTCATACGTGCGTCACGAGTTAATAGACCCGCACGTTTTAATGTTAGACGGTATTCTGGATCAGCTTTTAATAAAGCGCGAGAAATACCGTGACGAATAGCACCAGCTTGACCAGTGTATCCACCACCATTTACGTTTACAAGTACATTGTAGTTACCTAAAGTTTCTGTTGCAACTAGAGGTTGTTTCACTACTTCACGTAATGCAGCAAATGGGATATAGTTTTCAAAATCACGACCGTTAATAATAACGCGTCCTTCGCCTGGAACTAGGCGTACGCGCGCTACTGAACTCTTACGACGTCCAGTGCCATAGTATTGAACCTGTGCCAAAGTAAGCCCTCCTTTAATTAATTATCCGCGAAGTTCGTAAACTTCTGGTTGTTGTGCTTGGTGTGGATGCTCTGCTCCAGCATACACGTTTAATTTCTTAGACACTTGACGTCCTAAACGTCCTTTTGGAAGCATGCCTTTAATTGCAAGCTCTAACATTTGTACAGGGTAGTTTGTACGCATTTCTAGAGCTGTTCTTTGCTTAAGTCCACCTGGGTGGTTAGTGTGACGGTAGTAAATTTTATCGTTTAATTTATTACCTGTTAAATGAATTTTCTCAGCGTTAATAATAATTACATGATCACCCGTGTCAACGTGTGGTGTAAATGTTGGTTTGTGTTTACCACGTAAAATGGATGCTACTTCAGTAGATAGGCGACCTAAAGTTTGACCTTCAGCATCAACCACATACCATTTACGCTCAACTTCGTTAGCTTTTGCCATAAAAGTCGTACGCATGTGTTTCCCTCCTCGTTATCTTTTCCATAGAAAAAATCTATTGTTTATCTTAAACACGATTTCCTTCCGGGGCTAATCGTGGTTTTAGAAACAATACCATATGTTATGATATACTTTTGAGTTTCTAATGTCAAGCAAATGTTACACCAGGATTAGTTGTTATAGTTTACCTGCCATAAGTAAAGTCCATGACCTGGAGCCATCTTTCCAGCAAACTGGCGATTTTGTTTCGCTAAAATCTCTGGAATACTATCCGGATCAAGCTTTCCTTGACCTACGCTAAGTAACGTACCAACAATAATTCTGACCATATTATATAAAAATCCATTACCTACAAAGCGAAAGATTAATTCATCGTCTTGCTCAATTAATTCGATTTCATAAATTGTTCGCACTTTATCTTTTTTGTCAGTTTTTGCCGAACAAAAAGAAGTAAAGTCATGCGTTCCAATAAAATAAGGAATCGCTTTTCTTATAGAGTTTATTTCGAGCGGATATGGATATTGATATACGTAATTTCTACGGAATACATCCGCAGTCTTTGATAATAATACACGATAGCGATATTCTTTTTTCTCGACACCGTAACGTGCATGAAATTCTTCTGTTTTCTTCTCTACCTGCCTGATAATAATATCATCCGGCAACATTGTATTTAAAGCATTACTCCATTGCCACTCTTCAAGAGACAAAGGTGTATCAAAGTGTATCACTTGTCCTTTGGCGTGAACGGTAGAATCCGTTCTGCCTGATGCCTGCACACGAACAAGTTCTCCTTTATGCAACTTCTGCAATGCTTTCTCTATTTCTTGTTGAACAGTCCGATGCTGTGGTTGAATTTGGTAACCACAAAAATGAATGCCATCATATGCAACTGTACATTTTATTCTTTCCATTTCTCTATTCTCCATTACGACCGCACCCATGCCAAAATACAAGCTAAACAAAGTAAGCTTACAATTGTTACTGTATCACTTATTTTCCAGCGTAGTTGCCTAAATTTAGTACGTCCTTCGCCACTTTTATATCCACGAGATTCCATCGCAATCGCTAAGTCCTCTGCACGCTTAAAAGCACTGATAAATAATGGAACGAGTAGTGAGATAATAGCTTTCATCCTATCTTTTATCGGTCCCCCAGCAAAATCAATACCACGTGACGCCTGCGCTTTCATGATTTTACTCGTTTCATCCATTAATGTGGGGATAAATCGAAGAGAAATTGACATCATTAATGCGATTTCATGAACAGGAACTTTCATACGCTTCAACGGCTTTAATAACGTCTCTAAACCATCTGTAATCTCAATTGGTGTCGTTGTTAACGTTAATAATGTCGTCATTAAAATAATAACGAAAAATCGTATAGAAATGTAGATTCCTTGCTCTAATCCTTTTTCATGTATCGAAAACCAACCAAGCTGGACTAGTACTTCCCCTTCTTTATTTGTAAAAATATGCAGGAAAAATGTAAAAAGAAAAATCCATAAAATTGGTTTTAAGCCCGAAAGTACATAACGAATCGGCACTTTTGCAAAAAATAAAGCAATGAGTGCATATAAAAATAAAAATCCATATGAAATCGCATTATTTGCTAAGAAAACAACAAATACATATAAAAAGACAATCAACAGCTTCGTACGAGGATCAAGTTGATGAATGAGTGACTGACCTGGAATATATCTCCCAATAATCAACTGCTGCATGATTCATGACCACCTTTTCGTAACACCTGTACAACTTCATGAGTAAGATCCTCTAAAGATAAGGTAGCCTTCGAAATTGAAATACCAAACTTCTCTTCAATTGCACGTTTATACTTTAAAGACATTGGAAGATCCACACCGATTTGTTCTAATTCATCAGCATATGAAAATACTTCCTCTGCTCTTCCTTGCAAAAAGACCGTTCCTTTATGCATGACCACTATTTGATCTGCATACTTAGCGGCATCCTCCATATTATGGGTAACAAGAATGACTGTAAGCCCCTGTTCCTTATGCAAATTGTAAAACATCTCCATGAGCTCGTGCTGTCCTTTTGGATCAAGCCCTGCTGTAGGTTCATCTAATACAAGCACTTCGGGTTCCATCGCAAGTACGCCTGCTATTGCAACACGCCTCATTTGCCCACCGCTTAATTCAAACGGAGAACGTGCTAATAACTCTATGTCCAATCCAACAAGCTGGATTGCATCTTTCGCCTTTTGTTTTGCCTCTTCTTCAGATACACCAAAATTAGTAGGTCCAAAACAAATGTCCTTTTCAACTGTTTCTTCAAATAGTTGATGTTCTGGAAACTGAAAGACAACCCCTACTTTTTTTCGTAGCGGCTTAAGTTTTTTCTCTTTTTTCCCTGCTGAAATTAAATGTTCACCAATTTGAACCGTACCATTTGTCGGCTGCAATAAACCATTTAAATGTTGAATCATCGTCGACTTACCTGAACCAGTATGACCGATAATGGCATAATAGCCCCCACTTGGAAACGACACGTCTACATCATAAAGTGCGCGTCTTTCAAATGGAGTTTTATATTGATAACGATGTTCTACTTTTTGGAATGTAATCTCCAAAGTTCGTTCACCAAGCTTTCCATTGTAAGATGCGTATTTTGCAAGTGAATTTCATTTCTTTTTAATAATTCTGCTATTTTCACCGAAAAAGGTACATCTAATCCAATCTCTTGGAGCATATGAGAGGATTTGAAAATTTGCTCTGGAGTACCTTCCTCTAATATTTCTCCCTTGTTCAAAATAATAATACGGTCTGACTGTGCCGCTTCTTCTAAATCGTGCGTAATCGATAACACCGTAATACCCTTTTGATCAACAAGTTGTCTGACCGTTTCTACTACTTCACGTCTCCCCTGAGGGTCTAACATTGAAGTTGCTTCATCTAGTATTAAAATAGATGGCTGAAGTGCTAGAACACCTGCTATTGCGACTCGCTGCTTTTGTCCACCAGATAACGAATGGGGTTCTTCATTTAAAAAATCTTCCATACGGACAAGTTGCAGAGCTTGTTCTAGTCTTTCTATCATCTGCTCCCTTGGCATTCCGATGTTCTCTAGGCCGAATACAACGTCATCTTGTACTGTCGTTCCAACAAATTGATTATCTGGATTTTGAAATACCATCCCAATTTGCTTTCGAACATCCCATACTGTTTCCTCTGATAAAATCATTGTATCATTTAAAGTGATTGTCCCTGATTCCGGTAAAAATAAGCCATTCAATAATTTTGCAAGTGTAGACTTCCCTGAACCATTTTGTCCAATAACAGATACCCATTCTCCTTCATATAAGGAAAACGAAACATCTTTTAATGCATAAGAGGCTGCCCCAGGATATTGAAATGATATATTTTCTGTCCGAAGTTTCTCTTTTTTCAATACAAGGCACCCTTTCTTTCGCCAAGTTAGCCTATCTTTTTATACTTAAAAAAAAAGGGCCATGACCAGTTACTTGAAAAGAACTGTCCTGCCCTTTTAATCATCATTATACTAACTCGATAATTACCATTGGTGCTGCGTCTCCGCGACGTGGACCAATTTTTGCAATACGAGTGTATCCGCCTTGGCGCTCAGCATAGCGTGGAGCTACATCAGCGAATAATTTTTGAAGTGCATCTTGACCAGTCTCAGCGTTAGCAACCTCATTACGGATGAAAGCTGCTGCTTGACGACGAGCATGAAGATCTCCGCGTTTACCTAAAGTGATCATTTTTTCCACTACAGAACGAAGTTCTTTTGCACGAGTTTCTGTCGTTTGGATGCGCTCGTTGATAATTAAATCAGTAGCTAAATCACGTAACATAGCTTTACGTTGCGCACTTGTACGGCCTAATTTTCTGTATGCCATTCGTAGTTCCCTCCTTTGTTGATGGGTTTAAATCCTCAGTCGTCTTTACGTAAACCTAAACCTAATTCCTCAAGTTTATGTTTAACTTCTTCTAAGGATTTACGTCCTAAGTTACGAACTTTCATCATATCTTCTTCTGTTTTGTTCGCAAGCTCTTGTACAGTATTAATTCCTGCACGTTTTAGGCAATTATAAGAACGAACAGAAAGATCTAGTTCCTCGATAGTCATCTCAAGAACTTTTTCTTTTTGATCTTCTTCCTTCTCGACCATAATCTCAGCATTTTGTGCTTCGTCAGTTAAACCAACAAAGATATTTAAATGCTCAGTTAAGATTTTGGCACCTAAAGAGATAGCTTCTTTTGGCCCGATGCTTCCATCCGTCCATACATCAAGCGTAAGCTTATCATAATTAGCCACTTGTCCGACACGTGTCTTTTCCACTTGGTAAGTCACACGTGATACTGGAGT
This sequence comes from Bacillus sp. 05T21, assembly GCF_056396785.1. NCBI lineage: Bacteria > Bacillati > Bacillota > Bacilli > Caryophanales > Bacillaceae > Bacillus > Bacillus sp. 05T21. Next base: position 47,749 of record NZ_JBFTMD010000027.1, on the reverse strand, counting down.
ATAAATAGAATCAATAGGAATTACTCCTATTGGTTGATCTTCGCTTTTATTTGCATCAGCTGGCGTATACCCACGGCCACGCTTTGCAGTTAAACGCATGCGGAAATGCGCATTTTTTGCTAACGTCGCAATGTGTAAATCTGGATTTAAGATTTCAACATCACTATCGTGAGTAATATCAGCAGCTGTGACAATACCTTCGCCCTGTACATCGATTTCCAACGTCTTCTCTTCTTCAGAGTAGATTTTAAGAGCTAACTTTTTCAAGTTTAAGATCATCGTCGTAACGTCTTCTACTACGCCCTCAACTGTTGAAAATTCGTGTAAAACGCCATCGATTTGGATAGCAGTTACAGCGGCACCAGGGAGTGAGGATAAAAGAATACGACGTAAGGAGTTACCCAAAGTAGTACCATATCCACGCTCAAGCGGTTCAATCACGAATTTGCCATACTTAGCATCTTCGTTAAGTTCAACCGTTTCGATTTTCGGTTTTTCGATTTCAATCATTAACTAAACCCTCCTTCAAAACGTCGAAACCCCGGTTAAACAAAGGAAGAACCTCTGTTTAACCGAAAGTCCCCCTTAGGCAGTTCCCGATTGTGCACAACAAGCGATGTTTCTGTACGAAATTTCTCGATAATGCATCATATCCATTATAGACAAAAGGGAAAATTCTATACAGAAAAATTACACACGACGACGTTTTGGTGGACGACATCCATTATGAGGAACTGGAGTAACATCTCTAATTGCTGTTACTTCTAGACCTGCCGCTTGAAGAGCACGAATTGCAGCTTCACGACCAGCACCAGGACCTTTAACAGTAACCTCTAAAGTTTTTAAACCATGCTCCATTGCAACTTTAGAAGCAGCTTCAGCAGCCATTTGCGCAGCGAATGGAGTAGATTTACGAGATCCACGGAAACCAAGTGCACCAGCACTAGACCAAGAAAGTGCGTTACCATGAGTATCTGTAAGTGTTACGATTGTGTTGTTGAAAGTAGAACGAATATGAGCTATACCAGCTTCAATATTCTTTTTCACACGTTTTTTACGAGTGTTTGTTTTACGTGCCATTGTTAGTTCAACCTCCTTTACTTATTATTTCTTTTTATTTGCTACTGTACGACGTGGACCTTTACGTGTACGAGCATTGTTTTTAGAGTTTTGACCACGAACTGGTAAACCACGACGGTGACGAAGACCACGGTAAGAACCGATCTCCATTAGACGTTTAATATTAAGAGATACTTCACGACGAAGGTCTCCCTCAACTTTAATACGATCGATGATATCACGGATACGTCCTAATTCATCTTCCGATAAATCACGAACTCGTGTTTCCGAAGAAATACCAGCTTCTGTAATAATTTTTTCAGCAGTTGTGCGACCAATGCCGAATACGTAAGTTAAAGAAATAACAACGCGCTTGTCACGAGGAATATCTACACCTGCGATACGTGCCATTCTGAATGCACCTCCTTCTGATTAACCTTGTTTTTGTTTATGTTTAGGGTTTTCACAAATAACCATTACTTTTCCACGTCTACGAATAACTTTACATTTTTCGCAGATTGGTTTAACTGACGGTCTTACTTTCATGTCTCGAACCTCCTTAAAGATTACGGAGTGCTATATTATTTAAAACGGTACGTAATACGACCACGATTTAAATCGTACGGAGATAATTCTACCGTAACTTTGTCTCCTGGTAAAATACGAATGAAGTTCATACGGATTTTACCAGAAACGTGAGCCAATACGACATGCCCATTCTCTAATTCTACTTTGAACATAGCATTTGGCAACGTTTCAAGAACGGTACCTTCGACTTCAATTACATCATCTTTAGCCATTCAATAGTTCTCCCTTCTTCAAATCAGTAACATTTTACACTGCTCTGAAATCCCGGAGAGCCAGCTACTTATAAAGTGGTAAGGATTTCGTATCCTGCTTCTGTAAGAGCAATCGTGTGCTCAAAATGGGCACACCATTTACCATCTACCGTTACCACTGTCCAGTCATCAGATAGTGTTTTTACATATCGTCTTCCTTGATTCACCATCGGCTCAACACAGATGACCATTCCCGGCTTTAATCTAGGGCCTCTATTTGGTGGACCATAGTGCGGGATTTGAGGGTCCTCATGTAAGTCTTGCCCGATTCCGTGACCAACATACTCCCTAACGATCGAGAACCCATTCTCTTCAGCATGTGTTTGAACCACATGCGAGATATTTGATAATCTTTCGCCTGGTTTTACTTGTTCTAGACCAAGATACAACGATTTTTCTGTGACATCAAGTAGCTTTTGAACAGATTCAGAAATGTTTCCAACTGGATACGTCCATGCAGAATCTCCATGGTACCCATTGTATTTCGCACCAATATCGATACTGATGATATCGCCCTCTTCGAGCTTACGCTTCCCTGGAATCCCGTGTACAAGCTCTTCATTTACAGAAGCACAAATGCTCCCCGGAAATCCGTTGTATCCTTTAAAAGATGGCGTAGCACCATATTTTCGAATCGTCTTTTCCGCTATTTGATCGAGCTCTTTCGTTGTAATTCCTGGAGTAATATGTTGTTTCAACTCTTGATGAGTTAAAGCAACGATCCTGCCAGCTTCTCGCATGATTTCTATCTCGCGAGGAGTTTTGCAGATGATCATTACGCTAAGTCTCCGATGAGAACATCGATATCAGCAAATACTTTATTGATACCTTGCTCACCATTAATGCTTTGTAAGTAGCCAAGCTCCTCGTAGAAATCAAGCAAAGGTTTTGTTTGCTTAATATTTACATCTAAACGATTTGCTACAGTTTCTTCATTGTCATCAGAGCGTTGATATAATTCGCCACCACATTTATCGCACACATCAGCTTTTGCTGGCGGATTGAATTCTAAGTGGTAAGTCGCACCGCATTCTTTACAAATGCGACGGCCTGTAAGGCGTGTTAATAACAACCCTGAATCCACATTAATGTTTAAAACATAGTCGATTTTTTTGCCAAGATCTTTCATAATCTCTTCAAGAGCTGATGCTTGTGCAACAGTTCGTGGGAAACCATCTAATAAGAAGCCTTTAATACAGTCTTCTTGGCTTAAACGTTCACGAACAATTCCAATTGTAACTTCATCTGGGACAAGCGCACCTTTATCAATAAAAGATTTTGCTTGTAAACCAAGTTCAGTTTCAGCCTTCATAGCTGCACGGAACATATCTCCTGTTGAGATGTGAGGGATGTTATACTTGGCAACAATCTGTTCGGCTTGTGTACCTTTACCAGCACCAGGAAGCCCCATTAAAATCAAGTTCATCCTTGTTCCCCCTCAGTACATGAGCATGTAGGGAAGACAGTTCTTCCCACTTACTCACTGCTTGATAAACCCTTTGTAATGGCGTTTTACCAATTGGCTTTCTAGCTGCTTCATTGTTTCTAAAGCAACGCCGACAACGATTAACATACTCGTTCCACCAATCTGTGCAGATGGAGGAAGATTTCCCAATTTCGTAAAGATAACTGGTAAGATTGCAATCGCTGCTAGGAAAATTGATCCCACAAAGGTCAAACGATACAAGATTTTTGTTAGATATTGTTCTGTATTCTTACCCGGACGAATACCTGGAACATATCCACCTTGCTTGTTTAGATTCTCTGACATTTGCTCTGGATTAACCTGAACAAATGCATAGAAATATGTGAAGGCTACAATGAGCGCAACATATATGATCATTCCCACTGGGTGAGAATAGTTAAAGTTTGCAATAATCCACTGCGACACATCATGTTTCGGGAAGAACTGTGCAATAGTTGGAGGCGTAATTAAGAATGAAACAGCAAAAATGACTGGAATAACACCCGCACTATTTACCTTAAGTGGTAAATGAGTGTTTTGTGCTCCAGCATGATTCCCATTCCCTCCTGTTACACGCTTCGCGTATTGAATTGGGATCTTTCTAACAGCCTGTTGAATGAAAATAACACCAACAATAACTGCTAGCACAGCTAGTAAAATCAATGCAACTTTAACGATACTCATGAACAATTGATCTCCGATATTTTGAAACTGTTGTTGATACACTTGAGATATAACACTTGGGATCGCTGCGGCAATACCACCAAAGATAAGAATGGAAATACCATTACCTACACCTTTAGCTGTAATCTGTTCACCTAACCACATTAAAAATGCAGTACCAGCAGTCAGTACCGTAGCAATGTATAAATAAGTGCTCCAACCTGGATTCAAAATTAATTGCCCACCTACCATACCGTTAAAACCGATTGACATACCAAACCCCTGAATAAACGCAAGAACAATTGTAAAGTAACGCGTGAATTGCGTTAGTTTACGACGGCCCATTTCGCCTTGCTTCGACCATTCCGAAAATTTAGGAACAACATCCATCTGCAATAATTGCACGATGATGGATGCTGTAATATACGGCATGATTCCCATCGCGAAGATGGAGAAGTTCTTCAAGGCGCCACCGCCAAATGTATTTAGGATACCTAAGGCATTTAATTGATCTTGTGCTTTCAGTACGTCTCCATTTGTAAATGGCACTGGGATAAACGTGCCAATCCTGAATACGACTAACATGGCTAAAGTGAATAATATTTTACGTCTTATCTCAGCAACGCGCATAAAGTTGGAGATTGTACGAAACATTAGATCACCTCAACTGATCCGCCAGCTGCTTCAATTGCTTCTTTAGCACTTGAAGAGAACTTGTGCGCTTTAACAGTTAATTTTTTCTCTACTGCTCCGCTTGCAAGAATTTTAACACCGTCGTTTAACTTGCTGATAACGCCAGTTTCCAGCAATAATTCAGGTGTTACTTCTGTACCATCTTCAAAACGATTTAACGTTGATAAGTTTACAATAGTAAACTCTTTACGGTTAATGTTTGTGAAGCCGCGTTTTGGTAAACGACGGAATAGTGGAGTTTGACCACCTTCGAAGCCAAGACGAACACCGCCGCCAGAACGTGCGTTTTGTCCTTTATGACCTCTACCAGCAGTTTTACCGTTACCAGAACCGATACCACGACCGACACGGTTACGTACTTTACGAGAACCTTCTGCAGGTTTTAATTCATGAAGTTTCATTCCCAGGCACCTCCTTATATTAATGAGTTATCCTTAAGCTTCTTTTACAGTTATAAGGTGAGAAACTTTGTTGATCATACCAAGAATAGCAGGAGTTTCTTCCTTAACTACAGTTGAATTCAACTTTTTAAGACCTAAAGCTTCTACCGTCGCACGTTGATCTTGTGGACGACCAATTACACTACGAGTGAGGGTAATTTCTAACTTTTTCGCCATTTGTTTTCCCTCCTTAACCTAGTAGCTCTTCTACAGATTTACCGCGTAATTTTGCAACATCTTCAGCGCGCTTAAGTTCGCTTAATCCGTTCACAGTAGCGCGAATCATGTTGATTGGTGTGTTAGTACCAAGAGATTTCGAAAGAATATCTTGTACACCAGCTAATTCTAGTACCGCACGAACAGGTCCACCAGCAATAACACCAGTACCCTCAGCAGCAGGTTTTAAGAATACTTCACCAGCTCCAAAATGACCGTTGATTGTATGTGGAATTGTTGTACCAACTAATGGTACTGCGATTAGGTTTTTCTTAGCGTCTTCGATAGCTTTACGGATTGCGTCTGGTACCTCTTGTGCTTTACCAGTACCGAATCCAACATGACCGTTTTTATCGCCAACTACAACTAGTGCAGCAAAGCGGAAACGACGACCACCCTTAACAACTTTCGCGACACGATTTATCGTAACTACACGTTCTTCAAGTTCTAATTTACTTGGGTCAATGCGTTGCATCAATTTTCCCTCCTTTGACCATTAAAATTGTAATCCAGCCTCACGAGCAGCTTCAGCTAGAGCTTTAACACGGCCATGGTATAAGTAACCACCGCGATCAAATACTACTTCTTTAACGCCTTTCTCTACAGCACGCTTAGCAACTGATTCTCCAACTTTCGTAGCAGCTTCAGTATTGCTAGTACCGTTAAGAGCAAGGTCTTTATCAAGAGTAGATGCACTTACTAATGTTACACCATTTACATCATCAATAACTTGAGCGTAAATATGTTGGTTAGAACGGTACACGTTTAAACGTGGACGTTCTGCAGTACCAGTAAGTTTAGCACGTACACGTGCATGTCTTTTCTTACGAGTCGCATTTTTAGCAGCTTTAGTGATCATTCTTGTCACTCCTTTCTTTCACCTAACGGGTTTACTTAGCAGTTTTACCTTCTTTACGACGAACAACTTCGCCTTCGTAACGAATACCTTTACCTTTATATGGCTCAGGAGCACGTACAGCACGGATGTTAGCAGCAAATTCGCCAACACGTTGCTTGTCGATACCTTTAATTACGATTTTAGTTGGTACAGGTACTTCAACTTCAAGTCCTGCTTCTGGAGTCATTTCTACTGGATGAGAATAACCTACGCTTAAAACAAGTTTATCACCTTGTTTTTGAGCACGGTAACCAACACCGACTAATTCAAGTCCGCGTGCAAAACCTGTAGTAACACCTTCAACCATGTTTCCGATTAAAGCACGAGTTGTACCGTGTAATGCACGGTGTTCCTTCTGTTCAGATGGACGCTCAACTGTTAGTGTATTTTCTTCAATTTTGATAGACATATCAGTTTTGAAAGTACGAGTTAATTCACCTTTAGGGCCTTTTACTGTTACAGTATTGTCTTCTGCAACTGTAATAGTAACACCTGCAGGGATTTCAAGAATCTTTTTACCAATACGAGACATGTGGTCACACCTCCGTTCGTTTTAAATATATATTACCAAACGTATGCTACTACTTCTCCACCAGTTTGTAATTGACGAGCATCTTTGTCTGTCATTACTCCCTTAGATGTAGAAACAAGAGCGATACCTAATCCGTTAAGTACACGAGGTACTTCATCAGCTTTTGCGTAAACGCGTAAGCCAGGCTTACTGATACGCTTTAATCCAGTGATTACACGTTCATTGTTTGCACCATATTTCAGGAAAATACGAAGGATACCTTGTTTGTTATCCCCGATGTATTCTACATCACGAATGAAACCTTCACGTTTTAAAAGATCAGCGATCTCTTTTTTGATTTTAGAAGCAGGAACCTCTAATTTCTCATGACGTACCATATTCGCATTACGGATGCGAGTAAGCATGTCTGCAATTGGATCTGTCATCACCATGTGTTTTACCTCCTTCCCATTTGTGGGTTTTACCAACTAGCTTTTTTAACACCAGGAATTTGACCTTTATATGCAAGTTCACGGAAACAAATACGGCAAAGCTTAAATTTGCGGTATACAGAATGCGGACGACCGCAGCGTTCGCAACGTGTATACTCTTGTACTTTAAACTTAGGAGTACGCTTTTGTTTCGCGATCATAGATTTTTTAGCCACGTTTTCGCCTCCTCTACTTAGCGTTGGCTTCCATTATTTTTGGAATGGCATACCGAATTGTGTTAAAAGTTCACGAGCTTCTTCATCAGTTTTCGCTGTAGTAACGATTACGATGTCCATACCTCGGACTTTACTTACTTTATCATAATCAATCTCAGGGAAAATTAGTTGCTCTTTAACACCTAATGTGTAGTTCCCACGACCATCAAATGATTTCTTAGAAACACCACGGAAATCACGTACACGTGGTAAAGAAACTGATACTAATTTGTCGAAGAACTCATACATTTGCTGACCGCGTAAAGTTACTTTCGCACCGATTGGCATACCTTCACGAAGACGGAAACCAGCGATTGATTTTTTAGCGCGAGTTACAACAGGTTTTTGACCTGCGATTTGAGTTAATTCTTCTACTGCATTGTCTAAAGCTTTTGAGTTAGATACCGCGTCACCAACACCAGTGTTGATTACGATCTTTTCGATTTTCGGTACTTCCATCACAGATTTATAGTTAAACTTGCTCATTAGAGCAGGAGTAATTTCCTTTTGGAACTTCTCTTTAAGGCGATTCAATGAAGTGACCTCCTTTCTTAAGAAAATTATTTATCTAATAATTCACCAGATTTTTTTGCAATACGCACTTTTTTACCATCTTCTACTTTGAAGCCTACGCGAGTAGGTTCGCCTGTTTTCGGATCTAATACCATAACATTAGAAACGTGAATAGGTGCTTCTTTCGTAATAATTCCACCTTGTGGATTTAATTGAGATGGCTTAGAGTGTTTTTTAACGATGTTAACACCCTCAACGATAACACGGTTTTGCTTTGGGAAAGCCACAAGGATAACACCTTGTTTTCCTTTGTCTTTACCAGTGATTACCTGAACTTTATCACCTTTTTTTACATGCATCTTAATTCTGCACCTCCTTAGCAAGGCAATACCTTAAATTATAGAACTTCTGGAGCTAAAGAAACGATCTTCATGAAGTTGCTATCACGTAATTCACGAGCTACTGGTCCGAAGATACGAGTACCACGTGGGCTCTTATCGTCTTTGATGATAACCGCTGCGTTTTCATCAAATTTAATGTAAGAACCGTCCGGACGACGAGCTCCGCTCTTCGTACGTACCACTACTGCCTTAACAACGTCACCTTTTTTAACAACGCCACCTGGTGTTGCTTGTTTTACCGTAGCAACGATAATATCACCAATATAAGCATATTTACGACCAGAGCCGCCTAATACTTTAATTGTTAAAAGTTCGCGGGCACCAGAGTTGTCAGCAACTTTCAAACGAGATTCTTGTTGGATCATGTTATGAAACCTCCCTTCGGACTAAAAATTCCGATTCGTCTATTTAGATAACAACCGCTTCTTCAACGATTTCAACTAAACGGAAACGCTTAGTAGCAGAAAGCGGGCGAGTTTCCATGATTTTAACGATATCGCCAAGTTTCGCTTGGTTTTGCTCATCATGGGCTTTATACTTTTTAGAATACTTAACACGTTTTCCGTATAAGGAATGAGTTTTGTAAGTTTCAACTAAAACTGTAATCGTTTTGTCCATTTTGTCAGAAACAACACGACCAGTATAAACTTTGCGTTGGTTACGTTCGCTCACTATGCAAACCTCCCCTCAATTTATCGATTAATTCCGATCTCTCTTTCACAAACTACAGTTTTCATACGAGCAATCGCTTTACGTACTTCACGGATGCGAGTTGGGTTCTCTAATTGTCCTGTAGCAAGTTGGAAGCGAAGATTAAACAACTCTTCCTTTAAAGCTTTAACTTTTGTTTCGATTTCGGCAGTGGTTAATTCACGAATATCATTAGTTTTCATTAGATTCACCACCATTTTCTTCACGTTTTACGAATTTACATTTCACAGGTAACTTGTGAGCTGCAAGACGTAATGCTTCGCGTGCTACCTCTTCAGATACACCCGCAATTTCAAACATAATTTTCCCAGGTTTTACTACTGCTACCCAGCCTTCTGGTGCCCCTTTACCGGAACCCATACGTACTTCTAGAGGTTTTGCAGTGTAAGGTTTAGAAGGGAAAATTTTAATCCATACTTTACCGCCACGTTTCATGTGACGAGTCATTGCACGACGAGCAGCTTCGATTTGACGGTTTGTAATCCATGAAGCAGCTAGTGCTTGTAAACCAAATTCACCAAAAGCGATTTCAGTTCCACCTTTTGCACGACCACGCATTTTACCACGATGCTCTCTACGATATTTTACGCGTTTAGGCATTAACATATTATTTTCCTCCTTCCTCAGAAGCTTTCTTTTTTGTAGGAAGGACTTCTCCACGGTAGATCCATACTTTTACGCCTAATTTACCGTATGTTGTATCAGCTTCAACTGCTGCATAGTCAATATCAGCGCGAAGTGTATGAAGTGGAACAGTTCCTTCACTGTAAGATTCTGCACGAGCGATATCAGCTCCGCCAAGACGACCAGAAACCTGTGTTTTAATACCTTTTGCTCCTGCACGCATAGCACGTTGAATAACTTGCTTTTGTGCACGACGGAATGATACACGGTTTTCTAATTGACGAGCGATGTTTTCGCCTACTAATTTAGCGTTAAGATCAGCTCTCTTAACTTCTAAAATGTTAATGTGTACACGCTTGCCTGTTAATTGGTTAAGAGCTTTACGAAGTGCTTCAACTTCAGTACCACCTTTACCAATTACCATACCAGGTTTTGCAGTGTGAATTGTAACATTTACACGATTTGCTGCACGTTCGATTTCTACTTTAGCAACAGCAGAATCTTTTAAGCGTACAGTAATGTACTCACGGATTTTGATGTCTTCATGTAATAACGTAGCATAATCTTTCTCAGCGAACCAACGAGATTCCCAGTCGCGGATAATACCGACACGAAGACCAATTGGATTAACCTTCTGACCCATCGATTATCCCTCCTTCTTTTCTGATACCACAACTGTGATGTGGCTTGTGCGTTTGTTAATTTGGCTTGCACGACCCATTGCACGTGGACGGAAACGTTTCAACGTTGGACCTTCGTCAACGAAGACTTTTTCAACAACTAGGTTGTTAATATCCATCTCATAATTGTGCTCTGCATTTGCGATTGCAGATTTTAAAACTTTTTCTACAACTGGAGAAGCAGTTTTTGGTGTGTGGTTAAGGATAGCAATCGCTTCACCCACTTGCTTACCTCGGATTAAGTCTACTACTAAACGAACCTTACGAGGAGCAATACGAACTGTTCTCACTACTGCTTTAGCTTGCATTGAAGTGCCTCCTCTCATTATCTTCTAGTTTTCTTATCGTCAGCAAGGTGACCTTTATACGTACGAGTTGGTGCGAATTCACCTAACTTATGGCCAACCATATCCTCAGTGATGTACACAGGTACGTGTTTACGACCATCATATACAGCAATTGTATGTCCGATGAACTGAGGGAAGATTGTTGAACGGCGAGACCAAGTTTTAACAACTTGTTTTTGCTCAGATGCAACTAATTTTTCCATTTTGTTCATTAAGTGATCATCGACAAATGGTCCTTTTTTTAAGCTACGAGCCATTTTGGTGCCTCCCTTCGTGATTGGCGTACGGTTCTTGAAATGAACCGTACTACAATCCCATTATTTTTTACGACGACGAACGATAAATTTATCAGACGCTTTGTTTTTCTTACGAGTCTTGAATCCAAGAGTTGGTTTACCCCATGGAGACATTGGAGACTTACGTCCGATTGGAGAGCGTCCTTCACCACCACCGTGTGGGTGATCAACCGGGTTCATTACAGAACCACGAACTGTTGGGCGCTTACCTAACCAGCGAGAGCGACCTGCTTTACCGATTTTGATAAGTTCGTGTTGTTCGTTACCAACTTGACCGATTGAAGCGCGACAAGCAGATAATACTAAACGTACTTCACCAGAAGTTAAACGTACAAGTACGTATTTTCCTTCTTTACCAAGTACTTGAGCAGACGTACCAGCAGAACGGACTAATTGTCCTCCACGACCAGGCTTAAGCTCGATATTATGAACAACAGTACCTACTGGAATGTTGATTAATGGTAATGCGTTACCGATTTTAATGTCAGCTTCAGGGCCAGACATAACTTCCATACCTACTTCTAAAGTTTTAGGAGCAAGAATGTAACGTTTTTCACCGTCAACGTAGTTAATTAATGCGATATTCGCAGAGCGGTTTGGATCGTATTCGATCGTAGCAACGCGTCCTGGAATTCCATCTTTGTTACGCTTAAAGTCGATGATACGGTATTGACGCTTATGTCCGCCACCTTGATGACGTACAGTAATTTTACCTTGGTTATTACGACCAGCCTTTTTGCTTAAAGGAGCAAGTAAAGACTTTTCCGGTCTGTCAGTCGTGATTTCAGCGAAATCATTCGTAGTCATGTTACGACGACCGTTAGTAGTTGGATTATACTTTTTAATTCCCATCTCAATTTCCCTCCTTCTTTAGTAAGAATTAAACGCCTTGGAAGATTTCGATTTCTTTGCTGTCAGCAGTTAGCTTAACGATTGCTTTACGACGACGGCTAGTAAAACCAGCGTGACGACCAACACGTTTTGCTTTCGGCTTGTAGTTCATGATATTTACTTTGTCTACATTAACACCAAAGATCGCTTCTATAGCGTCTTTAACCTCTGTTTTATTAGATTTAACGTCCACGTCGAACGTGTATTTTTTTTCAGCCATCATTTCCATAGAACGTTCAGTGATAACTGGGCGCTTAATGATATCACGAGGATCTCTCATTATGCAAGCACCTCCTCTACTTTTTCCACTGCCGCTTTTGTCATGATTAGCTTATCATGATGAAGCACATCTAGCACGTTTACGCCATCAGCAGTGATTACTGTTACTCCAGGGATATTGCGAGCAGATAACTCTACAGATTCGTTTGCATCAGCAGTTACGATAAGAGCTTTCTTCTCAACAGTTAATCCTTTAAGTACTGCTACCATGTCTTTTGTTTTTGGTGCATTTAACACTAGGTCCTCAAGAACTACAATGTTGTTCTCAACTACTTTAGTAGCTAATGCAGATTTGATTGCTAAACGACGAACTTTCTTAGGAAGTTTGTACGCATAGCTTCTTGGTGTAGGTCCGAATACCGTACCACCACCACGCCATTGAGGAGAGCGGATAGAACCTTGACGAGCACGTCCAGTTCCTTTTTGACGCCATGGTTTACGACCACCACCGCGAACTTCAGAGCGAGTTTTTACTTTGTGTGTACCTTGACGTAAAGATGCACGTTGCATCATTACAGCCTCAAATAGTACAGCTTCATTTGGTTCGATACCGAAAATAGCTTCAGCTAATTCGATTTCACCAACCTGTGAACCAGTTTGGTTATATACAGTAACTTTTGGCATTGGAATTCCTCCTTCCTATTGTGAATTATTTGCTAACCTTCACAGCGCCTTGAACAACTACAAGAGATTTCTTAGCACCTGGAACGTTACCTTTTACTAGTAATAAGTTGCGCTCAGTGTCAACTTGAACGATTTCTAAGTTTTGGATAGTAACTTGGTCTCCACCCATACGTCCAGCAAGTTTTTTGCCTTTGAATACACGGTTCGGAGCAACTGGCCCCATTGAACCTGGACGACGGTGATAGCGAGAACCATGAGACATAGGTCCGCGAGATTGTCCGTGGCGTTTAATAACACCTTGGAAACCTTTACCTTTAGAAATTCCTGTTACGTCAACGATTTCACCTGCAGCGAAAACTTCAACTTTTACCTCTTGACCAACCTCTAATCCGTCCACGTCTGCATCGCGGATTTCGCGAATGAAGCGCTTAGGAGTTGTAGATGCTTTAGCAGTGTGGCCTTGTTCAGGTTTGTTAGTTAACTTTTCACGTTTATCTTCAAATCCTAACTGAATTGCGTTGTAGCCATCAGTTTCAGTTGTTTTCTTTTGAAGAACAACGTTTGGATTAGCAGCGATTACCGTTACTGGGATTAACTCACCGTTCTCAGCAAATACTTGAGTCATACCGATCTTTCTTCCTAAGATTCCTTTGGTCATGAGTTACACCTCCTACATTTTTAAGTTATATGAATTATAGTTTGATTTCGATATCTACACCAGATGGTAAATCTAAACGCATTAATGAATCTACTGTTTGCGGAGTAGGACTCACGATGTCGATTAGACGTTTGTGTGTGCGCATTTCGAATTGTTCACGAGAATCTTTGTACTTATGAACAGCACGAAGAATTGTGTAAATAGTCTTCTCAGTTGGTAATGGGATCGGACCAGAAACTGTTGCCCCAGAACGCTTAGCTGTTTCTACAATTTTCTCAGCTGATTGATCAAGAATACGGTGATCATAAGCTTTTAAACGGATACGAATTTTTTCTTTTGCCATTATTTTCCCTCCTTCGTTCGCCTATTTCTAAAATAGACCTTCTCCATGGAAATTTCCCCACACCATGCCATGGCAAAGCGGCCGGGTGTGTCAGCAACCTTCCACTTCATCGCAGTCAAAGACCAACATTGTCTATTATACAATGTTATTCGTCTAGATGCAAGCATCTTTTTGTTCGCATCTGCTTTTCTCTACTTTTGCTATTATACATGGCACTTTAAAGAATATCAAGTTTTCATCTACTCTTATTCACCTTACAGTTTTTGGGTGTTGTTTTCGTTTTATATACTATAGAAGAAACTCATCCAAAAATAGAAAATACATCTCTTTCTTCTATAGTAATAAGCAATAAAAAAACTCAAGGGAGAATCCCTTGAGTTTTTAATAATCTAATTAAAGACTACTCAGCAACGATTGTAGCAACTACACCGTAACCTACTGTACGTCCACCTTCACGAATAGAGAATTTAGTTCCCTCTTCGATAGCGATTGGAGCGATAAGTTCGATAGTCATTTCGATGTTGTCACCAGGCATTACCATTTCAGTACCTTCTGGTAATTGGATGATACCAGTTACGTCAGTTGTACGGAAGTAGAACTGTGGACGGTAGTTAGCGAAGAATGGAGTATGACGTCCACCTTCTTCTTTAGATAATACGAAAACCTCAGCTTTGAATTTAGCGTGTGCTTTTACAGAGCCAGTTTTAGCAAGAACTTGTCCACGTTGGATGTCTTCACGAGCAACCCCACGAAGTAGAGCACCGATGTTGTCTCCAGCTTGAGCTTGGTCAAGAAGCTTACGGAACATTTCTACACCAGTTACAGTTGTAGTAGCATTCTCTTCAGCAAGACCGATGATTTCTACTACGTCACCAACTTTAACGATTCCACGCTCAACACGACCAGTTGCAACTGTACCACGACCTGTGATAGAGAATACATCCTCGATAGGCATTAAGAATGGTTTGTCAGTTTCACGTTCTGGAGTTGGGATGTAAGCATCAACTTCAGTCATTAATTCGATGATTTTTTCTTCCCACTCAGCTTCTCCTTGAAGAGCTTTAAGAGCAGAACCTTTAATTACAGGAATATCGTCGCCTGGGAATCCGTATTCAGATAATAGGTCGCGAACTTCCATTTCTACTAATTCTAATAATTCTTCGTCATCTACCATGTCGCATTTGTTTAAGAATACAACGATGTAAGGAACACCTACTTGACGAGAAAGAAGGATGTGCTCACGTGTTTGAGGCATTGGACCATCAGCAGCAGATACTACTAAGATACCGCCGTCCATTTGAGCAGCACCAGTGATCATGTTTTTAACATAGTCAGCATGACCTGGGCAGTCAACGTGTGCATAGTGACGAGTTTCAGTTTCGTACTCAACGTGTGCAGTTGAGATTGTGATTCCGCGCTCTCTTTCTTCTGGAGCAGCGTCGATTTGATCGTATCCGCGTGCTTCAGCACCACCAGCTTTTGCAAGAACTGTAGTGATCGCAGCAGTTAATGTAGTTTTACCATGGTCAACGTGGCCGATTGTACCGATGTTAACATGGGGTTTAGAACGTTCGAATTTAGCTTTAGCCATTCTAAATTCCTCCTTAGTTTATATGGGTTATTTTATATTTAGACTAGAAAGTGAAACTTGCGTCTCACTTTCTAAGCTTACATAAGTAGTTATACTTGAACAATCGATAAAAATCAATTATTCACCTTTATTTTTTTTAATAATTTCTTCAGAAACAGACTTCGGTACTTCTTCATAATGATCAAATGTCATTGAGAATGTTCCGCGTCCTTGAGTGTTAGAACGTAATGCCGTTGCATAACCGAACATTTCAGAAAGTGGAACCATAGCGCGAACAACTTGAGCGTTACCGCGAGCTTCCATACCTTCTACACGTCCACGACGAGATGTTACGTCGCCCATAATGTCACCCATGTACTCTTCAGGAATTACAACTTCAACTTTCATCATTGGCTCAAGAATTACTGGGCTACATTTAGAAACCGCAGCTTTAAGCGCCATAGATGCAGCGATTTTGAACGCCATCTCAGATGAATCGACATCATGGTAAGATCCGTCAACTAACGCAGCTTTAATATCAACTAGTGGATAACCAGCTAGTACACCATTTTTAAGTGCGTCTTCAAGACCCGCTCCAACAGCTGGGATGTATTCACGTGGAACTACACCACCGACTACCTTGTTTTGGAATTCGAATCCTTTACCTTCTTCATTAGGTTCAAACTCAATCCAAACGTGACCGAATTGTCCACGACCACCAGATTGACGAGCGAACTTACCTTCAACTTTCGCAGCAGCGCGGAAAGTCTCACGGTATGCTACCTGAGGAGCACCAACGTTTGCTTCCACTTTGAATTCACGGCGCATACGGTCAACAATGATATCAAGGTGAAGTTCACCCATACCAGCGATGATTGTTTGGCCAGTTTCTTGGTCAGTGTGAGCACGGAATGTTGGATCTTCTTCAGAAAGCTTAGATAATGCTGTACCCATTTTATCTTGGTCAGCTTTAGATTTTGGTTCGATAGCTACAGAGATAACTGGCTCTGGGAATTCCATAGACTCAAGGATAACAAGGCTCTTCTCGTCACAAAGAGTATCACCAGTAGTAGTATCTTTTAAACCTACAGCAGCAGCGATATCACCAGCGTAAACTGTTGAAATCTCTTCACGGCTGTTAGCGTGCATTTGTAGGATACGACCTACACGCTCACGCTTACCTTTAGTTGAGTTTTTCACGTATGATCCAGAGTTTAACACACCAGAGTACACACGGAAGAACGTTAACTTACCAACATAAGGATCAGTCATGATTTTGAATGCTAAAGCTGCGAATGGTTCTTCATCGCTAGACTTACGCTCGATAGCTTCATCTGTATCCGGAAGAGTACCTTTAATAGCAGGTACATCTAATGGAGATGGTAGGTAGTCGATAACTGCGTCTAACAGAATTTGAACACCTTTATTTTTGAATGCAGAACCACAGATTACTGGGAAGAATTCTACAGAAGTTGTAGCCTTACGGATACCAGCTTTAAGCTCTTCTACAGTGATTTCTTCACCTTCTAGGTACTTCATCATCATTTCTTCATCAAGCTCAGCTACCGCTTCAATAAGTTTTCCACGGTATTCTTCAGCTAATTCTTTATGCTCTTCAGGAATTTCGACACGCTCGATGTCTGTTCCTAAATCGTTAGAGTACATGTAAGCACACTCTTCAACAAGGTCAATGATACCATTGAACTCATCTTCAGCACCGATTGGTAACTGAATTGGATGTGCGTTTGCTTGTAAACGATCGTGGATTGTTCCTACAGAGTATAAGAAATCTGCACCAATCTTATCCATTTTGTTAACGAATACGATACGAGGTACACCATAAGTAGTAGCCTGACGCCAAACAGTTTCTGTTTGTGGTTCTACACCAGATTGTGCATCAAGTACTGCTACTGCGCCATCAAGTACGCGTAAAGAACGTTCTACTTCTACTGTGAAATCTACGTGTCCTGGAGTGTCAATGATATTTACACGGTGACCTTTCCATTGTGCTGTAGTTGCAGCAGAAGTAATTGTGATACCACGTTCTTGCTCTTGCTCCATCCAGTCCATCTGAGATGCACCTTCATGAGTTTCACCGATTTTATGAATACGTCCTGTGTAATACAGAATACGCTCAGTTGCTGTTGTTTTACCAGCATCGATGTGAGCCATGATACCAATATTACGAGTGTTTTCTAAAGAGAACTCTCTAGTCATTTGGTGTCTTGCTCCTTCCATATATGGATTGGATTATTTTATTTTAAGTAGCAAAAAAGCCACTTTATATTGTTACATATGCCAGTGTCCAGTACCCTCATTATGTAAAACGAGCGCCCAACGAAAGGGAGAGGCATTCTCCCTCTCCACACTTCCATAAGCGACAAATAAAGCGGTTTATGCTTACAATTTATTTTACGTTGAATCCTACCAACGGTAATGAGCAAATGCTTTGTTAGCTTCTGCCATTTTATGAGTGTCTTCACGTTTCTTAACAGATGCACCAGCGTTGTTAGCTGCATCTAAGATTTCGTAAGCTAGACGCTCTTCCATAGTTTTTTCACCACGAAGACGAGCATAGTTTACTAACCAGCGAAGACCTAAAGTTGTACGGCGTTCTGGACGAACCTCAACTGGAACTTGGTAGTTAGCACCACCAACACGACGAGCGCGTACTTCAAGAACAGGCATGATGTTCTTAAGAGCTTGCTCGAATACTTCCATTGGTTCTTTATCTGAACGTTCACGAACGATATCGAAAGCGTTATAAAGAATTGTTTGAGATTTACCTTTTTTACCGTCAACCATCATTTTGTTGATTAGGCGTGTTACAAGTTTAGAATTGTACATTGGATCTGGTAACACGTCACGTTTCGCAACAGGTCCTTTACGAGGCATATTGAGTTCCTCCTTTCATTATAAGTTTATTATTTTTTAGCAGGTTTTGGTCGCTTAGTACCATATTTAGAACGTCCTTGCATACGTTTGTCAACACCAGCTGTATCAAGCGCACCACGAACGATGTGGTAACGTACCCCTGGTAAATCCTTTACTCGACCACCGCGAATTAATACTACGCTATGCTCTTGTAGGTTATGACCGATACCTGGGATGTAAGCTGTAACTTCAATACCGTTTGTTAAACGTACACGAGCGTATTTACGTAACGCTGAGTTCGGTTTCTTCGGAGTCATTGTACCAACACGAGTACACACACCACGTTTTTGAGGTGCAGAGATATCAGTTGATTTTTTCTTTAAAGAATTAAAACCTTTGTTTAACGCAGGTGATTTAGACTTCCATACTTTATCAGTACGACCATTTCTCACTAATTGGTTAATAGTAGGCATTTGATTATCCTCCCTTCGCATGTTTGTATGACCACATATCCAGGTGGTTCATTATTAGTTGAAAACAAAGTTTTTGCAAGGAAGAGCAAATGCTCTCTCCTCACAAAAACAGTTTTAACTTATTATTCCTATTGCTGAAGCTCCCACTTGAATCCCCGAAACTTTTCCAAGCTTACGAACTGATTCAACTTTGGTTATGGGTATGTTATGTTGCAAGGCAGTACGAATGATAACATGGGTTAACCGCACATCAGCATCTTCTGCAATAACAACTTCTTTAACTATACCATTTTTGATTGCTTCCAATGTTCGTTTATGACCAACGACTACATTTTCAGCATTTGACACTTTTTGATAAGACATTTAAATATCCTCCAAAGCATCGTTCAGGAGCAACCTTGATTATAGTAACATTTTGTCTCATACAATGTCAACTAGGATCAGCTGTTTTTATACAAAATTTACGACGGAAAATTTTACTGTTCCACATAAACTTCATCGTTTTCTACATTCATGTTATCTTGTGTTGTTTTTACAAGATCCACTTTGCGATAACGATTCATACCTGTTCCAGCAGGAACAAGCTTACCTATAATAACATTCTCTTTCAATCCTAGAAGCTCATCGCGTTTACCCTTAATTGCTGCATCTGTTAGAACACGAGTTGTTTCTTGGAATGACGCCGCAGATAAGAACGAATCTGTCTCAAGTGAAGCTTTTGTAATACCAAGTAGAACCGGTCTAGCCGTTGCTGGTTGTTTACCTTTCAGTAACACCTTCGCATTCGCATCAGTAAACTGATGGATATCTAGTAATGTTCCTGGTAATACATCTGTTTCACCCGCATCACTTACACGAACTTTACGTAGCATTTGACGTACCATTACTTCTACGTGTTTGTCACCAATTTCTACCCCTTGCATACGGTATACTTTTTGAACTTCACGTAATAAGTATTCTTGAACTGCTGTAATGTCCGTTACTTTTAGTAATTCCTTCGGATCAATAGAACCTTCTGTTAACTCTTTACCGTGGCTAATTGGCTGTCCTAGAGTTACTTTCAGACGAGCACCGTAAGGAATAGCATACGTACGAGCTTCAACTTCACCCTGTACAACTACTTCTTGGCGATCTTTAACATCGTTGATCGCTGCGATAACACCGTCAATTTCACTGATAACTGCCTGACCCTTCGGATTACGAGCTTCGAAGATCTCTTGGATACGAGGTAAACCTTGTGTGATATCATCCCCGGCAACCCCACCTGTATGGAACGTACGCATCGTTAACTGTGTACCTGGCTCACCGATAGATTGAGCTGCGATAATACCTACCGCTTCTCCTACTTCTACGTCTGTACCAGTTGCTAAGTTACGACCGTAACACTTCTTACATACACCATGGCGAGTATTACACGTAAACGCTGAACGAATGTTTACAGTTTCAACACCCGACTTTTCAACGATATGAGCAATATCTTCAGTAATTAATTGATTTTCAACAACTAATACTTCACCTGTTTCAGGATGTTTTACAGTTTTTCTTGCAAAACGTCCAACAAGACGATCATATAGTGACTCAATAACTTCATTACCCTCTTTAATCGCACCAATTAGTAAACCGCGATCTGTTCCACAATCATCTTGACGAACAATTACATCTTGTGCAACGTCTACAAGACGACGTGTTAAGTAACCAGAATCGGCAGTTTTAAGTGCTGTATCGGCAAGACCTTTACGCGCACCATGCGTAGAGATGAAGTACTCAAGTACTGTTAAACCTTCACGGAAACTCGATTTGATCGGAAGCTCAATGATACGACCAGATGGATTGGCCATCAGACCACGCATACCAGCAAGCTGAGTAAAGTTCGATGCGTTACCACGGGCACCGGAATCACTCATCATGAAGATTGGGTTGCGTTTATTCAAGGATTTCATCAGCTTTCCTTGGATAACATCTTTTGCATTACTCCAAATAGAGATAACGCGATCGTAACGTTCTTCTTCCGTGATTAAACCGCGACGGAATTGTTTAATTACATTATCTACTTTTGCTTGTGCTTCATGGAGAATTTCATCTTTTTCACCTAATACAAGAATATCTGATACCCCAACTGTAATACCAGCTTTTGTAGAGTATTTAAATCCTAAGTTTTTCATACGGTCAAGCATGCGAGACGTTTCTGTAATTTGGAAACGTTTGAATACTTCCGCAATAATGTTACCAAGGATTTTCTTGCTAAATGGTGCCACTTCTTCGCGACTAGCAATAATTTCTTTAATGTTCGCACCTTTTTCAACGAAATATTCCGCTGGTGTTTCTTTTTCAAGGTTTGAGTTTGTTGGTTCATTAATATAAGGGAACGACTCTGGTAAGATTTCGTTAAATATTAATTTACCAACTGTTGTTAATAGAAGCTTACTCTTTTGCTCTTCAGTAAACGTTACATTATTTACCGAACTCGCAGCAACTGCAACACGTGTGTGCAGATGTACATATCCATTTTGGTATGCAAGTATTGCTTCGTTTGCATCTTTGAAGACCATACCTTCACCGATTGCACCCTCGCGCTCAAGTGTTAAGTAATAGTTACCTAATACCATATCCTGAGATGGAGTAACAACTGGTTTTCCGTCTTTTGGATTCAAGATGTTTTGTGCCGCTAACATAAGGATACGAGCTTCTGCTTGTGCCTCTGATGATAACGGAACGTGAACCGCCATTTGGTCACCGTCAAAGTCCGCGTTGTATGCAGTACATACAAGTGGGTGAAGACGGATTGCACGACCTTCTACTAGTGTAGGTTCAAACGCCTGGATACCAAGACGGTGAAGTGTTGGTGCGCGGTTTAGAAGTACTGGATGCTCTTTGATCACAGATTCTAAAACGTCCCAAACTTCAGGGTGTACACGCTCGATTTTACGTTTAGCACTCTTAATGTTGTGTGCTAATCCT
This sequence comes from Bacillus sp. 05T21, assembly GCF_056396785.1. NCBI lineage: Bacteria > Bacillati > Bacillota > Bacilli > Caryophanales > Bacillaceae > Bacillus > Bacillus sp. 05T21. The sequence goes on along the minus strand of NZ_JBFTMD010000027.1, from coordinate 26,017 downwards.
TTTCCAACTAACTCTTTCATAACGAAAGGTTTAAACAATTCAAGTGCCATTTCTTTCGGCAATCCACATTGGTACATCTTTAAGTTCGGTCCTACAACGATTACAGAACGGCCAGAGTAGTCAACACGTTTACCTAATAAGTTTTGACGGAAACGTCCTTGTTTACCTTTAAGCATGTGAGATAGTGATTTTAATGGACGGTTACCTGGTCCAGTAACTGGACGGCCACGGCGACCATTATCGATTAATGCGTCTACAGCTTCTTGTAACATACGTTTTTCATTTTGAACGATAATGCTTGGTGCACCTAAGTCCAATAGACGTTTTAAACGGTTGTTACGGTTAATTACACGACGATATAAGTCGTTTAAGTCAGAAGTAGCAAAACGTCCACCATCTAACTGTACCATTGGGCGTAGTTCTGGTGGGATAACTGGAAGAACCTCTAAGATCATCCAAGATGGGTGATTTCCAGAGTTACGGAATGCTTCTAATACTTCTAGACGTTTAATAGCACGAGTACGGCGTTGTCCTTGTGCTGTTTTTAATTCTTCTTTTAAGAAGTCTACTTCTTTATCTAAATCGATGTCTTGCAGTAATTTTTTAATCGCTTCTGCACCCATAGCAGCATGGAATGTACTGCCATATCGATCACGATATGCACGGTATTCTTTTTCAGAAAGTAATTGCTTCTTATCAAGTGGTGTATCTCCACTTTCTGTTACAACATAAGAAGCGAAATAAATTACTTCTTCAAGCGCGCGAGGGGACATGTCTAAGACAAGTCCCATGCGGCTCGGGATACCTTTGAAATACCAAATATGAGATACAGGAGCAGCTAATTCGATATGACCCATACGTTCACGACGAACTTTTGCACGCGTTACTTCAACGCCACATCGATCACAAACTACACCTTTATAACGTACACGTTTATATTTTCCGCAATGACATTCCCAGTCCTTTTGTGGTCCGAAAATACGCTCACAGAACAAGCCATCTTTTTCAGGCTTTAACGTACGATAGTTAATTGTTTCTGGTTTCTTAACTTCACCGTATGACCAAGAACGAATCTTGTCAGGTGAAGCAAGTCCAATCTTCATATATTCAAAGTTATTTACATCTATCAAGGGGCCTACCTCCCTTTTAGTCTACAGGTTATCCCAATTATTCCTTAGTTGTCTCAACTTCAACATTCAATTTATCTGCTGATTGATGATCATCGTCATCTTCCGTATCACGCATTTCAATTTCTGTATCGTTGATAGACATCATTTTAACGTCCATACCTAAACTTTGCAGTTCTTTAATCAATACTTTGAATGATTCAGGAACACCTGGTTCTGGAACATTTTCACCTTTAACAATTGCTTCATACGTCTTAACACGCCCAATAACATCATCAGACTTCACTGTTAAGATTTCTTGAAGAGTATAAGCGGCACCATAAGCTTCAAGTGCCCAAACCTCCATCTCACCGAAACGCTGTCCACCGAACTGAGCTTTACCTCCAAGAGGTTGCTGCGTTACAAGTGAGTATGGTCCAGTAGAACGAGCATGAAGTTTATCGTCAACCATGTGCGCAAGTTTGATCATATACATGACACCAACAGATACACGGTTATCGAATGGCTCACCAGTACGTCCGTCATACAGGATTGTTTTCGCGTCATTTGCCATACCAGCTTCTTCAATTGTGCCCCATACATCTTCCTCACGAGCACCATCGAATACCGGTGTTGCAATGTGAATACCAAGGTATCTTGCTGCCATACCAAGATGAAGCTCTAATACCTGACCGATATTCATACGAGATGGTACCCCTAATGGGTTTAACATGATATCGATTGGCGTACCATCTGGTAAGTAAGGCATATCTTCTTCCGGTAAAATACGGGAAATAACACCTTTGTTACCATGACGACCGGCCATTTTGTCACCTTCAGAAATTTTACGCTTTTGAACGATATATGCACGTACAAGTTGATTCACGCCTGGTGGCAATTCATCGCCATCTTCACGGTTAAACACTTTTACGTCTAATATAATACCGCCACCACCGTGTGGTACACGTAGTGATGTATCACGTACTTCACGTGCTTTTTCACCGAAGATTGCATGTAATAGACGTTCTTCTGCCGTTAATTCTGTTACACCTTTTGGCGTTACTTTACCAACAAGTAGATCTCCATCTTTTACTTCAGCACCGACGCGAATAATACCGCGCTCGTCAAGATTACGAAGTGCATCTTCTCCAACATTCGGGATATCACGTGTAATTTCTTCTGGTCCAAGCTTCGTATCACGAGCTTCTGATTCATATTCTTCAATATGGATAGAAGTGTACACATCATCTTTTACAAGGCGCTCACTCATGATGATCGCATCCTCATAGTTATAACCGTCCCATGTCATAAAGCCAACAAGCACGTTACGTCCAAGCGCCAGTTCACCTAGTTCCATAGAAGGACCATCCGCAAGGATTTCACCTTTTACAACTTGGTCCCCAACACTTACGATTGGACGTTGGTTGTAGCAAGTTCCTTGGTTAGAACGAATGAATTTTTGCATTTTGTAGCGATCTAAGTCGCCTTTTACTGTTTGACCGTCAACGTCTACATAGCGACGTACCCAAACTTCACGTGCTTCTACGCGCTCAACAACACCAGGCTGTTTACAGATTACTGCAGCACCTGAGTCTTTTGCTGATACGTACTCCATACCTGTACCTACAATCGGAGATTCCGGATTTATTAACGGAACCGCCTGACGTTGCATGTTCGCTCCCATAAGTGCGCGGTTAGAGTCATCGTTTTCTAAGAACGGAATACAAGCTGTCGCTGCCGACACTACTTGTTTTGGAGATACATCCATGTAGTCGATGCGTTCTTTATTTGTGACAATGTTTTCACCACGGAAACGAGCTACGATATCTTCATCAAGGAATTCCCCTACTTCAGATAATTTCATATTCGCTTGGGCTACAACATAGTTATCTTCTTCATCTGCTGTTAAATAATCAACCTGCCCTGTTACAAGACCAGTTTCTGGGTCAACACGACGGTATGGCGTTTCAATGAAACCAAACTCATTTACTTTCGCAAACGAAGATAATGAGTTAATCAAACCGATGTTTGGTCCCTCTGGCGTTTCAATTGGACACATACGACCATAGTGAGAGTAGTGAACGTCACGTACTTCAAAGCCTGCGCGCTCACGCGTTAAACCACCGGGTCCTAATGCAGATAGTCTTCGTTTGTGAGTTAACTCTGCTAATGGGTTTGTTTGATCCATGAACTGAGATAACTGAGAACTTCCGAAGAACTCTTTAATAGATGCAATAACCGGGCGAATGTTAATTAACGCTTGTGGTGTAATTGCATTTGTATCTTGAATCGACATTCTCTCACGAACAACACGTTCCATACGAGAAAGACCGATACGGAATTGGTTTTGTAGTAACTCTCCTACAGAACGCAGACGACGATTTCCTAAGTGGTCAATATCATCTGTATCCCCTACTTTATATAGCAAGTTAAAGAAGTAGCTAATAGAAGCAAGAATATCACCTGGTGTGATGTGTTTTATATCACGAGTAATATTTGCATTCCCAATTACGTTTATAGATCGTTCGCCTTCTGATTCTGGAGCATAAATCTTAATAGATTGCAGCTCAACATCGCCTGCTACCACTCCACCCATTGGTTTCGCTGTTTTGAATCCAATGTTTTTCTCTAAGTAAGGTAGAATGCGATCCAGTGTACGACGATCTAAGACTGTTCCTTCTGCCGCTAAAATTTCACCAGTTTCTGGATCCACCAGTGTTTCAGCTAAACGTTGGTTAAACAATCTGTTTTTAATGTGTAGCTTTTTGTTGATCTTATAGCGACCTACATTTGCTAAATCGTAGCGCTTCGGATCAAAGAAACGAGACACAAGTAAGCTCTTTGCATTTTCTACTGTTGGTGGTTCACCAGGGCGTAGACGCTCATAAATTTCAAGCAATGCTTTCTCTGTGCTATCTGTGTTGTCTTTTTCTAACGTATTGCTTAAGTATTCGTTATCACCTAAAAGCTCGGTGATTTCTTGATCAGAGCCAAACCCTAATGCGCGTAACAAAACAGTTACAGGAAGTTTACGCGTACGGTCAATACGCACATATACAACATCCTTAGCATCTGTTTCATACTCTAACCAAGCTCCGCGGTTTGGAATTACAGTAGCAGTAAAACCACGTTTTCCGTTTTTATCCACTTTGCCACTATAGTATACGCTTGGAGAGCGAACTAACTGGGAAACGATAACACGTTCTGCACCGTTAATTACGAATGTTCCAGTCTCTGTCATGAGTGGGAAATCTCCCATGAACACATCTTGTTCTTTTACTTCACCAGTTTCCTTGTTGATTAGACGCACTTTTACACGAAGTGGTGCTGCATACGTCACATCACGCTCTTTGCATTCTTCTACAGAGTATTTAGGTTCACCCAAGCTGTAGTCGATAAATTCAAGCGATAGATTTCCCGTAAAGTCTTCGATCGGAGAAATGTCTTGGAACATTTCTCGCAAACCCTCATCAAGAAACCACTGATAAGAAGAGGTTTGAATTTCGATAAGATTTGGTAACTCTAATACTTCACTAATACGGGCATAACTTCTTCGTTGGCGGTGGCGTCCGTATTGAACTAGTTGACCTGTCAACTGCTTCACCCCTCAAATCATGAGTATTATAAATGCACAAAAAAATTTGTGCAAAATCACAAATAAATACAACTACTGCTATTAGCGTAGTTTTTTTCTCTTAAAGATAGATACGTTGAGTCTTTCTACCTGCTCAAAAAAGAAAAATGGCTTCTATAAGAAAACCATCATTCTGTTTCATAATCTGCTGATTTTACTATCTTTTCCAAGAGAAGCAAAAATATACATCTTTCTCAACGCAGAAAATCATATATTGGCATTGTATAATGTTAACATAGCCAAAAATAACCGTCAACGCTTTTTTGATTTTATGATATAATATCCTTTTTTCTTTTCTACAACTTCAACTTCAGAAAATACTTCTTCTAGTTTTTTCATCGCAGATGGCGCACCTTGTTTCTTTTGAATAACAATCCACAATTCTCCACCTGAAACTAAATACTCCACAGCCTTTTCTAAAATCTCATGCACGATATCTTTACCAGCACGAATTGGAGGATTAGATAGAATAACAGCATACTTGCCATCTACATTTTCATAGACACTACTTTGCAAAATACGTATATTTTCAATTCTGTTATTAGCGGCATTTTCTTTTGCAAGTCCCAAGGCCCTTTCATTCACATCCACCATGTGAATTTCACGATTTTGAAACTCTTTCGCTAACGACAAACCGATTGGACCGTACCCACATCCTACGTCTAACACATTACCTTTAACATCTGGCATTTGAAACGCTTCAATTAAAAGACGAGAACCAAAGTCCACTTCGTTTTTCGAGAACACCCCATGGTCAGATAAAAAAGTAAATCGAGATTCACGAAGTGTAACTTCCCATCGTTTACGATCACTTTTACTAGAAGGGTCGTTAGAAAAATAATGGTCTGCCATATGGCCACCTCTTTTCTTTACAGTTAAAAAAAAAGCTCGCATGAGAGCGAGCTTTTTTTAAAGCACCAAAAGTTAATTACTTAACTTCTACAGCAGCGCCAACTTCTTCAAGTTTAGCTTTCATTTCTTCAGCTTCCTCTTTAGTAACGCCTTCTTTGATTGCTTTTGGAGTGTTGTCAACTAATTCTTTAGCTTCTTTTAAGCCAAGACCAGTGATTTCACGTACAGCTTTGATAACTTTGATTTTTTGAGCGCCAGCACTTGCAAGTACTACGTCAAATTCAGTTTGCTCAGCAGCAGCTTCGCCAGCGCCACCAGCTACAGCTACAGGAGCAGCAGCAGTTACGCCGAATTCTTCCTCGATAGCTTTTACTAAGTCGTTAAGTTCTAATACAGTCATAGATTTAACTGCTTCAATGATTTGTTCTTTAGTCATTGTAAATATCCTCCCTTAAATAGGTTTGTATTGTTTTATAGATAACAAGTAATTATCTTTTAAAAAATTAAGCGCCTTGCTCTTCCTTTTGATCTGCAACTGCTTTAGTAGCAAGTGCAAGGTTACGGATTGGAGCTTGAAGAACGCTAAGAAGCATAGAAAGTAAGCCTTCACGTGATGGAAGAGTAGCGATAGCTTTAACCTCATCAAGTGTTACAAGTTTACCTTCGATTACGCCCGCTTTAATTTCTAAAGCTTCATGATTTTTAGCGAAGTCGTTTAATACTTTCGCAGGAGCAACTACATCCTCGTTACTGAACGCGATTGCGTTTGGTCCTGTTAAGAATTCGTTTAACTCAGCCATTTCAGCAGACTCTGCAGCACGACGAGTTAAAGAGTTTTTGTAAACTTTGAACTCAACGCCAGCTTCACGTAAGTTTTTACGTAATTCTGTTGCTTCAGAAACTGTTAAACCACGGTAGTCAACAACAATTGTAGATTTACTCGCGCGAAGTTTTTCAGCGATTTCAGTTACAACTTGTTGTTTAGTTTCGATTACTTTGCTCATGTTATTACACCTCCTGTAGATTATATAGAAGATGTACCGAAAGTGCACTAAAAACCTCCATGCCCAACTTGTAGACATGGAGGCATATAGTCACAGAAAAAAGATTCCGCTTCGTATATTAACACCTAGGTAGGAAATTAAGTCGAATCGACTCCTACTGTCTACGGTACACTATTAAAATTCACAACATAAATGATTATATTAAAACTTCTTTATGAAGTCAACTTCCAATTTTTACGCAAGTGTAGAAACGTCTACGCGTACGCCAGGTCCCATTGTAGAAGCAACAGTTGCGTTCTTCATGTAAGTACCTTTTGCAGCAGCTGGCTTAGCTTTTTGTAGCGTGTCAGCAATTGTTTTGAAGTTTTCTACTAATTTAGCATCTTCGAAAGATACTTTACCGATTGGAACGTGGATGTTACCAGCTTTATCAACGCGGTATTCAACTTTACCAGCTTTGATTTCGTTAACAGCTTTAGTTACATCGAAAGTAACTGTTCCAGTTTTAGGGTTTGGCATTAAACCTTTAGGTCCTAATACACGACCAAGTTTACCAACTTCACCCATCATGTCAGGAGTTGCTACTACTACATCGAAATCGAACCAACCTTTTTGGATTTTACCGATGTAATCAGCATCGCCTACGAATTCAGCGCCAGCAGCTTCAGCTTCTTTTGCTTTTTCGCCTTTAGCGAATACTAATACACGTTGTACTTTACCAGTACCGTGTGGAAGAACAACTGCACCACGAATTTGTTGGTCAGCTTTCTTAGGGTCAACACCTAAACGGAATGCAGCTTCTACAGTTGCATCAAATTTAGCTGTGTTTGTTTTCTTTACTAATTCTACTGCTTCTGTTGCAGAGTAAGCAGATGCACGATCAACAAGCTTCGCAGCTTCAACGTACTTTTTACCTCTTTTAGCCATGTTTGTTTCCTCCTTGAATGTGGTTTTAGCGGAATAACCTCCCACGTTTACGCCTTCATTCCGGGAACCCCCGAGGATGTGCGCCCATCCATTTATTTAAAAATGATGATCATTTACGATAATAAAGGTTGCGAATTGGAATTCCAGACCCGCAACCTTTTTTACAAAAAACAAATCGAATTAGTCTTCGATAACGATGCCCATACTGCGCGCAGTACCTTCAACCATACGCATTGCAGCTTCTACGCTAGCAGCGTTTAGGTCAGGCATTTTAGTTTCAGCGATTTCGCGTACTTTATCACGCTTAACAGTTGCCACTTTATTACGGTTTGGTTCACCAGAACCAGACTCAATACCAGCTACTTTCTTAAGAAGAACAGCAGCAGGAGGAGTTTTAGTAATGAAAGTGAATGAACGGTCCTCAAATACCGTAATTTCAACAGGGATGATAAGACCAGCTTGATCAGCTGTACGAGCGTTAAACTCTTTACAGAAGCCCATGATGTTAACACCTGCTTGTCCTAATGCTGGACCAACCGGCGGAGCTGGATTAGCTTTACCTGCAGGAATCTGAAGTTTTACCATTTTAATTACCTTTTTAGCCACGAGACACACCTCCTTAAGTCCGTGATGTGGTCAATTGGGCAGTGATTTGCCCTCCCACTTCATATTTTATCATAATGATAAAATCTTTTTCAAAAAACGTCTCCGTTACCGAAGACGTACTGACTTAAAAGATATTATCACTTTTTACAATTCATTTCAAGTTTCATTTTATAATTTTTCGATTTGATGGAAATCAAGTTCAACCGGAGTCTCGCGACCGAACATGTCTACAAGCACGCTAACTTTTTTCTTTTCCACATCAATTTCTTCAATCGCACCTGTATAATCCGCGAATGGTCCCTCATTTACACGCACTGTTTCATGAAGTTCAAATTCGAAATCAACCACTTCATTGTCCATTCCCATATGCTTCATGATGGTAACAACTTCCTCTTCTAATAGAGGCGATGGTTTAGATCCTGAACCAGAAGAACCGACAAAACCTGTTACACCTGGCGTGTTACGAACAACATACCAAGAATCGTCAGTCATGATTAGTTCTACTAATACGTAACCTGGGAACACTTTTCTTTTCGTTATTTTTTCTTTACCATTTTTCATTTCTACTTCTACTTCTTCCGGGACAACAACACGGAAAATTTTATCTTGCATACCCATTGATTCTACACGTTTCTCTAGGTTTGCTTTTACTTTATTTTCATATCCAGAATAAGTATGGACAACATACCAACTTTTTTCCATTCATTTAGGACGAGCGTCCTTCCCTCCCTGACGTACATTTTTTTGCGCAAATGAAAAAACCCGTTCACCGGGCTTTTACACAGTTCTTATAAATAACATTATATCATGGATAAGTGCTTCTTATTCAAGAATTAACCAAGAATTAACCGAATTAAAGAAGAAATGCCCATATCAACCACTGCGAAGAAAATCGCAAAGAACACAACTGTCGCGATAACAGTCGTTGTTGAGCGGAGTAATTCATCTTTTTTAGGCCAACTTACTTTTTTCATTTCGCGACCTACATCGCCGAAAAAGTTCGTTAAACGCATCTACGGGACCTCCAGTGTATTATTTCAATTATTTATTTTGTTTCTTTGTGAACTGTATGCTTATTGCATGTTTTACAAAACTTCTTTATCTCAAGTCGCTCTACTGAGCTCGTATCTTTCATCGTAGAGTAGTTTCGATTTTTACACTCTTCACATGAGAGTACAACTTTTTTCCTCATTAGTTACACCAACCTTGTAACATTGTCCCTAAAAATGTATCATACAACAAAAGATAATGTCAATGTCATGACTTTCACTCTCTTAACAAAAAGAAAACAGGTGAATTATTTTACACCTGCGGCACTTGCTATGAATTTAAAGTTGTACTCTCTCTCATCTCCATATATCTTTCTAATTTCCTTTTTACACGCTGCAATGCGTTATCAATAGATTTCACGTGCCTGTTTAACTGTTCTGAAATTTCTTGATAGGAACGACCATCTAAGTATAAAGAGAGCACTTTTCTTTCTAAATCGCTTAATAATTCAGATATTTTTGATTCTATGTCTGTATATTCTTCCTGACTTATAATCATCTCTTCTGGATCAGTTACTTTCGATTCCGAAATAACATCTAATAATGTTCGATCAGATTCCTCATCGTAAATCGGCTTGTCTAAAGACACATACGAATTTAACGGAATATGTTTTTGCCTTGTTGCTGTTTTAATAGCGGTAATAATTTGTCGAGTGATACACAGTTCAGCAAATGCTTTGAACGAAGACAGCTTGTCCCCTTTATAATCACGAATGGCTTTAAACAATCCAATCATGCCTTCTTGAACAATATCTTCTCGATCGGCACCCACTAAGAAATAAGATCTTGATTTCGCGCGAACAAAGTTCTTATATTTGTGAATTAAATATTCTAGAGCGTCAGTATTACCTTTTCGAACTAACTCAACGATTGCCTCATCCTCTAAATCACGAAATGTAACGTCGCCTACACTTACGAAGCCTGCTTCCACCTTGATCCCTCCGACCGCTATATATTTAGCAATATTATACAGTAAAAAGATAAAGAGCGTCAATGCTTCAACGCTCTCCTCTTCTTAATTTTTCTAATTTTTCTGTAATATCCTCACTAAATATTTTTCGCATGGCGGGTTGCTTTTCTTTCGTGTCTTTGGTACACCTTCTTACTTGTTGTTCCATCGCTTGCACTTCTAACTCTAATTCACGCGCAGACTTTCGAAGTGCACCTTGCGCAAATATAATCCATTGCTCCGTATAATCCGAAGTTGCAACGTATATTTGTGTATTTATATTTCTAAGCTCAATTGCAAGTTGTTCTATCTTTTCATCTGCAGTTTGATTTTTTCTCGTGAATATTACTTCCACCCGTGATTGTTTCATCTTTTTTTCAATACCATAGACTGTATAGGCATCAAAGACAATCATTACCTTTGTGCCTGTATAGCCTTGATAATCCGCCATCTTATCAATAAGTGCGTCTCTTGATGACTGTAAATCTACATCCCGCAGTTTCTTCAAGTCTCCCCAAGCCCCGATAATGTTGTAACCGTCAACGATTAAAATATCGTTCATTTTTTATTTACCAATTTCGTGACGTTTACGATATACCTCATACATTAACAAACTTGCGGCTACTGAAGCATTTAAGGATGTAACTTTACCGACCATCGGTAAAGTAATTAGGAAATCACACTTTTCACCAATAATACGACTCATACCTTTCCCTTCACTACCAATTACTAGTCCGATTGGCATATTACCATCTAAATTACGGTAATCTGTTTTCCCTTTGGCATCTGTACCAGCAATCCAAAGTCCACGTTCTTTTAATTCATCAATTGTACGCGATAAATTTGTTACACGTGCAACAGGAATATATTCAATTGCCCCAGTCGACGCTTTCGCAACTGACGCTGTAAGTCCCACCGCTCTTCTTTTTGGAATAATAACCCCATGAGCCCCTGTTGCATCCGCAGTACGCATAATAGAACCTAAGTTATGTGGGTCTTCAATTTCATCTAAAATTAAGAAGAATGGATCTTCATTGCGTTTTTCTGCTAATTTAAACAAATCCTCTAACTCAGCATATTGATATGCAGCTACTTGAGCAATTACACCTTGATGATTACCCTCAACCAATTGATCTAATTTCTTCTTTGGTGCGTGTTGCAAAATAACCTTATTCTCTTTTGCTAATGCTAGTACAATTTGCACTTGTCCTTTGGCAGCACCTTCCGCTACCAAAATTTTATTAATATCTCGCCCCGCTCTTAAAGCTTCAATTACAGGGTTACGTCCGATAATATATTCACTACTCATGATGATGTGCTCCCTTCCTTTTCTTCCAAAACGTCAATCGCCTTATATACAATCTCGTCCAATCTTTCACGATTATTCAACAAGTGATGATAACCGATTAGCGCTTCAAAGGCTGTACTGTGTCGATATGTTTGTACATCTGTATTTTTTGGAACAGTACCCGAATTCGCATTACGCCCTCTTCTTAATACCGCCTCTTCCTCTTCTGTCAAAAATGCCGTTTCTAATAAATGATAAACAACTTTCGCCTGTGCTTTTGCCGAAACAAAGCCCGTCCCTAAGCGATGTAATTGATTAGGGCGAACTTTCCCCTTTTGAAGGAGGTGATAGCGGATATATTGCTCATATACCGCATCACCCATATATGCTAAAGCTAAGCTGTTCAATTGCTTTGCATCAATCATTCTTATCCTCTTTTCCATCTTGTACCTTGAGCGGTATCTTCTAAAATAATATTACGTCCCTTTAAATCATCGCGAATTTGATCAGATAGTGCGAAGTCACGATTTTGACGAGCTTCAATACGCTTTTGGATTAGTGCTTCAATTTCTTCATCAAGCAACTCTTCTTGCGCTAATTCTAATCCTAAAATACTAAATAATGTTTCAAGTTGTTTTACATACGCTTCAATTACAACTTTAGAAGTATGTTCTTCTAACAAATATTGATTTGCGTGATTTGCTACGTTATATAATTCAGTAATCGCATTAGCCGTATTGAAATCATCATCCATCGCTTCTTCGAATGCAACCTGGAACTTTTCCATTTCAGCTAACCATTTTTCATTATGGTCCGTTAAATCCGTGCTACTTTCCATACGATGCTTTAAGTTACCGTAAGCTGTTTTAATTCTTTCTAGCCCATTATTAGTACTTTGCAATAAATCCTCGCTAAAGTTAATTGGGTGACGGTAATGTACCGATAGCATAAAGAACCTGATTAACTGTGGATCATATTGTTTAATGATATCGTGAACTAAAATGAAGTTTCCAAGCGACTTAGACATCTTCTCGTTATTAATATTAATATATCCGTTATGCATCCAATAACGTGCAAATGTTTTTCCTGTCAACGCCTCAGACTGCGCAATTTCATTTTCATGATGAGGAAATGCTAAATCTTGACCACCAGCATGAATATCAATTGTATCCCCTAAATATTTACGCGCCATTGCTGAGCATTCAATATGCCACCCTGGGCGTCCTTTCCCCCAAGGGCTTTCCCAGAAGATTTCTCCTTCTTTCGCAGCTTTCCATAAAGCAAAGTCAAGAGGGTCTTGTTTCTTTTCTCCTACTTCAATACGTGCACCGTGACGTAAGTCTGCAATCGGTTGATGTGATAATTTACCGTAACCTTCGAATTCTTTCGTTTTAAAGTACACATCACCTTCTGATTCATATGCATACCCTTTATTCACAAGTTCTTGAATAAATTCAATAATGATATCCATATTTTCCGTTACACGTGGATGAACCGTTGCATGTTTGCAACCTAGTGCCGTTACATCTTCAAAGTAAGCTTCAACAAAACGATCTGCAATTGTTGGCACATCTTCACCTAATTCATTTGCCGCCTTAATTAATTTATCATCCACGTCAGTAAAGTTAGATACATACTGCACATCATATCCTTTATATTCTAAGTAACGGCGTACTGTATCAAACACCATAGGTGGTCTTGCATTCCCAATGTGAATGTAGTTATACACTGTAGGTCCGCACACATACATCTTTACCTTATTTTCTTCTAATGGCATAAACTCTTCTTTTTGACGCGTTAACGTATTATAAATGTGAATAGTCATTTTTATCCTTCCTTCCTACCTTTACTTCGAGTTGCTTTCTCAATTTATCAAGTTCTACTTCCATAACCTTTAATTTATCAAAAATCGGATCCGGAAGATCAGAATGATTTAATTCTTGACCAATCTTCACTCCATTTTGAATAACGACTCGACCAGGTATACCTACAACTGTAGAATGCGCAGGAACTTCCTTTAACACGACAGATCCTGCTCCAATTTTAGAATTCTCTCCAATAGTAATAGAACCTAGTACTTTAGCACCTGTTGCAATTAATACATTATCCTGAATTGTAGGGTGCCTCTTTCCTTTTTCTTTACCTGTACCACCTAATGTGACACCTTGATAAATTGTTACGTTTTCGCCAATTTCACACGTTTCTCCAATTACAACCCCCATTCCATGATCAATGAAAAAACGACGACCAATAGTTGCTCCTGGATGAATCTCAATGCCAGTAAAAAAACGACTAACTTGCGAAATCCAACGTGCCATAAAGAAAAAATTCCTTTTATAAAAAGCATGTGCAATTCGATGGGCCCAAACTGCATGTAATCCAGAATAAGTTAAAATGACTTCGAAATAACTTCTTGCCGCTGGATCCTGTTCAAAAACGACTTCAATATCTTCCCGAAGCCTCTTAAACATCGATGTTCCCTCCCCTTTATGGGCTGCTTTTTTCGAGTGAACTAACTCCCCACTTCCCCTTAAATCTTTATACAAGGGGATAAAACTTATACCCACACCATTTACATGGTATAAAAAAAAGACGCCTCTGTCATATAGACAGAGACGCCTTATAAGCGCGGTTCCACTCTGTTTAGGCTAAAGAAGCCTCAAACTCATCCATGATAACGGTTTACACCGCTTCTGTTTACTTTGCGCCCTAAGACGTTCCGCGAAATACTTCGCTGTTCAACAGAAGACTCGAAGGGGCATTTCAAAAATCCGCTTATAAACCACTTCCAGCCTAAGGGTGGTTCTCTCTGTAAAAAGCCTGATTTTCTACTTCTCCTTCTCGTCGCTTTTCCTTATTAGATTTTAGGTATACTTATTATATTGCTAAACCTAGAAAATGTTAACCAATTACTTTTTGAATACGATTTAAAACTTTTTCTTTTCCAAGAAGAGCAATAGCGTTAGGAAGCTCTGGACCATGTGTTTGTCCAGTAGTAGCAACACGGATTGGCATAAATAAGTTTTTACCTTTATGTCCTGTTTCTTTTTGAACTGCTTTAATAGCCGCCTTAACTGCCGCTGGCTCCATTGCTTCTAAAGCTTCTAATTGATCGGCAAATGCACGAAGTACTTCAGGTACTTGTTCACCTTTCAATACTTCTTGTCCCTCTTCTTCATGATCAACATGATCTTTAAAGAACATTTCAGAAAGCTCTACAATTTCAGCTCCAAAGCTCATTTGGTCATGATATAAAGCAATTACATCACGAACCCACGCTTGTTCTTGTTCGCTTAAGTTTTCACCTACGCGACCCGCTTTCACTAAATGCGGTAAGCTTAGTTCAACAACCGTATCTAAATCTTGTTTTTTCATATATTGGTTGTTCATCCATTTTAGTTTTTGGGAATCAAATAATGCAGGTGATTTTGATAAACGAGCTGCATCAAACATTTTGATAAACTCATCTTGAGAGAAGACTTCTTCTTCACCTACTGGTGACCAACCTAGTAATGCAATAAAGTTAAAGATTGCTTCTGGAAGATATCCAAGCTCTTTATATTGCTCAATAAATTGAATAATAGATTCGTCACGCTTACTTAGCTTTTTACGGCTTTCGTTTACAATTAAAGTCATATGACCGAACTTCGGGATATCCCAACCGAAAGCTTCATAAATCATCATTTGTTTTGGCGTGTTTGAAATATGATCATCACCACGAAGCACGTGTGTAATCTCCATTAAGTGATCATCTACCGCTACCGCAAAGTTATAAGTTGGAATTCCATCTTTTTTCACGATAACGAAATCACCAAAATCATTTGAATGGAATGCAACTTCATCTTTTACGAGATCTTTAAACGTGTAGTCGCTATCAGCCGGCACACGGAAGCGAATACTTGGAATACGGCCTTCAGCCTCAAATTCTTTAATTTGCTCCTCAGTTAAATCACGGTGGTTTCCTGCATAACGCGGTGTTTCACCACGAGCGATTTGACCTTCACGCTCTGCTTCTAGCTCTTCTTCTGTCATATAACATTTGTAAGCTAAATCACGCTCTAATAAATCTTTATATAATTTTTTATAAATATCTAAACGCTCCGTTTGACGATATGGTCCAAATTCACCACCAACATCAACACCTTCATCCCAGTCCATACCGAGCCATTTCAAGTATTTTAATTGGCTTTCTTCTCCACCAGCAACATTACGTTTCACATCAGTATCTTCAATACGAATAATAAACTTACCATCTTGATGACGAGCAAATAAATAATTAAATAATGCCGTACGCGCATTTCCGATATGTAAGTGTCCTGTTGGACTTGGCGCATAGCGCACTCTCACTTGCTTTTCCATAATTGGTACACCTTCCAATCTTAATGTCAACACATTCTATAATTGTACACCAAAAAAATGTGATTTTCCATCTTACGAATTAAAAACCACTATTTTTTCTGTAATAAAACAACCGCTTGAGAAGCAATCCCTTCTTCTCTACCTGTAAATCCTAATTTTTCTGTTGTTGTTGCCTTTACATTAATATTATCAATAGACGTTTCTAATAGTTCACTAATGCGTTTACGCATACTTTCAATATGCGGTGCCATTTTTGGCTTTTGGGCAATAATTGTACAATCTAGGTTCCCTAGCTCATAACCTTGTTCACGCACAAATTCCCAAACCTTTTGTAACAATACGGCTGAATCCGCATCTTTAAAGGCAGGATCTGTATCAGGAAAATGTTTTCCAATATCTCCTGCTGCAATTGCTCCTAGACATGCGTCAGCAATCGTATGTAACAATACATCTGCATCCGAGTGACCGATTAATCCTTTTTCATGAGGAATTGTAATTCCGCCGATAATTAACGGTCTACCTTCCGCAAATTCATGTACATCAAAACCTTGTCCAATTCGAAACATTCTTTACATCCTCCTCAATCTAAACTACTTTATGAATTCTATATTATATTGCTATCTCTATAAAGAAAAGCCCGGCAACTGCCGAGCTTTTCTTTACTATAATACCATCACTTCTATTGCTTCTAAACATGAAGGAAACTTTCAGCAATTAGTAAATCCTCTGGAGTCGTCACTTTAATATTATAGTAACTCCCCTCTACTACGCCTACTTTCTTCCCTACACGTTCTACGAGACTTGCATCATCTGTACCAAGAAAACAACTTTGCTTTGCACTTCTATGAGCTTCTAATAAAAGAGGAACAGAAAATCCTTGCGGTGTTTGAACCGCTTTAAGCTGAGAACGTTCTACCGTTTCAACAACAACACCCTGTTCTACTTTCTTAAT
Source organism: Bacillus sp. 05T21 (assembly GCF_056396785.1). Taxonomy (NCBI): domain Bacteria; kingdom Bacillati; phylum Bacillota; class Bacilli; order Caryophanales; family Bacillaceae; genus Bacillus; species Bacillus sp. 05T21. The sequence goes on along the minus strand of NZ_JBFTMD010000027.1, from coordinate 9,291 downwards.
GGTATCCTTCACTGGCACCGCACAAATGGAAGCACCATATTTCTCTGCTGCAGTTAATACATCTTGCATCATCTTATTCGTTACGAACGGGCGCGCACCATCGTGTACGAGAACATACTCCACTCCACTCACATACTGAAGCGCATTATACACACTATCTTGTCTTTCGGCCCCGCCTTGAATAAATTGCACCTGCTTTTCAACCGGGTACTTCTGCATTAACTCCTCAAAATAAGGGCGTTCTTCTTCGTTAATTGCCATGATAATACGTTTACATGCTTTATCTTTTTCAAAAGCACGTAATGTATGCACAATGATAGGTACTCCATTTATAAGTAAGAACAACTTGTTTTTGCCAGCACCCATCCGTTTCCCTTGACCCGCTGCTGGAATAATTAACGTATACATATTAATAATCCTCTACTTATAATGCTTTTTCTAATAATTTACGTTTTGCGAAAATCATACGACCAGCCGATGTTTGCAACACACTTGTAACTAATACATTAAGTTGCGAACCGACATATTCTCTACCGTCTTCTACTACAATCATCGTGCCATCATCTAAATATGCCACACCTTGATTTTGTTCTTTACCATCTTTCACAACATAAACACTTAATTCTTCGCCAGGGAGTACGACTGGTTTAATTGCATTTGCTAAATCGTTAATGTTTAATACTGTTACTCCTTGTAATTCAGAAACTTTGTTTAAGTTGAAATCATTTGTTACAACAGTTCCACCAGTGATTTTAGCTAACTTTACAAGCTTGCTATCCACCTCTTGGATATCCTCAAAATCGCCTTCATAAATTTCCACCGGAATTGGTAGCTCTTTTTGAATACGATTTAAAATGTCTAATCCTCTGCGACCACGATTACGCTTTAAAGCATCAGAAGAATCGGCAATATGCTGAAGCTCTTCTAATACGAATTGTGGAATCACAATTGTTCCTTCTAAAAACTTCGTTTGGCAAATATCCGCAATACGTCCATCAATAATTACACTTGTATCGAGAATTTTCCAATGAGTTGTAGATTTTTCTACCTCTACCTCTTCGTTCTCGCTATTGTTTTTCTTCTTACCTCCACGCTGGGGTAATGTAAATAATCCTAGCAATTCATTTCTCTTTTTAAATCCTACTTGGAATCCTAAATAACCAAGTAAAAGAGTAAAGAACACTTGTAATACTGTACTAATGACTGGAATCGTGAATTCACGAATTGGTATCAAAATTAAATATGCAACAATAAGACCAGAGATCAACCCTAATGTACCAAATAAAACATCCGCTACCGGTGCCTTTACAAGGGCTTCTTCGATATGTTTAATAAGTTGAACAATATAATCCACAAGCCAAAATGTTGTTAAAAATAAAATGATTGCACCAATAATTGCACGAACGTACGATCCCTCAAGCAAAGGAACAGCACCGACGTCCAATACATTAATAACTTTTGGGATTAGAAAAATCCCTAACGCTCCCCCAATTACTAAAAAGAAGAGCTGTACGATTCTTTTTAACATCCAACCACCTCCTACTCATTATTAACCATTGTTTTGCTAATCAAAACGCCGAATGCAAAAGCGGACGTGTTTTTTTGTAAATAGTTTTATTTACCAATATACCATATCATATAACAAAAATGTTCTAGTGTCGTTATATTATGGAATCAATGTAATATTCTTAATTGTGTCTACTCATATAGAGATGCTCTTGAATTCTTTTTAGGCCCTCTCGTATTTTCTTCGCCCTAACTTCCCCAATTCCTTCCACATCATCCAATTCATTAATAGTTGCACGACAAACACCTTGCAATGTTTTAAATCGATTAATTAAATTTTCAATGATAAGTGGTGGAACACGAGAAATTTTACTTGCGATTCGATATCCCCTCGGTGTCACGCTTTCTTCTAAGCTCATTTGCCCTGGATAGCCGAGCAATTTAACTAAATCGCTATCCTCTAAAAGCTGTGTATTTGCAAGATCTTGTAACTTTTTCAAAATTTGATGGTGATCCTGCGTTTTTTCTTGATAATAATCCTTAATTAATAACGCTGCCTCTGCTTCTAAGTCGGCTAGTAATTCTGTAAGTTGTAAACGAATTAACCTTCCTTCCGTTCCTAACTCATGAATGTAGCTCACTATTTCATTTTTAATACGCAGTACCATTTCAACACTATGTAAAACGTGAACTACCTCGGACATTGTAACGACCTCTTCAAATTCTAGAATACCCAAATTCGTAATCCCATCATTCCATACAGCTTTATATTTTTCTAACGTTTGAATAGCTTGGTTTGCCTTTGTTAAAATTACACCTATATCTTTTAGTGTATAACGTAAGTTCCCTTGATATAGTGTAATTACGTTACGTCTTTGTGAAATAGCCACAACAAGGCTAGCCGTCTGCTTTGCTACACGCTCTGCCGTTCGGTGACGCATACCTGTTTCAATAGAATCAATGGATGGATCTGGAACTAATTGCGCATTTGCAATTAAAATTTTGCTCCCAGTTTCATTTAAAATAAGTGCCCCATCCATTTTTGCTAATTCATATAAACTAGCCGGTGAGAATGCACAATTAATGTGAAATCCTCCATCAACAATACTTTTAATCTGCTCATTATACCCAAGAACAATTAGCCCTCCAGTTTGCGCACGAAGTACGTTATCTATCCCTTCGCGTAGTGGTGTTCCTGGGGCAACAAGCTGTAGAATATTAATCATACTTTTGACACGTTGCTTGTTTTCCTCCATAGCCTAGCCTCCTAATGTCAAACGAAGCGCTTCTCCTAAATTAGAAACACCTACTACCTCAATCCCATCTGGAATTGTCCATCCTCCCAAATTTTTTCTAGGAATAATAGCACGTTGAAATCCTAATTTCGCTGCTTCTTGTACACGTTGTTCAATTCTTGATACTCTTCTTATTTCTCCAGTTAGGCCTACTTCTCCTATTAYCGCATCGGCTGGTGCAGTAGCTTTATCTCTGAAACTTGAAGCAATACTTAAGGCGACAGCTAAATCGATTGCTGGTTCATCTAATTTCAAGCCACCCGCAACTTTTAAATATGCGTCTTGATTTTGCAACAATAAACCTGTTCTTTTTTCTAGCACTGCCATAATAAGTGAAACGCGGTTATGATCAATTCCCGTCGCCATTCTTCGAGGATTTCCAAAACTAGTAGGGGAGATTAATGCTTGTATTTCTACTAAAACCGGTCTTGTTCCTTCCATTGAAGCAACCACTGTGGATCCTGCAACTCCAACTGGACGTTCCTCAAGGAAAATTTCAGAAGGATTTAGTACTTCTGCAAGACCTAGTTCCTTCATTTCAAAGATACCCATTTCATTTGTGGAACCAAAACGGTTCTTCACAGCTCGCAAAATACGATATGTATGGTGACGATCTCCTTCAAAGTAAAGAACTGCATCAACCATATGTTCTAGCATACGTGGTCCTGCAATTGCCCCTTCTTTTGTCACATGTCCGACGATAAAAATAGGAATCCCTTTCGTCTTTGCAAGTTTCATTAATTCCGCTGTACATTCACGTACTTGCGTTACACTCCCTGGGGCTGACGTCACTTCAGGTAAATGTATCGTCTGAATGGAGTCAATAACAACAAAAGCTGGATTCATCTCTTCAATGTGCGCTGCAATTCTCTGTAAATCAGTCTCTGCTACAACAAATAGATTACTACCCTTTACATGCAAACGATCTGCACGAAGTTTGATCTGCTTTGCTGACTCCTCACCTGATATGTATAGTACATCATATGAAGAATCTGCTAATTGCGATGAAATTTGTAATAACAATGTTGATTTCCCAATCCCAGGGTCTCCACCAATAAGTACTAAAGATCCATCTACAATCCCGCCACCAAGTACACGGTTAAACTCTTGAAATTTTGTTTCAATACGCGCCTCAGACTTTGTTTCTACCTCTGTTAAGCGTCTTGGTTTTGTTACTTCTGATTGAATTGCATTGGCATAATTAAGGCGTCTTGATGATACAACTGGTTCCATCTCTTCAACAAGCGTATTCCATTGACCACATCCAGGACATTTCCCCATATATTTTGGCGACTGATAACCACATTCTTGACATGTAAATTTTGTTTTCTTTTTAGCCATATCTTTTATAGTTCACTTCACTTTCATCTACAAACGTTTATCCTTCTCGTACAAGAAAGAGGGCTATCGCGTAGCCCTCTTTCTTTGTCTATACTTATTTTACCTTTTCTGCACTATGAATGACAAATGATTCTCCTTCTATATCAAAGATAACTTTTTGTCCTTTCTCAATAGCACCTTTTAACAGTTCTTCTGATAGCCTATCTTCTACATGTTTTTGAATTGCTCTACGAAGCGGACGAGCACCGTACTCTCGATCAAATCCTTTATCAGCAATTGCTGAAATTGCTCCTTCTGTTAAATGCAATTCAATCTCTTGTTCTTTTAAGCGATTCACTAACTGATTCACCATAAGAGTTACAATTTCTTGAATATGTTTTTTCTCAAGCATATGGAACACGATAATTTCATCAATACGGTTTAAGAATTCTGGACGAAATGCTTTTTTCAATTCATCCATTACTTTACCTTTCATATCTGAATAATCGCGGCTCTCATCTTGTACGTTAAATCCAAGATGTTTATTACGTTTTAATGCGTCTGCACCAACATTAGACGTCATAATAACAATTGTATTACGGAAATCAACTGTACGTCCTTTAGAATCTGTTAAACGGCCATCTTCTAATACTTGTAGTAAAATATTAAACACATCAGGATGAGCTTTCTCTACTTCATCTAATAAGACAACTGAATATGGCTTACGACGAACTTTCTCTGTTAATTGTCCACCTTCTTCATATCCAACATATCCTGGAGGAGATCCAACTAAACGAGAAGTAGAATGCTTTTCCATGTACTCAGACATATCGATGCGGATCATTGCATCCTCATCACCGAACATAGATTCCGCTAATGCCCTTGCTAGTTCTGTTTTACCTACACCAGTAGGTCCTAGGAAAATAAATGAGCCAATTGGACGTTTCGGATCTTTTAATCCCGCTCTCGCACGACGAACAGCTTTTGCCACAGCTACAACTGCTTCATCCTGCCCAATTAAACGATCATGTAAAATTGATTCCAAGTTTAATAATTTATCTGTCTCTGTTTGTGCAAGTTTAGAAACTGGAATACGTGTCCATGTGGAAACGACATTTGCAATATCTTCTACTGTTACTTCTGAGTTTTCTTGTCCTTGTTTCTCTTTCCACTGACGCTTTGTATCTTCTAACTTTTCACGTAAACGTTGTTCCATATCACGTAAGGAAGCAGCCTTTTCAAATTCTTGGCTTTGTACAGCTGCATCTTTTTCTTTTCTAATTTCCTCAAGCTTCACTTCAAGCTCTTTTAAGTTTGGCGGTGTTGTATAAGAACGTAAGCGCACTTTTGATGCAGCCTCGTCAATTAAATCGATTGCTTTATCAGGTAAAAAACGGTCTGTAATGTAACGATCTGAAAGTTTTACAGCCGCATCGATTGCATCATCTGTAATAGATACGCGGTGATGCGCCTCATAACGGTCACGTAAACCTTTTAAAATTTGAACTGATTCTTCTAAGTTTGGTTCATCAACATGAATTGGTTGGAAACGTCTTTCTAATGCCGCATCCTTTTCAATATATTTACGATATTCGTCTAAAGTTGTTGCACCAATACATTGTAATTCACCACGTGCTAAAGATGGTTTTAAAATATTCGATGCATCAATTGCACCTTCCGCCCCTCCTGCACCAATTAACGTATGAAGCTCATCAATAAATAGAATGATGTTACCAGCTTGGCGAATCTCATCCATCACTTTCTTTAAACGATCCTCAAACTCACCACGATATTTTGTTCCAGCAACAACTGTACCCATATCTAATGTCATAACACGCTTATCTCTTAAAGTTTCAGGAACTTCATTATTTACAATTTGCTGTGCTAATCCTTCCGCAATTGCTGTCTTACCTACACCAGGTTCTCCAATTAATACTGGATTGTTTTTTGTTCTACGGCTTAACACTTCAATTACACGTTGAATTTCTTTACTACGTCCAATAACAGGATCTAAACGATTTTCACGTGCAACAACTGTTAAATCACGTGCTAGACTGTCAAGTGTAGGTGTATTCGCATTTGTTGATGAACCACCCTGGTGACCTGAACTAGCTTCATTACTTCCAAGGAGTTGTAACACTTGTTGTCTTGCTTTATTTAGGCTTACACCTAAATTATTTAAAACGCGTGCTGCTACACCTTCACCTTCACGGATTAAACCAAGTAAAATATGTTCTGTTCCAACGTAGGAATGGCCTAGCTTACGAGCTTCGTCCATAGACAACTCAATAACTTTTTTAGCACGAGGTGTGTAATGTACTGTTTGAGAAGCTTCCGTTCCACGTCCAATTAATGCTTCTACCTCTTTTTGAACTTTCTCTGGACTTAATCCAAGAGCAATTAACGCTTTTGCTGCAATTCCTTCACCTTCGCGTACAAGCCCAAGTAAAATATGTTCTGTTCCAATATTATTATGCCCAATGCGAATTGCTTCCTCTTGAGATAAAGCTAATACTTTCTGTGCTCGTTCTGTAAATCTTCCAAACATCATAGAAATCGCCTCCTACTTGCGCTTAATTTTGTTTAATTCGTAATCGCTCACGGATTAAGGTTGCTCTTCGATAATCTCTTTCTTCTGGTCCTAAAGGTCCTCCTGCATATTGTTGCAAAATGCCTGGCTGAGTAAGAACCATTAACTCAGTTAAAATATTTCTCGATATACCTTGTATATATCCTAAGTCAATACCAAGCCGTACATCTGATAAGCAAGTGGCTGCTTCTGCAGATTGAATTAAACGACTGTTAGCTAGTATTCCGTAAGAACGATATACTTTATCTTCAAGCTCGATACTTGAATTTTGTACAATTAATTCTCTAGCCATTTTTTCTTGATGGATGATTTGTTGAATGACACTCTTTAAATCTGCAATAATATCTTCTTCTGATTTCCCTAGTGTCATTTGATTTGACACTTGAAATATATTACCTAACGCTTCGCTACCTTCACCGTATATTCCTCTTACTACTAACCCTAATTTTTGAATTACTTGTATAATACGGTTAATTCTTTTCGTTAAAACCAGTCCCGGCAAATGAATCATTACCGAAGCCCTTAATCCTGTACCGACGTTAGTGGGGCAACTCGTAATATATCCAAGCGATTCATCAAAAGCATATTCAACCTGTTCCTCGATCCAATTATCTATTTGATTGGCACTTTGAAGCGCCTCTGATAACTGTAAACCTGAAAATAGGCACTGAATCCTAACATGATCCTCTTCATTAAGCATGATACTTATATGTTCACTTTCTGATAGTAGGCATGCTCCGTATTCTGTTCCTGCAAGATTTGGACTAATTAAATGCTTCTCAACTAAAACTCTCCTTTGAAGAGGATTTAATTCATTCATTTTTAATAGTTCAAACTCCCCAAAAGGTTCTACAGGTTTATTTATAAACTTCTTCTTAAATAACTCGTGAATCTGTTTAGCTTCTTCCTCGTTTTGCATAGTAGAGAATTGATATTTTTTAAAATTACGAGCCAAACGAATTCGACTACTTAAAACAATATCAGAATCAGGGCCATCTCCCTTCATCCATGGACTAATCGCTTCATTCATGATTCTGTCCAGTGACATAGAACTATTCCCCCTCTCTATGCTCACTAAGCTGATTTACAAGACCTCGAATTTTATCTCGTACTTCAGCCGCTTTCTCAAATTCCTCTTTCTGTACATATTGTTTCAGATTGAGTTTTAGTTCATCTAATTCTTTCTTTAAGTAGATATTTCCTTCTATACGTTCAGGAATTTTTCCACAATGATCCGTATGCCCACCGTGAAGACGTTTTAACAATGGTTTTAAATGCTCCTTAAATGTATCGTAACAAGAAGCACATCCAAATCGTCCCACTTTTGTAAATTGTTCATATGTCATCTTACAATTCGGACATCTTGATATATTTGTATTTGAAAATGCATCTTGCCCTTCTTCAAACATTGCTGGTTCACTATGCAATAATCCGGCTAATAGGTCATGGAATGAAAAATTAGACTGCGGTGATTGAAAGAAAGACGTATAGCCACTTTGTTCTGCACATTGCTCGCAAAGATGAACTTCCGCCTTTTTTCCGTTGATTACTTTTGTATAATGTAAAGTTGCTGGTCTTATATTACAGTTTTGACAAGTCATCGCTATCCCCCACCTTTACAACAGGAACGATCTATCTCATGATACTTTTCATACATTACTAGATTGTTCTCTTTCCTTAATCCATTTAGTAAAAGCACATGTCATCTTTCAAAATTCCTACAATATTAAACTGCATTATCTTAGTTATCATTCTTAACAAAAGTTATATTTATTTATATTTCAGTGTTCTTAACATTGCGCATAATATTCGAGCCCTAAGTTCATCTCGAGAAGGAACATCCATTAATAATACAGAACGGTCTAGTACGCTTAACATAAGTTTAGCTTCACGATTTGTTATAATTCCCTCTTCTATTAAACGTATAATCATACTTTCAGCATTTCCTTGTGCAACGCTATGATCAATCATATGAAGCATTTGATCAATAATGTCTATATCATCATGGAGTTTGACTTTTATAATGCGAATGTAACCTCCTCCACCTCGTTTACTTTCTACTACAAATCCTCTTTCTAACGTAAAACGGGTATTGATTACATAGTTGATTTGAGACGGCACACAATCGAATCGATCAGCGACCTCATTCCTCTTGATTTCAATCGCATTATTATTGCTTAAGTCAATAACTTGCTTTAGATATTTCTCAATGATATCAGATATATTTCTCATTTATCCGCCACCTTTATTGACTTTGACTATCTTTGACTATCTTTGACTATAATTATATACGTATTAAAAAAATTTGCAACTCTTTTGCTTATTCACTATCCTAGCCACATTTCACAATCTTTAATCAAAAGGACGATTCTTTAAATAAAGATTTTTTAAATTACTATAAATTATAAAAGAAAACACGAAAAAACACGAGTCAAATGACTCGTGTTTTTAGCTTGCTTGGCGACGTCCTACTCTCACAGGGACAAGGTCCCAACTACCATCGGCGCTAGAGAGCTTAACTTCCGTGTTCGGTATGGGAACGGGTGTGACCTCTCTGCCATCATCACCAAACTATTGAAG
>NZ_JBFTMD010000026.1:0-61782 GCF_056396785.1 Bacillus sp. 05T21 | reverse complement strand
GGGGTATTTAGTATGCGTTATACGTGGATACATGTGTGATATAGATTTTTGGTACTCAATCCCTCAAAAATCTATAAATACAGGTTGACTAATCGTAAGAAAAAGCATACCTAACGGTATGCGACTTAGACAACAAAAGTACTTGAATAACATAGTAGAACAAGATCATCGCTTTATAAAGAAGCGAATCCGTTCTACGCTAGGTCTTAAATCTTTTGACACAGCTACATCCATTCTTTCTGGAGTAGAAGCCATGCATATGATTAAAAAAGAACAGATTGCTTTACGGAACCAGTCTGTCCAAAATCAAAAAGAATTCATCCATCAATTGTTTGGACTTGCAACATAAGATACGATTCCGTTAGGAATATATATGCTTTATTCTCTTTTGTTTTATTTTTGCACCAGAACCATAAATAACAAGAATCCATTTTGAAAAAAGAATTTTCAAAACGGATTCATTTTTTTTACCACATAACGTGGATTTTTCAGATACTTTTAATTAAACTTTATTTCAAAACTACGATTGCATGTTTTTTGAGCTTAATTCCTATTCGTTCTATTTCTGTTTTCCAGTAAAGCCAAGTGTTTTAGTCTTCCATACAAAAATATATGCAACTAGCAATATACAGAACATTGCCCATGGGAAAGAAAGTACTCCAATGGTTTCCAAAAGGAATGCTCCAACCACACTTCCGCCCCCAATAGCTAAGTTCCAAGTTGTTACAAGCATTGATTGAGCAACATCTGCACCATTTCCACCAGCATTTGCAATTGCAGTTTGCAGAAGTGTTGCGGCTCCTCCAAATGTAAGACCCCATAGTGTAACTGCAAGATAGATTACAATAGTTTGATTCATGCCAATACCTAGTGCTACAGATGCCAAACCGAACCCAGCAAGGCTGATTAAAACCAACGAACGTAGTTTATGGTCAATTAATATTCCAATAACCCAGATACCAACTAATGCTGCTATACCAAATATAAGCAATATCATGTCAATCTTTTGGGTTAGTCCTAAATAATCAAGGTAAGGTGCAATATAAGTATAAAGAATGTTATGTGAGAGTACCCAAGCTAATACAACAAATAGCACTGATCTTACCCCTGGTGTGACCAAAACCTTTAATAGAGGTATGCGTTTTTCCGTAGATTGTCCAGGGAAGTCTGGAAGTTTCCATAGAACCCAAATAACTAATAATAAAGTTGAAAGTGACATAATTCCGAAGACAAAGCGCCAGCCCAAAAAGGTACCAAGAAATGTCCCAATAGGAACACCAAATGCAAGAGCAAGAGGAGTTCCGACCATCGCTACCGCCATAGCCTTCCCTTTAAGTGATTCCGATGCCATTAGACGGGCATATCCGGCAGTCATTCCCCAAAGAACACCTGCAGTTACTCCAGCAAAGAAGCGAGCTATTAACGTCAAAGTATAATTAAAAGAAAAAGCAGTAATAGTATTAAATAAAAGAAATCCCGCGATACATAGAAGCAGCAAAGGCTTTCTTCTCCATCCTTGAGTTGCCGTAGTTAAAGGAATAGCAGCTAATAATGATCCAAGAGCATATGAAGTAACAAATTGGCCAGCAAGGGATTCAGTAACTCCTAGTCCATTACTAATCTCTATTAATAACCCAGCAGGAATAGTTTCTGTGAGTATACAGATAAATCCAGCCATCGCCAGAGCGATTAAACCGTTCCATGGAAGACGTTCTGGTGAAGAGGCAATTGTAGCACTCCGTGTAGTTGAACTTCTCTCTTGATACATAAGAAGAGCACCTCTTTTATATTAATATTTATTTAAGAAGCCAATACATAAAAAAATTTCTATAAAAAGGAAGTGAATATATAAGTAGGCACCTCTTTATTAAGAAAGGTACCTATAATTTATAGGAACATCTCAAAGTTTGACTATCCTTTTAATTTATTAAAATATCCTTTCTTCCAGTAAACTTATTTAATGTCACTCATAGATGGCATCGGTTAAGTCTACAGTAAATTGACCATCCATTCCCTCAAAAGCAGTATTTGTAAATGAAACTACTGTTAATTTCTCTATAGGGTCAACAAACCATGAGTGTCCATAAGCTCCGCCTAATCTCCATGTTCCAATGGACTCTTTTGTATTAGCTTCTTTAGAATCTTTCAATATAGTAAATCCTAAACCAAATCCTCTTCCAGGCCAGCCGACTAATGGTAAATTTCCAGTTTGAATCTTGGTCATTTCATTTTTTATATCATTTGGTAATAAAGAATTTCCTGACCTTAACTCTTCAAGGAAATACAGAAAATCCTCTGCAGTACCATTCATTCCAGAACCTCCTGATGGGAAAGCATTGGTATCGAATGCACGAGCAGGCTCAAACACGATGCCTGCGGTTCCTTCAAATACTTGAGCAACTTCCTTATCACCCATTCTTTTAGGAATAGGAGAACTACTTAGATATTGAGTTACTATTCTTTGCCTATCTATAACATTAAATGATGTATTCACCATTTCTAATGGATCAGTTATTAGAGTTCTAATTAATGCTTGCAACGAATCTCCATAAGCTTTACTGATAACTGCACCCAACACGTCTACTGCTATAGAATAACTCCAATTCGTACCCGGAGCATATAATAAAGGGACAGTGGAAAGTCTTTGTAAATTTTCTTCTAAAGAGATTCCTGAAAGGTTCATTCCATCTGAAACCCTTGCCTTTTTATATGCTCCTCCTTCAGGCTCTAAAAATCCATATGTCAACCCAGCCGTATGGGTAAGCAAATGCCTTACAGTAATGATAGGTTTGTCACCGTTCATTAACTGTGGTTGAAATTCTGGAAGCCACTTAGTAATTGGATCCTCCAAACCAATTATTTCTTTTGAGACCAATACTAAAGCTGCTGCAGAAACAATTGGTTTCGTAACAGATGCAAGGCGAAAAATCGAGTCCTGGTCCATTTTTGTTTTTTCTTCCCGATCAGCGTAACCTGCAACACGCTTATAGATAAGGTCACCATTCTTGCTAATTAAAGTCACTGTACCAACGATTTTGTTGTTTTCGATCGCTTTGTTTATTACTTCATCAACCCTTTTAATCAATCCTATGATGTCTTTATCTGTTGTTAACATTTATTCATCACATCCTATATAAATTTAAAGAACAACTTAATTTTAATAAAATAAACATTGATTTTACATAATAAATCATTTGAATTATTAGAATAATGATTATAAGTTCTAACTAATTTTCATCTTTTTCTTTTTATTTATAAAAAACGAAGAAATTAACGATGTATAATTTAAGTTTATAACGTTAAATTATACATTTTAATGATAAGCTTATATAATAAGAGGATATAACCTTTAATATTAAGTTTTTTTTGTTAATCTAACTTTATTTTAAAAGGGGGATTTATATGGATAGTGTAGATAAAGATATACTAACGCATTTGCAGGGAGATGCACGATTGTCAATGACTGCTATTGGTAAACTTATAGGCTTATCTCAACCAGCGGTAACTGAAAGAGTAAAAAGATTAGAAGAAAAAGGAATCATCTCAAATTACAGGACTGTTGTATCAAATGATAAAATCGGTAAGTCAACAGTAGCTTTTATTTTATTTCGAACCACACAATGTCTTAATTTTGTTGATTATTGCGAAAATACATCACAAGTGGTAGAGTGTCACCGTATAAGTGGGGAATATAACTACTTAATTAAAGTAGTAGTTGAATCTACAAAAGAACTTGAACTATTTGAAAATGAAAGTATGAAATATGGTAACTCCACTACACTAATTTCTCTTTCCTCACCTATTGATTTTAAACCGTTGCTTCCCTCGGCCATGATGCTAAAAGAATAAAATATTATGTATGTATTAAATTAGTAAGGAAGATTAATCTCTGCAATGTCTGAAATTACAATTACATCCCATAAATATGATTACCTCCTCTTAACTTTAAGATTCATCATATTCTATGCTTAAAAACAAAAGAAGCTTGTTTACTAGTCTATTTTCTACATTTTAAAGTAATAATATTATTATCTACTCTTTAAGTTTCAAATCTATTTCACCCCTTAACAACAAACAAGACGCCACCCAGATCACGGCAGCGCCTACGATAATTGCTATACACTTCATCAAACTCATTTATTCTCATATTATTTATTTCTTTGCTTCCATACCCCATTCTCTTTATGATAAGTATTCTTGCCATTCATGAAGTCAGCTGTATTACCAGGAATGCTATATTTCTTATTCTTTTTCTTAGCCTTCTTCTTCAGCCTCTTCTCTTCTTGAACAGCTTGCAAGTCCGCCTTCCATTGTTTCAACAAATCCTTTTCACGTCGCATCGAATTTGTACCCCTTGGATTAAAATGCACATCATATAATTAGATTCTACCTAGGTTTATAATCCGTCGAACCTTCTTCGGGATTGATAAGAAAAGTAGGCAATGAATTAGATTTCAATTTTTTCGTAAGGAATTCCATATCACTTTCATTTTCATCTACATTTCTTTCAATTAACTCAAATTCAACACCCGGCGGCGTATTATTTAGCATCGCCTTTGCTCTCATACATTTTGAACATGTATTACCTGTAAACATAATGATCTTAGTTGTCATTCTCTTTCGCTCCTTTTAATAGTAGTACCAGTTCCGATTCTACTATTGTAGACGGAAATTTAATGAACTAAACTCAGATTTCCCATACTAGTGTAAAGAAAAACAGGCCAATTTCAGCCTGTTTTTCTTTACACTTGCCCTACTACTCTTTCCCTTCTCTTTTTACTCAAAGCCTTCCCTTCCCAAAACAACAAACTTACTAAAGCACAAATTAAAATAACTGGAACACTTGCTTTATATAAATCTGTAAAACTCATAGCCATCTTATTTTTGGCATACCGACTTACATCTTTTGAAAATGCGAGTATTTCTTTCTTTATACTCTCCTCTTGTTTTTCAACTTCTTTTGTTACTTGATTCGTAATTTCTTCTCTTTTTATATCTCTATATTCTACTGGAACGCCAATTAATACTTTATCCACTTTTTGATGAATTAGTTCGGCTTTTTTCTCTTTACTTAAACCCACCAATGTTTCATTTTGTTTCTTTTCCACATGTGCTTCTATACTTTGTTTCTCTATTTTTTCTTTTGTTACTTGTAATATCTCAGCTTGCTGAGCACTATTCACATGAATATTACGCACTTTTTCTTCTGCATAACGATATACATTCTCTTTATTTAAAGATAAGTTGTGAGTTAAATTAGATACAAATATTGCAACCGCTAATACAATCCCTACTTGCCGCAACATTGATACAACACTTTGAGAAGCAGTTAATAATTCCCCTTCAAACGAAGATGCACTTAAAACTGTAATTGGTCCCACTACTAAACCATATCCAACACCTAATATCATACATGGAATAATAATTTCTATATTCGTTGAATTAACGTCAATCATTTGCAACCAATAGTAGGATAGGCCCATAACAAGAAACCCTAACAAAATAATAGTTGCTTTTCCAAGTTTTTTAATTAAAGTTGCTGCAACAGGTGAGATAAAAAATATCATCGCTGAAATAGGTGTCACTAGAAAAGCAGCTTCAATTTCCGTTCGGTGCTGTATTTTTGTCAAAAAAGTTGGAAGCAATACAGTAACGCCAATTAAGAATAAATTACTCAATATAACAACGATAGATGCTCCGACAAACATTCGATCTTTAAATAAATTTAAATTCACCATTGGATTATGAATCTTTCGTTCCACTAAAACAAATAGAATAAGAGAAATAGTGCTAATTGCATAACAAGACAAAGCAATATTACTTTGCCATCCCCATGTATTACCTTTTACTAGTATGAGAGTAAAAGAGAAAATCGCTGAACTACTTAATATAAGCCCAATCCAATCAATTTTTGAGATAATACGTTCTTCATTTTTTATTTGTAGCATAATACAGCATAAAATGATTCCAAGAATACAAATCGGAACATTGACGAAGAACACCCATCTCCATCCTACATTTTGCGTAATAATCCCGCCTATTACTGGACCAATTGCAGCTGACAACCCCTGTGTTACTCCTAAAATGCCAAGTGCAACATGCCTCTTTGCTAACGGCATAGCTGATACACCAATTACCATACTTGTCGGAAATAAAATTGCTGCTCCAACACTTTGTATAAAACGAGAAAAAATAAGGAAGTCACCTGTATTAGCAAAAGCACAAAGCACTGATCCACCACCAAAAATAATTAAACCGAGAATATACACCTTTGCTTTCCCAAAAATATCAGCTATCCGTCCTAGCGGGATTGCGAGTACTGCAATCGTCATTGTATAAACATTTAATACCCAAGACATCTTCTCTAATGAAGTATTTACACTCGATTGTATTGCTGGTAAAGCTATATTCATAATCGTTGTATCAATCATACAAAGAAAAATACCTAAGCACATTAAAAAGACAATCTTAATACCCTTTGACTGCTCCATGTTAATCTACCCCTTTATTTATTGTGAACGTGTTTTTCATTCTTCCGTTTTATTGTTTTCTTTTGCTTCTAATTGCTGTAACTTCCTCTTCAACATCTCTACTTGTGCACTATATGATGCAATACCTACATCGAGCGAAATTTCTTCAACAAAAGTAATACCTTCTCTCCATTTTTCATATTTCAAACGAAGATCCGCAATGTACGCTTCTTTCCTTTCAATTTCGTCTTCAATCCATTTTTTTATCGCCCTATCATCACTATAATTACCAAAATACATCCTCATTAAAAAATCTGAACGTAAAACGTCTTTCTCTACATCCGTTTGCATGTATTTATAAAACTCTTCACGCCCTTCATCTGTAATAAAGTACATTTTCTTATTCGGTTTCCCTTCTTGCATAACAACCTCTTTTTTTATTTTCCCCTCTTTTTCTAATTGTCTTAAAGTTGGGTAAATCATTCCAAAGCTTCCATCAAAAAAATGAGTAAATACATCTTCAAACAAAATTTTAATATCATAACCAGACAATTCTTTTTCCATTAATAAACCTAAAACAACATCTCTTCCCTTCAAAATAAGACCCCCACATAGTATATAATCAATAATCATATTAACAATGTTAATATGATTATTGATTATATACCTTATTCTGTAAATTGTAAAATGTTTCTAACTAAAAAAGCTGTCCTGTAATTTGGTTTTTCCAAATTACAGGACAGCCTCTCTTCATATTTCCTATACAAAACCTTTTACTATTTAACTCCTACATCTTGCATAGATTCAGTTTCCTTTTTCTTACCTTCTTTTATTTCATAGTAATAAGAAGGTAATTCTATATTATGTTCTAAGAAGTAATCCTCAATTAATGAAATAATTACTTTCAATGTTTTCAAACGAGCATATAATTTATCATTACTCGCAATAATATTCCATTTAGCATTCGGCTTATTTGTTTCTTCAAACATATCTTCCATTGCTTCGACATACTCATCCCATTTTTCACGATTACGCCAGTCTTCGTCTGTAATTTTCCATCTTTTAAGAGGGTTGTTCTCTCTTTCTGTAAATCTCTTTAACTGTTCGTCATTACTAATATGATAGAAAAACTTTCCTATTATGTAATGATCATCTGTTAATAGTTTTTCGAAATCATTAATTTCGCCATACGCTCTCGTCCACTCTTCCTTTGTGGCGAACTCTTCAACACGCTCAACTAATACACGCCCATACCATGAACGGTCGAATATAGTAATTTGCCCATATTGAGGAAGTTTCCGCCAAAAACGTTGCAAATAATGATACCGTTTTTCATGAGGAGCAGGCGCTCCAATTGGATTTACTTGGAATCCGCGTGGATCAAGATGCTCAGTCACTCGCTTAATTGCTCCGCCTTTACCTGCCGCATCCCAACCTTCCATAACCATCATAACGGCTATTTTCTCTTCTTTTAATATTTGTTGTAGTGCTAATAAATGCATTTGATATTTTTCAAGTTTCTTATTGTACTTAGATTTTGATTCAATTTTTTTCGTTAAATCTACTTTAGCAAGATGCTCTTTTTCCATCAAACGAATCCCCCTTGTTATATGACAATGTTATTTTAACATATTTATTGGTAATTTTTTCTTGTTTCAAAAAAGCTGTGTAGAAAATCTCTACACAGCTTCTTTCTCTAATTGTACATCCACCTCAATATTCTCTCTTCTATTCCTTACAGCTTTCATAAAGAATACAACAGTTAAAATAACTGTAATAACCGCACCTACAATATACGATGTATTTAGCGGAATATTAAAACCAATTTTCGCATTTAAAATATAAACAACTGTCATGATCGTCATAAATATCGCTGGAATTAAAGAAACGATATACTGTTTTCCTTTTATAAATAAATACATCGTTCCAATCCATAACGCAATGGCTGCAGTCGATTGGTTAGCCCAAGAGAAATATCTCCATAATAGTGTAAAGTCAATTTTCGTTAAGCCATATGCCATAACAAATAATGGAATCGCAATAATTAAGCGATTTTTTAATTTTGTTTGATTGAAATGGAAGTAATCCGCAATAATAGAACGTGCCGCACGGAATGCTGTGTCTCCAGATGTAATTGGTAATACAATGACACCAAGAACAGCTATTGTGCCACCCACAGCACCTAACATCGTCTTCGAGATTTCACTTACAACCGCAGCTGGTGTACCCGATTTAATTAGCTCATTTAATTCACCGTAAGAGAAAATACTCATTGCCGCAGCTGCCCAGATCATTGCAATTATCGCTTCTGCAATCATCATACCGAAAAATACATAACGGCCATGTTTCTCCGTTTGAAGTGTACGTGAAATAATTGGTGATTGTGTTGCGTGGAATCCTGATAAGGCACCACACGTAATCGTCAACATTAATAATGGGAAAATAGGTGCATTGTCTGGATGCATATTTTCAAACGTTAGCTCTGGAATAGGGGAGCCTTTTATTATCATCATTCCCCCTATGCCAATAGCACTTATTAGCAATAATGCACCTAATACCGGATAAATTTTACCAATAATTTTATCAATCGGTAAGATAGTCGATAAAATGTAATATATGAAAATTACAGATAAAATAATAGTTATTGGCACTTTTCCTTGCAATACAATATCAAGTAATGATGCTGGTGTTGTTATAAATACAGTTCCTACTAATACTAAAAGTAACAATGAAAAAACATTTACAATATGTCTCATTGCATTCCCTAAAAATTTCCCTGCTAATTCAGGAATATGCGCCCCTTTATTTCGTATAGAAATCATCCCTGTAAGATAATCATGAACGGCTCCTGCAAAAATCGCTCCTATCACAATCCAGACAAATGCAACTGGACCATATAAAGCACCTAATATTGGTCCGAATATAGGACCAGTACCTGCAATATTAAGTAATTGAATCATAGAATTCTTTCGCCTATCCATAGGTACATAATCTATCCCATCTTGATTCACATAAGCTGGTGTCTTTCTCGAATAATTTACTCCAAATATCTTTTCAATTAACTTTCCATATGTAAAATAACCGATTATCAATACGACGATTGACACTAAAAATGTAATCACTTCTATCCCCTCCCCCTTCAGAAAGCATTTTCTTATTTCTATATAAGAAATCGCTTTCAATTTATTCTAGCATATTTAACTATATTAAATAAATAATTTATACAGAATTTTTAGCATATTATTTTTATAAGATAAAAAAACAGCCTCTCTTATTTACAATATCCACTTACATTATATGGTATATTTTTTCACAAAGAGAAGATAATAACAAATAAATCCATTAAAGAATGGGAGCTCTCTAAAGATGAAACGAAAAATATTTTCTCTCTTTGCACTAATCTGCTTAGCACTACCAATACAAGCTAGTGCATACACATTTCAATCACTACCAATTGCGTCAAAGTCTAAACAGTGGTATATCGAAATTGACAAATCTCATAACTCAAACAAGCAAGCCGTGCAGCCAAAACAAGGTGTATATGATACGTATAGTTTACTCTTAAAAAATATTGGTAATGATGTTGCAAATGTATCGGTGGAAATACTTGATAACACACCTACATCTAAAGCTACCTTTAATCCTACTTCATCTAATAACAACGTTTCAAAAAGTCATACAAGCTTTGACTACATGGTATTCCCATTAGACTTTAATAGCCATAATTTTAAAGTTGTCATTACTTGGGAAGAAAAGAATTTCTCTTACAACGGTCATCCAGTACATGAGAGTAAAAAAATGAAGCAAACATTTGTGTTTAATGAAGAGTAAGTCCTAATTTGATTAGGGCTTACTCTTTATTTACAAAACCCGATTGAATTGCTTCTGTCACTTCTTTTGCAATATGTATTTTTGTAGCGTCTACACAGATTTTTTTGTCCCAAACATGTACGGAAGGCTCTTCATTAGACAAATGCTTAATTAAGATGAATCGATTATATGTCATTTTATTTTCTATAGGAGTAGCAATATACACCGTGAAATTCCTTGCTTCAAATACCTTTTCTCCCAAAACGTATTTACATCCCAACTCATGTACTACTAAATCATGTAGATTTTCTATAGTCATATACCATTCCCCCTTTTTGCCTACATAATCAATCGAACCGCCGAATACTTGGTACAGACAATGCCATTCCAATTGTTATGAGTACTAAAATAGCTAGCATTATAATTGTTATCTTTCCACCTATTACAGTAGCTAACCAGCCTACCACCACATACCCTAATGGTAATAAAGCAAATGAGCCTAACATATCAAGACTTGCCACTCTTCCAAAAGCTTCTTCTGGTACAAGCTCTTGTAAACTTGTTTCCCAAATAAGCCCAAATATCATAATACCGAATCCTTCAATTGCCATTAATCCAATTAAGGCGGGTGCCCAAGAAACGAAAGGCATAATTAATAACGCCATTCCACTAATTAAAACACCACCATACGCAAGTAATCCTCTCTTATGCCACCGCTGCCTCCCACCAAAAATTAGTGCTGCAATTACAGCTCCAGCACCAGAAGCAGCCATACCTAAGCCATACACGTAAGCTTCAAAATGATGATGAACATTAAACAACCATGGAATTAATACAACGATAACGCCTGCATAACAAATATTAATGAAAGAAAAGACTAGAATGGTAATCCACAACCACGGATGACTTTTTAAAACTAAAATACCTTCCATAAACTCTTGTTTGTAATCGATCTTACTCTTTTCAATGGGTTTTACTTTTTTAAACTTAATTTCTTTTAAAAATAATAAACATAAAAATGATAACAAATACGTTGCTGCATCTAGTCCGAAGCCTATCCCTGCAGATGTAACTGATACTATTAACCCACCAAGTGCTGGGCCAATTAATCGTATTCCTTGATTACTCATTTGCGTTAATGCATTAGCTGCATTTCGAATTTCCGGTACAAATACTTTCGCTCTTACAGCTGAATACGCCGGCTGAAATATCCCTTCCATAAGTCCATATAACGCTACGAGTACATATAGAAGTGGAATTGTTAAAACGTCCATAAATATAAGCGTTGCAAGTAATAGCATTAATATGCAGCGGATTATATCTGTAGATAACATCAATTTCACCCGGTCAATTCGATCCACGACTAATCCAGCAAACGGTAACGCAAGAATATTAGGAAGCATGTACATTGCCATAGTCATTCCCATTACAACTGTTGAACCAGTTAATGAATACACAACGACTGGCAGAATAACCATCGT
Source organism: Bacillus sp. 05T21 (assembly GCF_056396785.1). Classification (NCBI taxonomy): domain Bacteria; kingdom Bacillati; phylum Bacillota; class Bacilli; order Caryophanales; family Bacillaceae; genus Bacillus; species Bacillus sp. 05T21. Next base: position 50,021 of record NZ_JBFTMD010000026.1, on the reverse strand, counting down.
TATCGAACTACCTAAAGTCGAAAGTAATTGCCCAATCCATAAAAACTTAAAGTACGGTGACACTTTAACTGGCAATAACAATTTACCGACATAACCTAAATTTTTCTCTGTTGGTATTTCTCCTTGCATATCTCTCTCCTCTTTTCAAATTAAGTTAATACCAAAAAAATAAACACAGAAAATTCAATCTTTAATAACTTTAATTATATATGAAACTGTTAAATTATTGGTAGAAATATAAAAAAGAACATCATAATGAATCTACACATATTATGTGTTGAATATAAAAAAAAAAGGTGTTTTCATATATGAAAACACCTTTCCACTTTATAATTTTAAGTTCTTCTTCAATGTCCAATATTTTTCTGGAGCATTTTCAAGTGAGAATTCTACCCAGCCATTTGGATCTTCACGATATACGTTTACTTTTGTACCATTTTCTAATTTTCCAACTTCATTTTGTGTAACGTTTGGTACACTCTTAATTGGGTTGTTAAACGGGAATGGAACTTGATAGTAAGACCCTACCGACTGAACAGTAGTTTTTGCGTCTTTTGCATAATCTTTATATGGAATTGTTTCGCCTAATGCATCTACATTTAATGTATTAGGGTTTTTCGGTAATCGTTTGACATTTTGATAATCCTTGTTATTGAAAGGCTTAATACGTTCCATAATATTAGCAATTTTGCCAGCCCATTCTTTATCAGTTGAATACATTACATTCATCGCAGGTAATGTGTAACCTTTGAAATACTTAGCACCTTGTTCTAAGTAATTCTTTCTCACATAATCAGCATTGTATGAAATACTTAATCCATAAGATGGTAAATATTTTGCATGTGCGAATGGATCCCAATCATACGCTCGTAGTCCAAATAAATTATGTTTACGATATGCAATTTCTGATTTCCCGTATCCAGACTCTAAGATTGCATGTGCTGCTAAATATAAAGAGTTCACGCCATACTCGTTTTGCGCTTTAATAAAGTCTTGTCCAACTCCAACAAGCGGACTATCGGGATGATATCTTTTAATATAATTATCAATCTCTTGAGCTGTTACATTAGAAGGTAATGTTACATCTAAATCGATATATGATGCCATGGCGTTATATAAAAATTGTGCATATTCTTCACGTGTTAAAACACCTGTTGGATTAAATGCACCTGCTCCATTACCTGCAGCAACACCGTTAGACTCTAATGCACTAATCGCTTCATTTGCCCAATGATCTTTCGGAACATCATTAAATGTATGATTAGCTTTTACTTTTAGTTTAAAGGCTTTCTGTAAAATTACAGCCATTTCAGCACGAGTTAAAGATTCTTTCGGTCTAAATGTTCCTTTACCATCACCTACGAAAATCCCCATATCTGTTAAAGCTAAAATTTCTTTTTGGAACATTGTTGTCCCTTCGTTAATATCAGAGTATGGATTTTTATATTCGCTTTTCGCTTCTGGTTTTAATGCACGATATATTAATGCGGCTACTTGCTCACGATTTACAACATCCCCGAATCCAAACTTACCATTATCATATCCTGCAATAATTTCTTTTGATGTTAAATTAGTAATTGCTTTATACGACCAATGATCTTTCGGAACGTCTGGAAATTCTTTTTCAGCTGCAAATGAAGTTGCCGGAGCCATCACTACTTGAAGTGCGACTGTCACTGCTAACACATTAGAAATAACTTTTTTCATATTTTTTAACACGTTATGTATATGCTTGTCACGTGTTAACTTGCCTCCCTTTATAATAAAATTTTCCCTATCAAACTAACAAACTCTTAATTAGTCAACAGTAAAAGTATACGTGATACAAATAAACTAATCTACCATTATTTTATTTATAATCATTATAATACGATATATCTTTTTATTTTGATACAAAATTATATAAACTCATATGAAAAGCCCATCTCTATATAGAAGATGGGCTTAGCAAACGATGTTTTTATTTAGCCAAACGATATTTTGAAACATTGAAACCTTTCCACTCATAATAATCTAAAATACCAGCATAAACTGCTTCAGCAGCAATTTGTCTTCCTGATTCAGTAGCTAATTTACCATTATCTATATTATTATCAATAAAAGCAAGCTCTGTTAAAACTGCTGGTACTGTATTATTATTTACTACATAAAGTGAATGATTGTCTCTTATATTTCTATCTCTTGTATGTAGTGCTTCTACTACTCGTGTTTGAATTTTCTTCGCTAATACTTCGCTATCCTTTTCAATCTGTGTCTCTTCTCCACGCTTGGATTTTTTATAGTAATACGTTTCTGTTCCATAACCATCATGATTTTCAGAAGAATTTGCATGAATGCTTACAAATATATCTCCATTGTTCTCTTGACCAAATTTCACTCGATTCGCAAGAGATTCATTTTTGTTACTTCCTGGATTTCCGTTCTCTTCACGTGTTAACAAAGCTCTTAAAGGTGTATTTTTCTCTAACAACTTCTGTAATCTTAAAGATGTATCAAATACAATTTTACTTTCCTCTACACCTTGTCCTGGATTCCCTGGATCAAATCCTCCATGACCAGGATCAATAATAACTACCTTTTCTACTAAAGGGTTACCTATTTTAAGAGAATCTGCCTTTTTAATAAATTGAGCTGCCTCTGCTTTAGTTAGAATTTTTTCAGGCTCCCATTTATCACCAGTACCAACAGAAATCCCTAATTCAACTAGGATGTTAGCTTTTGCTTTACCCCAGCTTTTTTCTAAATCACTGAATTTAGTTGCTGGAGTACCATTTACTTTAGAATCTAATTTGTAAGCTTCTACAATAAGAGAGGCCATTGAAACCCGGTCAATTTTCCCAGTTGGATCAAATACGCCTGGGCCTTTCCCTTTAACAACACCAGCTTTTTCTACAGCTGCGATGTATGGGGTATACCATCCGTTTTGAGAGTCACCGAAAGATGGTTTAGCATCTTTATCGAATGGTAAGTTTAAGATTTTAGCCATCATTGTAGCTGCTTCTGCACGAGTGATCTCTTTTCCAGGCTCGAACATTCCTTTCTCGTTACCTGTAACTGCGCCTTTTTCTGCTAAGTAGTTAATAGAATCTTCTGCCCAGTGCCCTGCTTGTACATCTGGAAACGTTTTCATTTGTGCGAAACTACTAGATGAATAAGATAATATACTAGCTGCGATTATTCCTGCTGCGATTATTCTATTTTTCATAGAATATATTCCCCTCTCAAGTACAATGTTTTTATATAACAGACTAATTATAGTTCTGAAAATTAGTAATAGTCAATTGCATTTTGTATAATTTTGTCTTATTATTGTATTTTTTGGAACAAATAACTATAGTTAAACTATAAGATTCTTATTATATAAGAGGAGAGATTCGTATGAGCACGAATTGGAAAGGCGTCGAACACTGCATTTATACAATGTGTATGATTCAGCATAATAACGAAGTATTACTAATACAACGGCCGAATCATCTAGGCTTCCCTGGTTACATCGCTCCTGGCGGTAAAGTAGATTTTCCAGAAAGTATCGTTCAAGCTGCTAAACGAGAAGTAAAAGAAGAAACTGGATTACTTGTTTCAAATTTAACTTTTAAGGGATTAGATGAATACGTAAATCCGAAAGAAAATGTTCGATATATGGTATTTAACTATTGGACAGATTCATTTGAAGGTGAACTCCTTTTGAATCCTCCTGAAGGCGAATTATTATGGGTGCCAATTGATACAGCACTCAATCTTCCTATGCAAGATTGGTTTAAAGAGAGATTCCCATTATTTTTTGAAAAAGGTACGTTTGAAATTCAGCGTGTTTGGGACCAAGACTTGGATAAACAAGTTGCTATGACAATTACCCATACGTAAAAAAGCTTGGAATCTCTCCAAGCCTTTCTTACTTTCCCTCTATTTTCTTAATCTCATAATCAATTTCTAAAAAATTAACTCCAAATATCCACATTCTATGATTAGCTTCTAATATTTGATCCTTTCTCTCTTTAATAATAAAAGTCTCTGCTAATGGTAAGCGTATTGTAAAGAAGCGGGTATGTAAGTATATCCCTTCATCTCCCTTACGACGCTCTCTTAGCTTACTTGTAATCATTAACTGGTTCGTATCATTGTACAACTTCAAAATACCAGTCATATTCGAATATGGTAAAGGCAATGCGATATTCATATATGTCTCGTTCTTGTATGCATGCTTTGAATAGAGGGCTACAAAAACAGACTCTCCTGCTTCATTTTTTCTTAGCCAAGCCCTTACATTCTCTCTTCCATCCTTCTCATCTATTATCCCAATGATAGAGCCATGCATCGTTTCCCACTTGCCGCCCATTCCTAAATGTATTTGTCCTACACGCTTACTCATTTTCTCATAACAAAATGCAACCGGGCGGAACCAACGAGTCCATTTAATATGCGATTGTAACTCATACTCTTTTGTATTTTCATAAAAACGAATAATACTTAAAGGAATCTTCGTCATGTCAAATGCCTCACTATGAAAATCATTCATTTTATCAACTAAACCTTTGTATTCCTTGCTATCTATTAAATTTCTGTTATGTAAAAATGCTTCACCAACTGTCGCATTTCCTCTTAACTTGCTCATTGTTTTCCCGTAATATTTATAATTCGGAGTACTCTTTTCAATCATCCAACCAAGAAAAGCTGGTAACGCTACTCCAATTCCATTTACAACACCGTGAATCCAGACCATTTGTGCAATTGTAATCGTCATTACTTGTTTGAAATTTCCGTATGAATATATGAGTGAAAACATTATTGTTACCATAAGTGTACTAGAAGAAAGAACTAAAAGTACCTTCGCACTTATAGTATTGAATTTCGTTCTCCACACGTAAACTCCATATCCATAAATGGCACATAAATATATGAACACTGCAAAAAATTCAAATACCCTCGAATACGTAATTCCTATTGCAACTGTCATTGGAGAAATGACGATGATAAACATAATAGCATCATATAACTTACTTCCCTGTTCTCTTTTTCTTCCAAGTAAACCCGCTGATAACGGCAATAGAAATGCCGAATAATGAAAGTGTGCCGCTGTAAGTAAGACAATGTCAGAACTAAAATGCATAATGGAAAGTTTCGCTACAGAAGCAAAGAACCAAAAACCACCTAGAAACAAATAAATAAACGCACTATCTATAGCTACTTCTTCTAGAGGCTTCCATCTTCTTTCTAGCAATCTACTTACACCAAATAATGCAACGATTCCTGTATATACAAACCAAAGTAGCGCAAAGAAATAGTGATTTGTTACGAAAGCTAGCATTGCACTAACTGCTGCAATTGGATATAAAAGCGATACAAATTTATAAGATAATAAATACGATCCATTTCTTGTTTTCTTATCAACAATGCAAAATGACATCGGTATAAATAACAAAATAGATAACAATATGATTGCTTCAACAGGATTTACATTCGACCACTCGTATATTAGAAATATAATATAACAAGCAAGTCCAAATATTATATTTTTCATCTCGTTTATTCCCTTTCCACAAATGTTCCCTTATATGAAAATAACGAACCAATTAACGGATTTCGTACTTGTACATGAATTCGAAAACATTGTAGTGTTTCATCATAACTTTCTACAATTTTTGCCTCTCCGTATAAAAATCTAGGTAACGGTATTTTTCTTCCAAACATAAAAAACCATTGTTTCTTTGAAGAAATATGCATCCCGCCTTTTTCATCAATATAAAAATTCAATGTAGAAACGAGTAAATGCGGCTCACCAAAATAATCTACAATTTCATTATTCTCTTCATCCAACTGCATAACAGCGTTAAAATATCTTTTCTTATTATGAAAATAAAAAGTACGATTCCACCGTACAAATTCTTTCCCCTGTCCATCTCGCTCAGCGGTATTATGTATCACAAACGGAACTTTTTGCCCTCGCTCAGAGAAAAACATACGGAACTTCGATGTAATTTTTAATATTAATTTAACGAAAAAAGATCCTCCATAAATTTCATCCATTTCCCCTTCCCCAATAAAGCTATTTTCCTTTGTTATCGCATATCGTTCCTGCAATTTTGGATGAAGCCTTTTATAAGAATCCCCTAATAATCTTTCATAAATATTAACCATATACTTATCCCTTTCTCGTCCTCTTGCAATTTTTTGCGCTTGGCAAATTAGTGCTATTTATATAACCGACAATCGATAACCCTATTAGAAGAAAATTTAATGTAATCGGATTAAACGGTTGCGTAAAACTAGCGATATTCGTCGATCCTGCCGCTAATGTTAAAACTATCAACAATATAATATGCAATATAAATAGTTTTCGCTTTTGAAATGGCAATAGCCACATAACACCCCATATTATTTCTAAAAATCCAACTATTTTAAGTATAAAAATACTACTTTCATTCGATCCGATTAGTGCAGAAAGCATCTTTACTTCTTCTGAATGAGTAAACATCAATTTCGGTACAATCCCTTGATATAACCATACGAAAGCAAATAAAAAGCAAACTAGCCAATACGTCATCGTTCTTCTAATTAGCAACTTTGGATGAAGTCCCTTTTCTAACCATAATTTTAAAGCATCAAAACTCCATGCTGTCGCCCAACCTAATAGTGGACGAAAAACATATAAATCTATCACATTTCCTATACGACCAAATCTCGTATCATAATCATATTGCGTTTCAAAATGAATATGTTCTTCATTCGGTGTATACTTCCAATAACCACGCCCTATTTGTATAAGTGATAATTGATTGTCTGTCCAAAATTTTAAAGAGGAAATGCGTTCTCCAGTTTCTTTTCTAATTTCACCTATCGATTCCCCTTCTCCGGCTATTTCAAGTCCAAATCCGATCTTTGTTTTATATAAAAACTTCTGTGGTTCTCCCTCTTTTTTTTCTAAATACGAAATTTCAGTAAAACGAGCATCCCATTCTGTATGTATATCAGGCTCTTGTGTATATGCCCATAGTTTCTCCATTGTTGTGTTCATTTTTGTTGCTACATAAATAGGCTTTTTCTTCCCCATCCTTCCACCTCCCATGCGCTATATTTTCAATGTACATGCAATGAATTTATTTTGCTACATTTTTCACAAACTAATTTAATAAAAAGATAGAATTTCAAAAAAATACAAAAAACACTTGATTCCCTGAAAAATTTAAATTATTATAAAACAAATGTTACCAACAACTTCATAAATCATACACTCTCGCCTAAAACGTGAGATAGAGGTTGCAACGCTTATAAGTATTCTAAAGGAGACACAGAGATGTCTATGATTTTAGAGGAAAGGAAGTGTTGCCGAAATTGATAAATTTCTCTGCATTTATCAATTGGGGCTGTTTTCGAATAGAAACAGAACTGTCATATGTACAGACGTGTACGTATGAAGAGCTATCTACAAAAAAGAGATATCATTTTTATGATATTCCTTTTTTGGCGGTTTTTTTATTAGCTCCGTTTTCTGTTTCCCTTTTCCTGTAACAGCACCATCCTCACTTATTTGAGATGGTGTTTTTTGTTTTTCTCTCTGGTAACTACAGGAATATTGGGATTTGTATATGTCCTAACCTATTCTTAAAAATGGACGAAAGAAGGAATTCGTAATGGAAACGATTGTACAAAAATTTGGCGGTACTTCTGTCGGAAGCGTCGAACGCATTCAACATGTAGCAAATTTAATTATTGAAGAATATGAACGAGGACATAGTATTGTCTCTGTCGTTTCAGCAATGGGAAAAAGTACGGATAAACTTGTAGCACTTGCTAACGCTATTACTGAAAATCCAAGTAAACGTGAAATGGATATGCTCCTATCTACAGGAGAACAAGTAACTATTTCATTATTAACAATAGCACTACAAACAAAAGGTTATAACGCAATTTCATTAACAGGATGGCAAGCTGGTATTACGACAGAATCTGTACATAGTAGTGCACGGATTACTGACATTAACACTACTCGTATTCAGTCTTACCTTACTGAAGGCACGATTGTTATAGTAGCTGGTTTCCAAGGAATAAGTGAAGAAAATGAAATTACCACACTTGGCCGCGGTGGCTCCGATACGACTGCTGTCGCATTAGCTGCTGCACTAAAAGCAAAAAAATGTGATATTTATACGGATGTGACCGGCGTATATACGACTGATCCACGAGTTGTACAAGATGCTTATAAATTAGATGAAATTTCTTATGACGAAATGTTAGAGCTTGCCAACCTCGGTGCTGGCGTATTACACCCACGCGCTGTTGAATTTGCTAAAAATCATAATGTAATTTTAGAAGTTCGCTCAAGTATGGAACAAGAAAACGGAACAATTGTAAGGGGAGAATGTAACATGGAACAACAATCAATCGTTAAAGGTATTGCATTTGAGGATAATATTACACGTGTCACAATTAAAGGGTTAGAACAAGGTGCACTTTCAACAGTTTTCTCTACATTAGCAGCAGCACATATTAATGTAGATATTATTATTCAAAGTATTACAAATGAAGGAACTGTTCACCTCTCCTTCTCGATCCATTCTAATGATTTAAGAGAAACATTAGAAGTATTGGAACAAAATCAAGAAGCACTTCACTATGAATCTGTAGAACATGAAAATCATTTAGCAAAAGTATCAATTGTAGGATCTGGTATGGTATCTAACCCAGGAGTTGCTGCGAATATGTTCACTACTTTAAAAGAAGAAGATATTCATATTAAAATGGTAAGTACATCAGAAATTAAAGTATCTGTCGTTATTGACCGTCTTCATTTAGTAACGGGTGTTGAAGCACTTCATCAATCATTTATGGCGAAAATTGAGCCTTTAGTGCAGATGAGTTAATTTCCACCTGTAAAAATTAAAATAAATTATATAAATCTATTTCCTTCCTATATAAATAGAAAGCTGTTTGCATAGTGGAAAGTGAGAAAAAGGTTATTTAGTTTAAAATAAAGTCGTTTAAAAAACAATAAAATTGTTAAAAAATAGAAGCAAGTCATTCTATTCAACAATCGGGCAGTTATCTCCCACCTAACTTCCTCGCATTCGCCGAATTTTGAGGTGGGAGTCTTATTGCCCGCAAATAGCGGGATAAATTTTTACACATAAGGAGATAAAGACTATGGCAAACAACAGATTACTAAGAATGGACAATGTCAGCATCGTTGTAGAATCCCTTGATGACGCAATCTCTTTCTTCGAGGAGATTGGCTTGAACCTCGAAGGGCGAGCGACTGTCGAAGGTGAATGGGCTGGTCGCGTAACCGGACTCGGTTCTCAGTGCGTGGAGATTGCTATGATGGTTACGCCAGATGGTCACAGCCGAATTGAACTTTCGCGATTTCTCACCCCACCTACTATAGCAGATCACCGGACAGCTCCTGTAAACGCCCTCGGTTATCTGCGCGTCATGTTCACCGTCGAAGACATTGACGAAATGGTATCCAGACTTACTAAGCATGGTGCTCAGCTCGTTGGCGAAGTAGTTCAGTATGAGAACTCGTATCGACTCTGCTACATTCGTGGAACCGAAGGAATTTTAATCGGTTTGGCGGAAGAAATCGGTAACAAATAAGTAAGTGATGTTTTATAAAAAGCCTTTACTGAAATATGCATTGCTGAAGTAAAAATATTTGAAGAAAATTCTTATTCAATAAAACTTAGATTTTCAACCCCGTCCTAACTTTAGAACGGGGCTATACTCGTTTGAGCTTTTAAAATTAAATAACTTTATTATCATTTTACACATAGATTTCAAGACTCTATACAAACAGCTTTTTAACATATTACCTATATATAAAAACCGCCATAAAACAATTAAATTATTCGCAATACCTTTTCCTAGGAAATATAACGGACTCTTCTCACTTCTTATCATATATATCTTTCCCTTTAAATAACGAGCGAAATTCATTCAAAATAACTTTCTTCACGTCGGAATAAAAGACCATCATGAATAGCGCAGCCCCTAATAAAATCTCTTGAATTCCTTCGTAATCAATGAAAGCACTCATAATTAGCAAACCAAATCCAATATAAAAACCAAACTCATTCTCTTTCTCAAAATCCTCATCTTCTTCATCAATATGTATTTTCTCTTTAAAGTTTTGATTCCCTTTTATTAATTCATCGAGCGTAACATTGTACATTTCGCTCAATAAAATTAAATAATCAATGTCAGGGTAACTTTTATCATTTTCCCACTTACCCCGATTTTCTTTGCAACATCCTCCTGCGAAAAACCCTTTGACTCTCGTAGTTTTTTTAGCTGTGCTCCTAAGTTCATAACGTCCCCTCCTTTAACAAATTATTACATAAAAGGAGATGAAAAAGAAAGAAACTATTAGTAACACTCACTGTAAACCAGCAGTTTACACAATAAAAAAGGGAGAGTAACTCTATTTTCGAGCCACTCTCCCTCATATTTCTATTAAAACAAATGAATGTTTTCTTTCTTGCAAGCTTCACGTAAATCATCAGGCCATACAGAAGATTGAACTTCACCGATATGTGCTTTACGTAAGAAGTACATACACATTCTTGATTGTCCAATACCACCACCAATTGTTAATGGTAGTACGTCTTCTAAAATACCTTTATGGAAATCATACTCACGTTTGAAGTCTTCACCAGTTTTCGTTAATTGCTCATCAAGTGCTTTACTATCAACACGAATTCCCATTGATGATAATTCGAACGAAGCTTGTAGTACTGGGTGCCAGAATAAAATGTCACCGTTTAATTTCCAATCATCATAATCGGACGCGCGTCCATCGTGCTTTTCACCTGAACGGAGTGCATCACCAATTCCAATAATAAAGACTGCACCGTGTTCTTTCGCAATTGCATGTTCACGATCTTTCGGTGTTAATTCTGGATATTTATCTTCCAGTTCTTGAGAAGTAATGAAAACAATTTCTTCTGGTAAATACTTTCCAAGGAACGGATACTTTTCAAATAAGTGATCTTCTAATTCTTTGAATATTCCATAAATTGTTTGTACTGTTTTTTGTAAGTAATCGATAGTACGCCATTCTTTTTGAACGATTTTTTCCCAATCCCATTGGTCAACATAAATGGAATGCGTTGCATCAAGTTCTTCATCACGACGAATCGCGTTCATGTTTGTATATAAACCTTCACCAGCTTCATATCCGTATTCATGTAATGCGAATCTTTTCCACTTCGCTAGTGAATGTACAATTTCTAATTCTTCTCCTGAATGTAACATATCAAATTCAATTGGACGTTCTACACCGTTTAAGTGATCGTTTAATCCTGATTTCTTCGTTACGAATAATGGTGCAGATACGCGGAATAGTTCAAGGCGCTTTGCTAATTGATCCTCGAAAAATGTTTTAACTTCCTTAATTGCGATTTGAGTCTCTCTTACTGTCATTAATGATTGATACATGGTGGTTTCCTCCTAAAATGTTTGGATGTTGTGAAAAGAAGCCAACAAAAAAAGCCCTTCTTTCCCAAAAAACTGGGACGAAAGACTTTGGTTCCGCGGTACCACCCAAATTAGCAACAGAGGTTGCTCACTTATACAATACGGAGATTAAAAAATCTCGATACTGTTCTTCTTGTAACGGCGAAGTTCCCGGCTAAGTCTACTTTCCTATAAAGGATTTCGGTTAGCGACTCCAGGAGGTTCTTCATAATAGGCTTCGTATCAGGCTCACACCGTCCCTGACTCGCTTAAACTACATCCTACTACTACTCGTCCTTTCATAGTCGTTTTATTGTCACATCTCTGAAACATTTTATTAATGATTATTCTATACAAAAAATAGATAAAGTCAACAAAAAGTTTTAAAAAATTTTTCAATTCTTTATTTTATGCCTTTACCGATTGTTCTTAATATAACATTTTTATTTCCTTTGTCTCTTCAATCCAAAAAACATTTCACTAATTGAAACTAACATATATACAACAACTAGTGTGATTGTTCGAAATATAGAATCCGCAGTATTTCTTATTATTTTCATTTTCTTTATAATTCCTTTCAGTTTACTTGCAATTTCATGATATACTATAGCATTCAAGCAGTTTGTTTTTATTTAAAGCAAGCATAGTCATTTATCGATAGTATTTTTCTAAAACATTGGCTATTATCAAATCAGATTTTTTATATAACGGAGTGATCATATGAGTAAAACGAAAGCAAAACCGAAAAAAGGTGTAGGACAAGGTACAGGAAGTAAAGGATGGAACCGTTGGCAATCAAGTGCGAAAAAGAAAGCTGCAAAACCATACAAAAGTAAAGGTACAAAGAAATAAAATAAATAGTGGGAGATGAACAACTCCCACTGATTAAAGTTTCACTTTATCTCTTTACTTTGTACAAAACAAAATATAATTATTACAACAAAAAAGCTATGCTTTCATCTCTATGAAAGCATAGCTTTTTCCATATTAAATCATAAGAATATCGCGGATTTCTTCCTCGGTAATAGAAGATAACTTCTCTTCTCCTGGCTCGATAATTTCAGCGATTAAATTTTTCTTACTCTCTTGTAACTCGTGCATTTTTTCTTCAATTGTTCCATGTGCTACTAACTTAATCACTTGCACTGTATTTTTTTGTCCCATTCGATACGCTCTATCCGCAGCTTGTTGTTCAACAGCTGGATTCCACCACAAGTCGTACAATATAACTGTATCTGCACCTGTTAAATTTAGTCCTGTTCCACCAGCTTTTAACGAAATAAGAAATAGATCCCCTTCTCCTTCGTTAAACCGATTGCATAGCTCTACACGTTCTTGCGCTGGTGTACTCCCGTCTAAATAAAAGTATGGAACTGCTTGACGATTTAATTCACGTCCGATTATCGAAAGCATCTTCGTAAATTGGGAAAAGATAAGAATTCTCTTCCCTGTACTTCTGCATTCCTCCAAAATTTCTAGCAGCTGATCAAATTTAGCTGAACTACCTTTATAGTCATCAACAAACAAAGCAGGATGACAACAAATTTGCCGTAGTCTCGTTAAACCAGCTAAAACCCGAATTTTATTTTTACGTAACGTATCTTTATCCAAATGTTTTAACGTTTCTTCTCTTAACTTTGCTAAATAAGCTGCGTAAAGCCTCTTTTGATCTGGTAAAAGTTCTGATGATTGTAAGTGCTCAATTTTTTCTGGGAGTTCATGTAATACATCACCCTTTAACCTTCTTAACACGAAAGGTTTTACCCGCTTCGCAATATCTTCACGTCTTAAATCACCGAACTCTTTTCTTCCCGGTAATAATTCTGGGAAGACGACGTGGAAGATAGACCATAGCTCTTCTAATGAATTCTCTACAGGTGTTCCCGTTAATCCAAAACGGTACTCTGCTTGAATCGTTTTTACTGCCTTCGCAGTTTGCGTCGTATGATTTTTAAATGCTTGTGCTTCATCAAGAAATAGCGTATGAAATGGCTGCGCATATAACCTTATATCTCTTCTCAGTAAAGGATATGACGTAATTACTACATCAAATTTCGTTATATCTTTTAAAATTTTTCGGCGCTCTGCTTGATTTCCATCGGCAATAACTGCTCTAATATGTGGAGCGAATTTTTTTAACTCGCTAAGCCAGTTATAAACGAGGGACGACGGAGAAACAACTAATATAGGCAGTTTCTTCTCTCGAATTCCCGGCAAAACAGAGTCTATAAAAGCAATACTTTGCAACGTTTTCCCCAGTCCCATATCATCAGCTAAAATGCCGCCAAAACGATAATAGGCAAGTGTTTTCATCCACTGGAATCCGTATGTTTGATACTCTCTCATTATCGCATCTAAGCCACTTGGCACCGCAAACTTCAGCTTTTTAGGGTTTTGAATGTTCTCTACCAATTCTTGAACAGACTCATCTAAACTTAATACGTTTCCTTCTTGCAGTGAATTCATCCATTTCACACTACGAATAAGAGGGACATCTATTTCTTCGCCCTTTAAAAATTCTTTTCGAATACTAGATTCTTTTATAAACTGATTAATATCATTAAACTCTTTACTCTCAAGTGATAGTAGAGCACCACTTGCTAAACGATAATATTTCCGTTTCTCCTCAAGAGCGACTAATACCCCTTTAATTTCTGCCTCTGGAATACCTTTTATATCAAAGCGGAATGATAACCAATCAATTCTCTCTTTCCTTCTAACTCTTATAAGAGGAGCTGTGTCTCCCTTATGAATTCGTAATTTGATGGCTGACGTCGCATAAATATCAACTAAACCTTTTAACGTTGGAACAGCATGATATAAAAAGTTATACTCAGCTTCTTCATTATGCATAAAATAACCGCCTTCCGTTTTCGCGAAGGCACTTTCACTCATAATGTCTAAAATCTCTTTTTCCTTTTTCTCATCACGATTAAAAACAGATGGCTGCCCATCCTCTTCTAACGGATTAATCACGACGTTTCCATAATGAAATTCGAGACCTGCTAACAAACGATTTTTCACTCGATCTAAATACAATTTTGCTTTTAGCGAAGGCGTTTCAACACGATCTGATATTACTTCATCAATTCGCACAGTACCAAGCTTCATTAACCCTGGTACAATTTTTGCTACAAAGTGTTCCATCTTATCTGCTGGAATATACAATTGGTTACTACTAGAACGATTCATCATTTTTTGTAATTCGATAAGCCGCTTACAATCCTCAGCGTTCAACTGATACAGTTTCCCTCCAAATAGAGCATAACTATACGTATCCATTACTTCTACTTGTTGTAAGCCGTCAATATAAAGTGTAAACCCACCGTTACTCCCCTTATTAAACTCAAAATGCAAAGGAAGTAATCCTTTTGAAATTTGTAAACCGTGAAAAGATTTTCCATCTTGATTAAGTCCCACAAACTCAACTTTAGAAAGTAAAGAAAGCATATCCTTCCATGAAGCTGGCGGTATTAAAATCATACTATCATCTTGTTTTGCATGTACTTCCAGTGTATCCTCATACATTTTTTCATTATGATAAATTTTAATGAGCTGCTGAATAATTGCATCCGTTTCTTGCTTAAAGCTATGTACATCCGGTGTATATGTAAATTCATTCGAACAATTATAGGACTCTCTTTTCTCCACATTGGAAAGAAATTCTCTAATATGATTTACAAAATACATCTTGGCGAGTTTAAACTGAATACCTAGCAGTGCCCCACCATTTTTCGTAACTACTGGCGTACATATAAATTCAACATGAAGTATTTCACGTGTATCAAAACGGTGTTGTTTACTTTTTGGTCTTAATGGTTTTTCTGCAAATAAATGAAACATCCCGCTTGTTAATTGATCATTTCCACTCATATTCCCGCTACTAATAGGCACCATTCCACCGGTTTGCTGATTATAATTTATTTGTATCAATACTGCCGCAACATGTTGACAGTATGTTTGAAAAGACGCTAACGAAGGACAACTACATTTCGCAACAACATCACCTTTTTTAGCTTTTTCTACTGTAACATGAAAATCTTCGTTCCCTTTTACCGTCGCTTCGCAAATTTCTTTATTTTCATCATAATGATTTATTATTACTTTATTTGATTTATAATAAGCTTCGCCTCTTTTATATGAGGTTTCTCCGCATACTTCTTTAATAATCGATTTATTTAATGTAAAACCCATTGTTTTGACACTTCCTTACTTTAAAACCAGTTTCTCTTAACTAACATTTTACATGCTCCAAGAGAAAATATAAAATGTAGATTTAATAAAAAAAGATGCTTGTATATAAGCACCTTTTTTCACTCTATCTCCATCAACCGTTTCGCCTCAAAATACAACACTTGAATAAATTTCTTCGTATTAATTCGTATATGGCCAGAAGTTGCTACTTCATCCTTTGTCATTTCTGTCATTCGTTTTCTAACTACAGTGAAATCAAAAAATTTCGGAGCATAGCTTTCAAATTTCGGATTTGAAAAGTCTGTTAATCCAAGGGAAGCTAAGTGATTTAACGATTGATAAATCGCTCTACGTACCCTTTGTTCAGATGCTTTTCTCTCCTTATCTATATCTGCATCTGAAGCTATATTCTCTAATTTTCTTATAGTTATATGGTGAAAGATATCTTTTAGCGCAGGAAATCCAAATTCAAACGTTTGCTCTTTTTCTTGTCCATATAAATATTCCAACATACTAAGTAAATCTTTACTTCCATTCTCTCCCGCAATACCGAGTTCTGATAATAAATAGCGCCCTGAATCTGCTATTCTTTTTCCTTCCTGCATTGGCTCATTTCGAACTTGCGGCTGTTCCCACTTAAAAACGTTATTCAATGATTTTTGAATATCATGTATAGAGCGCTCTAAACGAATACGTTCCATTACTTTACGTACAACAGATACAACCTCAATTTTATTTAATGGTTTCGTAATATAATATTCAACACCAAGTGTATACGCCTCACCAATAAGCTGTTTCGATTCAACTTGAGAAATCATAATGATTTTCCCTGTAAAGGAGGACGCAATATGGCGAACTGTTTCAATCCCATCTCGCATTGGCATTAATAAATCAATAAATAAAATATCTACTTTTTTAAAATTTAGTTGATCTGCTTCAATAAAAGCTCCATCTTCCGACTCTCCAATTACTTCCCCAAGATCGCCATCTTCAATAATTTGTGAAAGCATGGAGCGGAAAACTTCATCATCATCTACGATATAATAAAACAACTTCATTCTCCTTCCCGCTTTAAACTGCACTCCGGTAAACAAACGATAAACTTACACCCTCCGCCAGTTTCTCGGTCTTCTAATCTCACTTCTCCACCTAGCTCTGTTACCATTTCGTTTATGTAAGAAAGTCCAATACCTGTTGAAGGTGTTCCCGTTTGATCATACTTTGAAGTAAATCCTGGCTTAAATACTAATTTTTTATACTTCTGTGCAATACCAGGACCATCGTCAATTACTTCAAAGAATATATGTTTATCTCGTTTATATAGCTTAATAATAATGAGACCTCTACCCTCAATTGCTTCAACTGCATTTGCAACTAAGTTATTAAAAATCGATAAGACCGTGTACACATGATATTCTGCATGCTCACCTTCTATATGTTCCGAAAAACGTATATCTTTTTCTAACATTTCAGCGTACTTCTCATTAATTCTTACAATCATTTCCGCTAATTCATGTCCTTCTACATACTCAGCCACATTTTTATCTAATAACAGTTTAGATAGTCCTGCAAAAATTCTTTGATTATCCTTTTTGATTTCGTGCACTTCTCCTGCTATTTTTAATGCTGTTTTGCTATTTAAATCATCGTTCGCTTGTAAGTTTCGATATAGTTGATATGCTTCTTGTGTAATTAACTCAGCATTTTGTAACGTTTTTTTCAAATGGACAGATTCCACATATAAATTAGAGAGGTACATTAACATATTTTCATTTTCTTTTCGAACTTGTGATTCTTTTAACTTCGTTTCATATAAGTTCATCATATTTAAAAAACCAAGCGCAAAGAAACTACGGAAAATAGCAATAATAATTAGTTTATTCACTTCAGAAACTGTTATCGTTGTGCCCAGCACTAACATATGATAAAACGCAAGTTCAGACATACTTGCGATAATTTCAATTGTAATTCCGAGACATCCTATCACAATTGGCTTCTGATGAAACTTATTCACCCTACAAAGCGAAAAAAGACTTCCATATATAAAATAATAAAAGAAAACGGGATAGCGCAAATAAAATGATTCTGTCATATGAAATGACCCTTGCAATACCCAGTCAAGACATACACGAAATAAGACTACAGATATACCTACAAGAATACCTGCAGCTGCTGCTGGCACTCTTCTTAAAAATAGTAATAAAAAGAAGAAAAGCGGTGTCCCGAAACTAACACGAAACATATCATTAAAAGGATGAAAATTCAGCTCTCCAGCAATCGGAACAACAACCATTAATATAATTAAAAGATACATATCTTTCTTCCATAATTGATTCCAATTCAAAGGTGCCACTTCCTATGCTTTTTTTCAATTGTAAAAGTGAAAGCCCGCTTATAATTATAAACGGGCTTTATTTCTATATTCTAACCTTTTCTACCGCTTTTATTTGGCGATACTCCGGCTCCCATATTGCTTCTTTTACTGCAATCTTAATATCGTCATCACTTAAGTTCTCTCTAGCAACACCTTCTGCAACTGCAACTTTCGCTACTTCAATCGCAACCAGTTCAGAGATATTACGTAACTCTTCAACTTCTGGCAAAATAGGCGCTCCTGGCTGACTTGTATCTACCATACTTGCAACTGCTTCTGCTGCTGCTGCGAACATTCCATCCGTCATGACGCTTGCACGAACAACAATTGTACCAAGACCTAGTCCTGGGAAAATAAGTGCGTTATTTGACTGTCCAATCACATACGTTACACCGTTATATGTAACCGGTTCAAACGGACTTCCTGTTGCAACTAATGCTTTTCCTTCTGTCCACTCGATTAAATCTGCTGGTTTCGCTTCAGCAAGTGGCGTTGGATTCGACATTGGTAAAATGATTGGTCTTTCTACGTGAGAAGCCATTTCTTTAATAATTTCCTCTTTAAATGCGCCTGCAACAGTAGATGTACCAATTAAAATTGTCGGTTTTACATGTTTCACAACTTCAGCAAGTCCGATAGCATCATTTTGTTTCCAATCACTTACTTCAGCTTCTTTTCTTGCATATGGAATTTGGAAATCAAGAAGATCTTCCATACTATCTGTAACCAACCCATTACGGTCAATACACCAGAAACGATTATGTGATTCTTCGTCTGATAAGCCGACACGAACCATTGCATCTCTTACTTGATCTGCGATACCGATTCCAGCCGTACCAGCACCAAACACAACTACACGGTGTTCACTTAACGGTACACCAGAAGCTTTTACTGCCGATAATACAGCAGCAAGTGAAACTGCACCTGTACCTTGAATATCATCATTAAACGTACAAACATCATGACGATATTTATCTAAAATTTTTCGTGCATTTCGAGAACTGAAGTCTTCCCAATGTAGAAGTGCTTTCGGGAATTGTTTATTTACCGCTCGAACAAACGTATCAATAAATTCATCGTAAGCTTCACCTATTATACGAGGGTGACGATTTCCAATATAAAATGGATTGTTTAATAATTCCTCACGATTTGTACCTACATCTAAAATTACCGGTAATACACGGCTAGGATCGATTCCAACTGCGGCCGTATATACAGCTAATTTCCCGATTGCGATGTTAATTCCACCAACACCCCAATCACCAATTCCTAATATACCTTCTCCATCCGTTACAACGACCAAATCAATGTTTTCAGCTGTTGCACCGATATTTGCAAATGCATCTTCAATACCTGATGGATCGTTAATTGATAAATAAATGCCACGTGGTTTACGGTATTCATGACTATATCTTTGAATTGCTACACCTACAGTTGGTGTATATACAATCGGTAACATTTCACGTAAATGCTCTGTTAAAATACGATAAAATAACACTTCATTTCGATCATGTAACGCTGTTAAGTATACATTCTTTAATAAATCATCCGGCTGAGAACTAAATTGTTCATACGCTCGGCGTGCTTGTTCTTCTAACGTTAAAACCGCTGGCGGTAATAGCCCTTTTAAACCTAACTCTTCTCTTTCCTCTTGTGTGAAAGCTACCCCTTTATTTAAAAGTGGTGTTGATAATACTTCTGCTCCTCTTAATGTTGTTTCTAATGCACCATTAGAAGCCACTGTAAACTTACTCATAACATCCCTACCTCTATTCATATATAGCATTTCTATATTGTAAACAAAAAAGAGGGGATTGTCCCCCTCTTTTTTTAATTTTTCTTTAAAAGAGTTGCTCCTGCAATCCCTGGGTGTGTCATTTCGAATGGATCTAGAATTAACTCTAATTCTTCTTGTGACAATACACCATTTTTCACACATAGTTCTCGAACGGATTGCCCTGTCGCAATTGCTTCTTTCGCAACGCGAGCTGCTGCTTCATAGCCGATATGAGGGTTCACGGCTGTAATAATTCCTACACTCTTCTCAACGTACTCTTTTAAGCGATCTTCATTCGCTTCAATTCCTTTTAAGCAATTATCTGTAAAGGCACGGAAACCGTTATTCATAATGCTAATAGATTGAAGTAAGTTGAAAACAAGTACTGGTTCCATAACATTTAATTCTAATTGTCCTGCTTCTGAAGCAAGGCAAATTGTATGGTCGTTACCAATTACTTGGAACGCAATTTGATTAATTACTTCTGGCATAACAGGGTTTACTTTACCTGGCATAATAGATGAACCTGGTTGACGAGCTGGTAGCATAATTTCCGCTAATCCAACGCGTGGACCTGATGCCATTAGACGAAGGTCGTTCGCAATTTTAGACATGTTCATCATACATACTTTAAGTGCTGCAGATACTTCAGTGTACGCATCTGTATTTTGAGTTGCATCTACTAAATCTTCTGCACCAACAAGTGGTAGTTCACTAATTGTAGCTAAATGTTTTACAACTGCTTCAATATATTCTGGATCTGCATTTAAGCCTGTACCAACTGCAGTTGCTCCCATATTTACTTCATATAAATGTTGACGTGATTGCTTGATACGTTTCATGTCACGTTCAAGTACGCGGGAGTATGCTTTAAATTCTTGTCCAAGACGAATTGGCACAGCATCTTGTAAATGTGTACGACCCATTTTAATAACATGATCGAACTGTTCTGCTTTTAATTCAAATACATCATGCATATAACCCATTGTTTGTAATAAGCCTTCTAATGCATTTAATGTTGCAATATGAATCGCTGTTGGGAATGCATCGTTTGTTGATTGTGCCATATTTACATGACTGTTTGGACTAATATAATCATAGTCTCCCTTTTCCATTCCTAATAATTCAAGGGCACGATTGGCAATGACTTCATTTGCGTTCATATTCATTGAAGTTCCTGCACCACCTTGAATTGGATCAACGATGAAATGATCATGCCATTTCCCCTCAAGGATTTCTTGTGATGCTTCTGCGATAGCACCACCCTTTTTCAATTCCAATCTTCCTACATCTGCATTAGCAAGTGCTGCCGCTTTTTTTACAATTGCTAACGCTTTAATTAAACCTTCATGAACTTTGTATCCTGTAATCGGGAAATTCTCTACTGCACGCATTGTTTGTACACCGTAGTACGCATAATTTGGTACTTCTTTTTCACCTAAAAAATCTTTTTCAATTCGTACTCCATTTTTAACTTCAGTTAATGTTGCCATGATTACTCACTCCTTAACAATCTCTTACGCTGCTTTTGTTTGTTTGACCGTTTCTACATATTGTTTTGCTTTCTCATCATCGAATTCGCCTTCCCACTTCGACATAACAATGGCAGCTAATGCATTTCCTAATACATTGACAGCTGAGCGAATCATATCTAAAATGCGGTCAATTCCCGCAATTAATGCGATGCCTTCTAGCGGTAAGCCCATTGACCCTAACGTCGCTAATACAACAACGAATGATGCACCCGGAACTCCCGCCATACCTTTGGATGTTAACATGAGAACGAATAATAGCGTTATTTGCTCCGTCAGTGACATGTGTACACCGTACATTTGTGCAACAAACAATGCCGCTAACGCTTGATAAATAGCTGATCCAGTCAAGTTAAATGTATAACCTGTCGGAATTACGAAAGAGGCAACTGCCTTTGGACAACCGAACTCTTCCATTTTTCTCATTATATTAGGTAAAACAGCTTCTGAACTTGCTGTCGTAAATGAAAGAATAAGTTCTTCTTTTAAAATTTTCATTAATGTAAAAATATTTACTCCAACCATTCGCGCATTAATACCTAATACAATCACAACGAATAGTATAACAGTTACGTATACAGCTAGCACTAGTTTTCCTAAAGGAAGTAGTGTTGCTACACCAAATTTTGCAACCGTAACAGCAATTAATGCGAATACACCAAATGGTGCGAATTTCATCACTTGATTTGTAACCCAGAACATCGCTTCGAGCACACCTTCAAAAAAGTTAAAAACAGGCTTTCCTTTTTCTCCGATTGCTGCAACTCCTAAACCGAATAGTACTGAGAAGAATATAATCGGTAATAAGTCACCTTGTGTAATAGACTCAAATATATTTTTCGGTACAATATGAACAATCGTTTCTGCAAAGCCTTTCTTCTCTGTTGCATCTGCTGTTTGTTTATAAGAAGAAATATCACTTTGCTGTAAATTACTCATATCAACGCCAGTACCTGGTTGGAATATATTTGCTGCAAGTAATCCCATTAAAATAGCAATCGTCGTAATAATTTCGAAATAAAGAATTGTCTTACCGCCCAGTTTCCCAAGCTTTTTCATATCACCTACACCAGCTACCGCAACAATTAATGCTGAAATAACAATTGGTACTACAATCATCTTAATTAAATGAATAAATATATCCCCAATTGGTGTGATATAAGAAATCGCCGTTTTATTGCCATAAAAGACTGCCCCTACTACAATCCCTAAAACAAGTGCGACAAAAATTTGTGTTGCCAATCCGAATTTTTTCATTTATGTTCATCCCCTTTTATGCGAACGCTTTCATTTCGTATTTATAAAAGCTTACTCACACATCATATAGGCGAACCTACAAAATCATACAAAAACCTACAAGTTCGTCACAAAAAATTCAAATTTATTTCTTATAATATTCATTGACACTTTTTTATAAAAAAGAAATAAAATAACCTTGATAAAACATCAGATTATTTCGTATAATCTAAAAGATATACGTATTCTAAATAAATGGGGATGAAAAGGAGTGGATGTTATGAAAAATCACGTGAAGAAGTTCATCATATCTATTTCTTTTCTATTTCATTTTCTTACGAAGGAACAAAGGCATTCGCCTTTGTTCCTTTTTTATTGCAATCTATATAGGGGGAATTGTTATGAAACCATATAAACGCGTCTTAATTAAACTAAGTGGCGGCGCACTTGCTGATCAATCTGGAAATAGCTTTAACTCCAAACGATTAGAGCATATCGCAAACGAAATAATATCCATTATTGACCTAGATATCGAAGTATCCATTGTCATCGGCGGCGGTAACATTTTCAGAGGTCATCTAGCTGAAGAATGGGGAATTGATCGTGTAGAAGCTGATAATATCGGTACGCTAGGTACGATTATTAACAGCTTAATGCTTCGCGGCGTTTTAACAAGTAAAACAGATAGAGAAGTACGCGTTATGACTTCCATCCCTTTTAATGCAGTAGCCGAACCATATATTCGCCTACGTGCAGTACATCATTTAGATAACGGTTATGTTGTCATATTCGGTGGTGGTAACGGGCAACCATTCGTTACAACAGATTACCCAAGTGTACAAAGAGCCATTGAGATGAATAGCGACGCCATTTTAGTCGCAAAACAAGGTGTAGACGGTGTCTTTACAAGTGATCCAAAATATAATAAATCAGCGAAAATGTACAGTAAACTGAACTATAACGATATTGTTAGGCAAAACATACAAGTAATGGATCAAGCAGCTTTATTGCTTGCTCGAGATTATAATTTACCGGCACACGTCTTTAACTTTGATGAGCCTGGCGTTATGAAAAGAATTTGTTTAGGTGAACATGTTGGGACGTTGATTAATGATGATGTTTCGATGCTTGTGCATGAAGAATAGTATTTTTCATTAACAAAGGGTGCCTTTTATAGACACCCTTTGTTCGTTAATCGTCACAAATAAAAATCAACCCATCCAACTACTTTCTCCTTACAACGCTCCCAGAAAGATAAGTTGTCAAAAAATATTTCTGTCATCTCTTTCGAATCACCAATGTCTTGCGTTAACGCCTCATTCACTTGCGCTATGATAGGTCCACCATGAATATACAAATTCATCTCATCATTAATATAGAAGCTACGTGCAGTTATGTTCGTTGTACCGATAACAGTTAGTTCATTATCAATCAGCATTAACTTTCCATGAAACATCCCTTTTTTATAACCATATACCGTAATCCCGTTATTCACAGCTTGACGAATATAAGGATACGCTGCCTCTTTAATAAGAGGAATATCTGGTTTATATGACCATAGTATTTTTACTGTAACACCACGTTTTTGCGCTCCAATTAAAGCATTCATTAATTCTTTATTTTTCGCTATAAAATAAGGTGTTGTAATTACAATTGAATGTTTCGCTTGTTTTATTAACTTTATATATTTTTCAGCGACATGATGTCCATTGTAGCTAACCATCGTATGTAATGTATTCCCTTTACTCGCTTTATTCGTACTTCTTTTTATATGTTCTTTCGTATCTCGTTTCCAATCTAAAGCGAATTGCTCTTCTAAATCTTTTGCTCCTTCTCCTCTAAGCCGCACATGATAGTCACGCCAATATCCAAATCGCTTATCTTTCCCTAAGTACTCATCCCCCATATTAAAGCCACCCGTATAGCCAATCTCCCCATCAATCGTCGTAATACGACGATGATTACGATGGTGAAGTGAATAAAATCCGAATGGCAATTCAGGTTTTCTACTATATGTAAAATGTACACCACTTTCCCGCAATTCATTTTTCATCTTTCTTTCAAATGATAAATCATTAATGCGATCAACTGATAAATAGACGTTTACTCCTTCTTTCGCCTTCTCCTTTAATAAGTTTAAAAAAGTATGGCTACTTTTATCATCCGATAAAATATAAAAATAAGTGTAAATAGATTGCTTTGCTTCACTTATATCAGTAAATAACTGTTTATAAAACGACTTCCCTTCTACATATAATTGAAAGTCACTATAATGAGGTGCATACTCTGTCGGCATATTTTTCCCGGCTTCCATTTTCCTTCCGAGCGTAACGTCAATATGCATCCAAATTAAAATAACAACGAAAATAGCAATAATAATAGAAGTGACTCGCAATATTTTTTTAATCATTTTGATTTCCTTCCACTCATATTACTTACTATTTCGTAGTGTTTCATTAAAATAAATTTTCATTCAAAATGCATTTCCTACTTTTTGGATGTTACAAAGTTAAAGGAGAGCAGAATATGAAAATAAGAAAAACTCCTATTATTTTTATCCCAGGTCTTTTCGGTTCAATGAGTAATATTATTATTCCTGGTACCGGTAATTGGAACTTTGGGCTTTCTTCGTTTATTTATGAACCATTCATTATAATGTTAGAAAGTATCGGCTATGAACGAAATAAAAACTTGTTTATCTGTTTTTATGACTGGCGTCAGCGTATTGCTTTTTCCACTCAAAAATATTTATTAAAAACAATTGCCTATGTTAAAAAATTTACAGGGTGCGACAAACTAAATTTAGTTTGTCATAGTATGGGTGGACTTCTTGCACGTTCTTACGTTCAAAGTGAAGAATATGAAAATGATGTGGAGCAACTTATTATACTCTGTACACCAAACGCTGGATCTCCCCCCAATTATAGTTATTGGACTGGAGGTGCTCTCCCAGTACATACATCTTCTAAAATAAATATCGTTCATTTTTATATGGAACAGTACATTCACTACGTAAGCACCTTACACAAAATGAATAAAGTTGAAGCGATACACCGTTACTTTCCAGGATTACAAGATGTTATTCCTTGTAAAGATTACGGAAATTATCTATTTATAAGATCCGGCTCTGCTATTACATTTCTTCCTTATAGTAAGATGAAAACGAAAAAACCATTCCTCGATACATTAAATGCAAATAGATTTATTATAGAGAAAAGAAATATTGAAACTACACTCATTGCAGGAGATGGAGTAGAAACGATTCAATATCTACAAGTCGTCCCTTCACATTCAAAACTGGAATGGACAGACGGAAAAGTCGTCGGTGATATACTTACAAAATATGGTGATGGTAACGCTGTTCTACATAGCGTTTTTCTTCTAGAGGGAAATAAATATGTTGTGCATGCTTCACATAACGAAGTGCTCTACAAAAGCATTCCTATATTACAAAAGATACTTTAAATTACGAATACAAAAAAGGTGTGGCATTGCGCCACACCTTTTCATTAAATGAAGTTCCTTGCATCATTATTTCTTCCAAACTTATAAATCGCAATTAAGAAGAACGCTATCGCAAAGGCGAATAAGATTAGAATATTTAAATACAACTCTGAAAACGGAATTCCTTGCTGCAACTTCGAAATCGTGTCCATTAGCCAGCGTTGCGGTAAAAAATCAGCTATTTTTTGTACTGTTTTCGGCATAATATCATATGGAAAATAACATCCCGCTAATAAACATGTCGGTACAATAACAACATTTTGCATCGCATTTGAAGCAGTTGAACTTTTTGAAAAAGACACAATGACTAATGATAAACCAATTGCGATTAAAGCAAATATCATGAGTACACCAATCATAACTGTGAAAGGCATATTTATATTCGTATGAAAAACATTCGTCATAAATAATACTGCAATTACAATTTGTAATGTTAATATAATCATATTCACCGCGACATTAGATAATATAAATTTCTTTCCATCTATCGGTGTCGATAATAACCTAAAATACGTTCTGTTCTCTTTTTCTTTTAATATAAATCCTGATAAGTTCATCGCTGAAAATAGCATAAACATAATAAGATAACCAATCGTTTGATTTGTCATATCCTTATTTTTCGAAGTATCTTCAAGTGTCTCTGCTTTTACTTTAAATGAACTTTTTTGATAACCAGCGTACATACTATTAAACGTACTTTGATCCGCCCCTGCCACTTTACTAATCGCAGCGATGTTATCAACATAGTTATATAAATACGATTTTATAAATCCTGTTACTTGATCGCCTTTAATCGATGAAATCTCAATATGACTCGGTTTCCCTTCTCGAACACTTTCAGAAAAACCAGACTGTAATGTAATAACACCATCAAGTTTTTTTGAAGTGAGTTTATCCTCCACTTCAGATTCCTTAATTTTACTAACATTTACATGATTGAGTCCTTCTAAAAATTTCACTGTATCATTTGCGATAGGTTGATTTTCTTTATTTATAACCCCAATATTTAACGTTCCTTGCCCTACATTCCCATATATCGAAAAGGAAATGAGCGTTCCTATTATCGGCAAGCTAATAATAATGAGTAACCCCTTTTTATTTTTCAGAAGCACAGATAACGTTTTTTGTATGAGCCATAAAATATCTTTCATACTATAGCCCCTCCCGTCTACGTAATGCAATAATCGCAATTAATAAAAAGAGTGCTGAAATTCCGAGGTTTAAAAATATTACTGGCAGTGCCGCCCCTATGTCATTTGCATAAATAATTTTCATAATGGCTGTGTTGGCCCACGTTAATGGCGATAAATTCGTAACAACATTTTCTTCCACTACGAAATACGCACCACCAAAAATAGAAGCTAATTGCACAACAACCATAATAATTGCTCTAGATGCCTCACCTGTTTTTGTAATAAATCCGATTCCTAAACCGAAGCTAATTGCTAGAAAGACTTCTGTTAGTAAAATAATAAATATGATTCCAAGATGGTCGCCCCAATTCGCTTGAAAAACAAATTTACTAAATAAAACGACGAGTAATAGACAAAGTGCATTCGCTACAAGACTACCGAGCACTTTCCCAATGAAAATTTCAGCCTTACTTATAGGTGCTGCAATTAAACGATCTCCTGTTTTACGTATTCGTTCTCCTCGAATTAAAAAACTCGCCCCCATTGCAGCGTACAGTGCAATCATCGTCGTCATTACAACCGCATAGTAATCCATAGAACCTGGTTTTTTAGCAGCTTGTAAAGATGTTTCTTTAATATAATCATTATGATTTCCGTTTGAAATAACTGCGCTAACCTTACTCGGATCTACTTTTGCAACTTCGGCCACTACGTTGTACTTATCAACAAACGTTGTAAGCATGCCTTCCACAATACTTCCCTCAATACTACTTTTGTCACTTCCGTAAAATTTTGCACCATCTTTATTTAACTCTACATAAGCAGCATATTTATTTTGCTTCACTTCTTCTTTCCCATCTATACCTTCGGAAGCCTTTTTAAAATGAATACCTGATTTATCGACTTCTTTTGTAAATGCTTCAAATGATTGAGAAAACGTGCTACTCGCTTCATCTTTATATAGCACTTGTATATCCTTAAACGATTGACTATCGCTATTAAATGCGTTACTTAACGCTGTTCCTAATACAAGCATAAGCACAATCGGAAATGCCAACATAAAAACTAAGGTTCTTACGTCCCTGAAATCTCTTTTAATATGCATAACTGCAATATTGAAGATGTTCAATCGATGAACCTCCCTTTACTTTTTCTTCATTTACCTTTTATTTATCTCGTAAGTTTCTTCCGGTCAACGTAAGGAATACAGTTTCTAAGTTCGGAGCCTGCTCCTCTAACGAACGAATTTCAATGTCATGATTAATAAAGTGTTGAATAATTTTATTTAAATTATTTAATCCTGCATCAGAATTTACTTTGATTACGTTCTCTTCAATTTGAACAGCTTTCACACCGTTTATCTCTTTTAATTTTTCAACGTCTAGATTTTCTACTGACTTCACTTCAATCCAAATGTCTTTCGTATCGGTAATAATCGCTTTTAACTGTTCTTTCGTTCCTTCTGCAATTACTTTACCGTGATCGACAATTGCTATTTTCGTACAAATCTCTTCTACTTCTTCCATGTAGTGACTCGTATAAATAATCGTACTTCCCATCTCATTTAATTTTCGGACAGACTGGAGAATGTAGTTTCTTGACTGCGGATCAATTCCAACTGTCGGTTCATCCATAATAATTAACTTCGGTCTATGAGCGATTGCACAAGCGATATTCAGTCTTCGTTTCATCCCGCCAGAAAAGTTTTTCGGATAACTTTTATGTTTATCACTAAGGCCTACAAATTGAAGTGCTTCCTCTACTCTCGCTTTTAGCTCGGCTCCTCGTAATCCATACAATCCAGCAAAGAATTTCACATTTTCATAGGCAGTTAACTCTTCATAAATCGCAATATCTTGCGGAACGATACCAATATTCATTTTCGCAAATCGATTATGTTTCTTTATATTTTTTCCTAGTATGCTAATTTCACCTTCATTACTTCTTAACAAACCAGCAATCATATTAATCGTTGTACTCTTACCAGCACCATTCGAACCTAAAAAGCCAAATATTTCTCCTTCTTTAATAGATAAAGACATATTATCTACCGCGATGAAATCACCAAATTTTTTCGTTAAATTTTTAATTTCCAATGTGTTCATCATTTCACCCCTATTTCGGTTTCTCTGCTTTTATTATAAACAAAAAGAATGAACCTGCTCAGTGCAGAAGTTCACTCTTTTCACATGAGATTATTCACTTTTTTCATATGAGATGATTCATCCTCGTCTCATCCTCTTATATCGGCAATAACATTGTTACTGAAAAACCACTTGTTCCATCTACAATAATTTTTCCGTTTACTGATGCTGTTCGCTCCTCCATCCCCATAATACCGAGGCCTTTCTTAACAAGAGCTGCACCTTTACCATTATCCTTCACTTGTACTTTCACCATCTTGTTCAGTACATGAATATCTATTGAAATGACTGTCGCATCAGCATATTTCATCGCGTTTGTTAGTGCCTCCATAACATTTTCACCAATAATCTTCCACTGAATTGGTGAAATCATATCTAAGTTCCCTTTATATACGAATGGAATATTTATATCATGCTTACCAGCAAATTCCTCTATGAATAATTTCATACGATGAATACCAATTTGCTCAGTTGGTGGCTTCATATTTTTTAATGTAATCCGAATGCTTTCAATTCCATCTTTTGAAATATGAATGGCATTTTGTAATAATTCCGCAGATTTTTCTTTATCTATTTCCATTAATCTCTTTGCTGCTTCCATTTGAATTAGTGCACCTGTCATTGAGTGACCAATTTTATCATGAATTTCTTGAGATAGTCGATTTCTTTCCTCTAATTTAAATGTGTATTCAGATTGCCTTATGTAATCTTTATTTTCATTTAAGCTTTTCGTAAGTCTTTGTATGTCTTTTCTCATTTTATCATTTTGCATTTCTAGTTTTAATAATCGTGCTATATAGCGATGAGCTATCGTTAAGGAAAAAAAACAAAATGCACTAATAAGTCCATACGTCATTTGAATACCTTCACCTATAAAAATAATAGGAAGAATCATAATGAAAAAGATTAACCATTTCTTTTTTATGTAATAATTTGCAATTTCATATAAGTTCAAAGGTAAAAATAAAATAAAAAACGGATGAACCTTCCATGTAAATAACATAACTACGCCAATTGACACACAAGTTAATATGTTTTTGTACGTATCTTTTTTAAATATAGAGATCAACACATTGACAGAAAGATATAAAAGCAAAGTAAATATAATCCACGGTAAGTTCGTAACATTTAAATGAATGTAGCTAAACACTATATATAAAAAGACAATAAGTTTACTTACAGTTAACCAAAATTCCATAACATTAATCTACTTTCCCTGTTAAGTAATAAATCGCAATTTGTGTGCGATGTTCTAGTCCAGTTTTCCCTAAAACTGATGTAATATAATTTGCAATCGTTCCTTCAGATATGAAAAGTTGCTTCGAAATTTCTTTATTTGAGAAACCTTTCGCAATTAATGCGATAATACTAAGCTCTCTTTCTGTGAAAAGGCTCTTATCAATTTTAGATTCTTCCTCTTTACTTTCCATTAAATTAGACTTAATTTTATCAAGCACTACATCTTGCATAACAGTTTGACCGTTATAAACTCCTTTTATCGCATCACGAATACGCTCCGGATCATTATTTTTTAATAAATAACCTTTCGCTCCGTTTTTTACTGCGTCCAAAATATATTCATCATCATCAAATGTCGTTAAAATGAGAGGCTTCGTTTTTGTCTCTTCACAAATTAACTTCGTCGCCTCTACCCCGTTCATGTTTGGCATACGAACATCTAAAAGCGCAATATCAACTTCATATTTTTTACAATACGCTACAGCTTCTTTTCCATCATTTACGGTATCTAATACTTCAAACTCTTCATATGTATTTAAAATAATTTTCATGCCTTCTCTTATAAAAGAATTATCATCGGCTATTAATATTTTAATTTTCATGTTTGTTAGTATGGACCTTATCCTACTAACATTCACATCCTTTCTCCATGTAGCATTTCCTCTTTGCTCATTATATACTTCTCTTTACCATTTTTTCACACCTTTTTCATATAGCCCTCCTGCTAAAAATATATTATTCTTTTTTTATAACATGTGTAGGGTGACTTATCATTTCTTACGTCTATATAATAGAATGCGTCAAAAAGGAGGGAGAGACCGATTGAGGAAAAACAATTAGTTGCAAAAGCACAGCAAGGAAGCGAACATGCTTTTCGTATCCTTGTACAAACATATCGTCATTATATTTTTCAAGTTATCTTTTCCATTTTAAGACATGAAGAAGATGCTAAAGATGTTACACAAGAAGTATTCGTAAAAATTCACGCCTCTCTCCCAAATTATCAATTTCGCGGATTAAAAACGTGGATGGCACGTATTGCCACCAATCACGCTATTGATTATAAGAGAAAAAAAGCTAGAGAAAACGAAGAACTCTCCTTATGTAAAGAAACTGCGGAAAATATAAAATCCTCTCATAATATCGAGGCATTATTATTGACGAAAGAGCAAAAATTACTCATTGCTCAAAAACTGCGAGAACTTCCCGACAATTACCGTGACGTCGTTCTCGCACATTACTTAGAAGAAAAAAGTTATCAAGAAATTGCTTTGCAAGAAAATATTGAAGTGAAAACAGTCGAAATGAAACTGTATCGGGCAAGAAAATGGATTAAAAAACATTGGAAGGAGGAAGAGTTTCTATGATGCATTATTCAAAAGAAGATTGGCGTAATTATACATTAGATGTTATATCAAACAATGAACGTGAATCTATGGAAGAACATCTTTATGAATGTGATCATTGTTTAGCACTTTATATGGAAAGTATTGATGAACAACACGAAAACCTTCCAATGATAAATGATGATTCATTTACGAACGAAGTTATGACGCAAATTAATTTTGAAACGTTACAGCCTAATGAAAATATAAAAACAAACTCACTAAAGCGCACAATTATTCACTACATAATTGCGACTGCGGCTACAATTATTTTTATGGTAAGTGGTTTATTCCAGTATATTTTCACAGCGACATCAAATTTCGAGAAATCTTCAAAACATAACGAGTCTTCTATCTCACAACAAATTGTAAACAAATCGGTAGACACATCAAAAAAGGACGGAGGTTCAAAGCATGAATAAAAATCCCTTTTTAGCACTTGTGTTAGGGCTAATTCCTGGGCTTGGACATTTATATTTAAAGAAATTCGGACGATTTATTTTATATAGCGGCGGGGCTTTATTTCTATTTATCTTTGCAGCATTTTGTACAATAGCATTAGGAGCGCGTGATATTGCTTTTCTTTCTCTATTTTTACTAGTCGTGTTATGGGCGATCAATTTATTAGATTTAGTTATCACTATTATTAATCAATCGAAAAAACAAGCAGCCGGAGAATTTACAGAGTCCTCTAAAGAAAGCGAACGATTTTATATCATTCTTCTATCAATCATTCCTGGGCTTGGTCATTTTCAATTAGGACTTATGCAACGCGGACTTACATTTTTAGTAGCTTGTACAGGAATAGGAAGTATGATTATATTCGTTGCACTCTTAACATCTCAAGAAAGTTTTCTTATCTTCCTTATTACGCTACCTGTTTTATGGATTTATAACTTCTTTGATGTTGTTCAACAACTACAGAAAAAAGAACGCGGCGAGCAACTAGATGACCGTACTATTTTCGAAGAGTTTGAAGAGCACCGAGAACAAGGAAAGAAAAATAAAACATTCGCTTCCATTTTAGCAATGTTTCCTGGAGCAGGACATATGTATTTAGGCTTACAGCGCCGTGGTCTTCAGCTTATGGCAGCCTTTTTACTATCTATTTATTTGCTCGACTTATTAAGACTTTCTGCGTTTTTATTTTTAGTACCAATCATTTGGTTCTATAGCTTTTTTGATGCGTTACAGCAAACTGCAAAATACGGAAAAGAACGTGTAAATGACGAACCTATCATTGACTATTTTATAAATCATCAAAGATGGATCGGTATTGGGTTAATTACACTCGGTGGTTATTATTTATTAGATCAAACAGTCCTTCCTATTTTGAATGACTATTTTGCAACTATATTTAATATTCATCTTAGCGAACTATATTATCGCTATTTCCAAACATCTATCGTTGCTCTCCTTTTAATTGGTGGCGGCTTTAAATTGTTACTTGGAAATAAAGAAAACAAAGGTGGTACAAACGAATGAGAACATGGCGCGTTGGAACATTCTCAATGGGGCTCTCCATTATTACATTAGGTTGCTTTTTACTATTTTCAGTCGTAAAAGGAGTTCAAGCATTAGATACATTAACAGCCTGGTGGCCTGTTTTACTTATCATACTTGGCGCTGAAATTTTACTATACCTTCTATTTTCTAAGAAGGAACATTCATTTATTAAATATGATATTTTTAGTATTTTCTTTATCGGAGTTTTAGGAAGTGTTGGAATTGCTTTTTACTGCTTATTATCAACTGGATTGCTAGAAGAAGTTCGTCATTCTATTAACACAACTAGACAAACGAGTAATATTCCAGACGGACAACTTGATATACCTGAATCTATCAAAAAAATCGTAGTGGATGCGGGGCATCACCCTCTAACGATAGAGAGTGATAATACAAATCAAATTCATCTTTTTGGAACATATGAAATGACGACAAAAACAAATGAAAAACCTAATTTAAAAAGAGATGATTTCCTTTCAGTTCAAACGGCTGGAGAAACGATGTATATAACGTTAAAACCATTACCGGTTCAGCATACGTTATTTAACTCAACACCACAGGTGAAACAAACACTCGTTCTTCCCCAAAATAAAAATGTAGAGATCCGCGCTTCAAATAACGAACTATCTCTTTATCCAGGTCAATTACAAAATAATTGGTTTGTACAAAACAGTTCAAACGTATCTGTTCATTTAGCTAAAGAAAGTGATGTTTCTTTAACAGCCGTAACAAATCAAAAAGAAACTCACGGAAACACACCTTGGGAACAAGTAGAAGATTTAGCGAAAAAAGAAAATAATTCTTCAGAAGAAAATCCAGAATTAAATGGGCAAGAACATTGGTATAAAAACTCGATAAAAACAGGAAATGGAACGTACAAATTAAATATTGAGAAAGCTTATAATTTAAATATGAGCGTTATCGAAAAATAAGAAACCTTCCACAATTGTGGAAGGTTTTTCTCATATAATCGCTTTTATTCCTTCTAAAATTAATCCAATCATAAAACCACAAACAGCCCCGTTCACACGAATCCACTGCAAATCTTTACCGACATTATTTTCAATCATTTCGATTAATGTTTTATCATCTAACTTATCAAGGTTTTCTTGCACAAGCTTTCCAATTTTCGAATGATTCTTTTCAACAATAGTAACAACTTGTTTTTGTAACCAATCTTCTATTTTTTGAACAGTCAGTTCGTCTTCTTTTATTTTATTCATTTGTGTTTGTAAGAATGGAACAACATATTTATCAGCAAATTCTTCATTCTTCACAAAGGTAACTGCCCTACTCTGTACTTGCTCTAGCATTTCTTTTATTTTGTCTGTAGCATCCCAATTTGCAATCCATTTTTCTTTCCAATTCTCTAATTCCTGTAATAAAGATTCATTTTCTTTTACATTTATAATCTCTTGACGAATTTTCGCTAATATAAGTTGTCTTGTGCTATTATCTGCATCTTGTAAGCTGTTAATATTGCTAATGATAAACTTCTGCAAAATGCCGCCGATTTTATCCTCATCAACAATATTCATAAACGATTTCAAAGTAAACTGTAGGAATCCATCTACTTTTATGTTTTCCATCGCCTTCATGCCTAAGCTTCCGAGCTGATAACGTGCTTCATCTTGAGCTGTCCAATCTTTCACTTTTACTAATATGTAATCAAGTGTTTTTTCATCATATTCTTGCACTACTAATTGATCCACGAGAACTTGTAATATGTTACTTGTGTTAATTGTATGCAAATACGTTTTTAATTCTTTTTCAATAATAACTGCTAATTTTTCCGTATCTATTTGAAGAATCGCTTTCTCAGCAATTGTTACAATTCCTTTTTTCACAGCGTCAGACTGTAACTCTTTCTCAGCAATTTGCAGTACCATTTGTGCTAGCTGCATTTCTTTTACTTTACTTGTAATACTTTCTTTCGTCAGCCATTCATTTTCTAACGTAGAAACGAGTCCCTTTGTTACCCGTTTCCGATTTTTAGGTAATAATGCTGTATGTGGAATTGGAATTCCCAACGGATGACGGAATAAAGCTGTAACCGCAAACCAATCCGCAAGTCCACCAACTAACCCAGCTTCAAATCCCCCTTGTATAATCTCCCCAGCTACCGTTCCTTGAAAAGGGATTGAAGCCGCAAAACCTACGCCCATAACCCCAAGCGAAATACCCGCTATATATTTAGTCTGTAATGACATCGTATACACATCCTCTTATTATGTAAAATAAAGCTGTTTTGTTATATTTAATCGATATGAATAATCCTTTATAACTATACTATAAAGAACTAATGTGAAAATAACAAAGATTTTTATGTACATGAAAAAATGAGGCTTTAAATCGCCTCATTCTTCCTTACTCTGCTTTCGTTAATTCCGAACCTTTTTTATAATAACCACTCATCACGTCTTCCGGAACCATACTCCCACCAGTTCCCCACACAATATGAGTACCTTTCTTCACCTTCTCTGTTAACTGTTGTTTTTGTAAATACTCATTTTCAGCTTTACATACATTCAACGGCCCTATCATACCCGCTAATGCAGAAGGCTCTAAATAAATATTTTCAGTATCAGCCAGTTCTTTTAATAATCTATATAACTCCTCATCACTTACTGTGTAATTTCCACTCAAAAATGGTTCCATCGTTTTACCGACAAATCCAGATGGTCTTCCTACTGCAAGCCCATCCGCATCAGTTACATTGTCAATCCCGATATCTTGAACGGCAATTTTATCGTGAAGCCCTGTCATTAAACCGAGTAACATACACGGAGAGTGCGTAGGCTCCGCAAAGAAACAGTGCACATTGTCTTTGTACAATAACTTTAAACCAAATGCTACTCCGCCAGGTCCGCCACCTACCCCGCACGGAAGATAAACGAATAAAGGGTGCTCTTCATCTACTACAATTTCTAACTCTTCTAATTGTTTTTGTAAACGTGACGCTGCTACTGCGTATCCTAAAAATAAATCATGTGAGTTTTCATCATCAACAAAATAACAGCTAGGATCTGCATCTGCTCGCAGTCTTCCTTCTTCTACTGCTTTACTATAATCAGCTTCATATTCAATAACGTTTACACCTTTACTTCTTAATAAATCTTTTTTCCATTGTTTTGCGTCTGCTGACATATGGACTGTCACATTGAAACCTAATTTCGCACTCATAATACCGATGCTAAGCCCTAAATTTCCAGTAGAACCTACTGCAATTGAATGCTTCGCAAAAAAACCTCTAAATCTATCACTATCTAAAATTGAATAATCATCTTTCTCTGTTAACATTCCATGCTGAAGTGCCAGTCGCTCTGCATGTTTCAGCACTTCGTATATTCCGCCTCTAGCTTTTATTGATCCTGATATCGGAAGCCCGCTATCACATTTTAATAGTAATTCCCCTAAAATAGGTTGCCCATAACTTTTCTCTAAAGATTGTTTCATAGAAGGTATTTTCACTAAAGGTGATTCTATAATACCGCCTGTTTCCTTCGTTTCAGGAAATACTTTCGCAATATATGGTGCAAAACGCTTTAATCTCTCTTCCGCGTCTTTTACATGTTCTTCATTAAGTGGCGAATTTTTTATTGCTGTTTCATACTTTTCCATATTCGGGTTTATCCAAAATACTTCTTCTGTTGCGATTAAGTTATTTACTAGTGGATATTGCTCTTTTAGTGCCTCTATCTCCTTCATTCCTCTTCCTCCTCATATCCTTGTAGATAGCCATATAATAAATTATAATTAAATTAATTTTAATATAGTTTAACATAAATAATTCATTTTAGTTAATTTCAATTTAATTTATTTAAATATAATTTAATAATTATTAAGGAGCATTTATTATGGAAAATATAGATATTGGTAAAAAGATTGAAAAACAAAGAAAAGAAAAAGGATTAACTAGTAAAGAATTAGCAAAGATGGCCGAAATCACACCATCAATGCTTAGTCAAATTGAACGTGGTTCTGCTAACCCTTCTATTCAAACATTAAAGGTACTTGCAAAAGCTCTTGATGTTCCAACATTTAGTTTTTTACTTGAAGAAAATAATACAGACGATTTAATTGTACGTTCTCATAAAAGAAAAAAAATGATTATCGATAATTTATCATATGAATTGTTATCACCTGATTTCACAGGAAATTTAGCAACAGCAATTATGACTATCCCACCAAATACTGCTTCATCAGAAAATGTTCTAGAACATAAAGGTGAAGAATTAGCAATTGTATTAGACGGAAAAATCACATTGCACTTAAATGAAGAAGAATACACATTAGAAACTGGTGATAGCGTAAAAATACCAGCTTATTTAAAACATAAATGGGTAAATCAATTCGAGAAAAATGCGATTGTTTTATTTTCTGTTACTCCGCCGATTTTTTAATTCATATGATGATACAAAAATAGCCATGCTCTCCGTGCATGGCTACTTTTATTTTTTTGGTACTAACAAAATCCCTAAACTAATAACAAAAAAACTGAGTATTTGCTGTATTGAAAGACCAAATAGAACTGAATTTTGTTCACTAATAAGTGAAATAATGATATGAGCAATTCCCTCGCAAATTAGAAAAAAGCTTATATTCTTTCCATTTCCTAATCTTTCATTTTTAATCCATAACGAGCCAATTATACCGAGTGCGAGTATAATCTCATACATGAAAATAGGATGATACAAAAATTTTGATTCATATATTTTCATCCCCCACGGCAGTGTCGTTTGTGCACCTACTTCTTGATGGAATATAAAATAAAAGATTATACTCACGCAAAATCCAAAAGGTAATGTATCAAGTAAAATCCGAAGAGAAAATTGCTCTTTTTTACTTTTCCAAACAATATATATACTCGCAATTACGCACCCTACTATAATATGCTGAATACTTCCTACAGCTAATAATGCTGGCATTGGCGCCCCAATGGCCCATACCGGATTTAAAATTGCCGGTGCGAATTTCCATACTAATACAATGATAAGAAAGCCATTCGTTACTGCATCCATCATTTTTTCATATTGAATATTTTGCTTTTTCATCCTTAGTTTCATTAGAGTAAATCCAAATAAACTTCCTATTATAAGAGAAACGGGTTGTAACCTCACCATCCACTCCATCACTATGAAATCCCCTCTTAATTCTCAATTATTTTCTTAAACTTCTCTTCTAATTGATCTGGAGGTAATACACCTCGTGCATGATCTACAATAATTCCATCTTTATTAACAAAAAATGTCGTTGGTAAAGAAAATACTTTATAATCTATTCCAGCTACTCCATCCATATCTAATAGAACAGGAAATTTAAATCCGTGACGA
Source organism: Bacillus sp. 05T21 (assembly GCF_056396785.1). Classification (NCBI taxonomy): domain Bacteria; kingdom Bacillati; phylum Bacillota; class Bacilli; order Caryophanales; family Bacillaceae; genus Bacillus; species Bacillus sp. 05T21. The sequence goes on along the minus strand of NZ_JBFTMD010000026.1, from coordinate 11,216 downwards.
TCTGCAAATGCGCTCGCCTCTTGTACTGGATCCCCGATTGTTGCATTTACCGCAAAGATTTCAACATCCTCCTTATATTTATCATACAAACGAACTAGATCAGGAGCCTCCATTTCACATGGACCACACCATGATGCCCAAAAATTAATAACATACGGTTTTCCCTTTGCATCATTTAACGAATAAAGCTTCCCATCTAATCCTTTTAATGTTATGTTCGGCGCTTTAAATCCCACTTGTGGTAATACTTCCTTCTCTTGTAACTCCGCTTGTTTCGCTTTTCTTTCTTTTTCTTCTTTCTTAGTATTATAAAAGTTAACTCCGGCCCAAATTAGTGCCCCAGCTAGTATAATAGCAATTAGTTTCTTCACTTTTCTTCCTCCTCATTTCTAAAATCCCGTAAATCCGCCGAATAGACGAATAAAGAACGCTGTAATTTTCGTCATTTGATTTGTATATAATAAAACCCCTGTTAAAATCATCATTCCACCGCCGATTTTCATCATGACATTGGCATAAGTAACAATCCATTTTACCTTTCCAATAAAAAATGCCATCACGAAAAACGGAACTGCAAAGCCAAGAGTATATGCCGTAATATAAAGAAGCGCACTTTCAGGATTGGTCGCCCCGAGCATAAGCACTGCAGAAAATATCGGACCAACACACGGTGTCCATCCTGCTGCATATGTCATGCCGACCAAAATTGAGCGAATATATCCTGTCGATTTACTTCTATACTGCACTTTTTTCTCTGCCACAAGCCACTTAGGCTGAAACAATCCAGTCATAAATAACCCCATCAAAACAATAAAAACCCCACCAATTTGCTGAATCAATCTTTGATTAGATGAAAAAGTAATCCCAATCCAACTCACCGATAAACCTAACGCATAAAATATAACCGAGAAACCGATCATAAAAAATACTGTATGTATAATCGCTGACTTTTGCATAATCCCACGATTTTCTTTTAAATCTTGAATAGACACACCTGTAATATATGATAAATAAGATGGATATAGCGGTAAAGAACATGGTGATATAAATGAAAGTATCCCAGCCCCTACTACTAGCCAAATTGTTAAATCCGCCGCATTCATTTTATCCCTCCTAAACACACTACAATGCGTAGTGTTAATTATTAAAAAAAGAGGCTATATGCACTCTCCGACAATAAGTACAATCGACATACAAAATAGCCCTAACGTTACATATACTGAATTTGTATGTAATGGCATATTCAGCTTAACAACTTTCTCATTCAACACTTGCTCAATTCGTAAATTAATTGCGGTTTTCGCAAACGACGCTGTAATACATTGATTTTCCATCGTCTTTATTTTAATTAACTTTAATAATGCACTACCTAGCTCAAATGAAGATTTCATTTTTTGCATCGCATATTTATCTGCTGATAGCTCTTGATATACATGATAACGCTGCAACATCCCTTTTAATATAGGAATATACATCATTCCCTCAGCTAACAATGTAAAGAAAAATAACTTTAATGGATCTCGATTTTTTTGATGATATTCCTCATGTAATACAATCGCATCAATTTCTTCCTCAGAAAATGCCTGAAACATTCCTTCTGAAATGACAATTTTCGGTCGAAATAATCCAATTGTAAATGCCGTAATCTGTAACGTTGATAATACGTACACTTGCTTTCCTTTTCTAGTAATAGACACGAGATTTCTTTTCAATCTTTTACTATAAAAAAATTGCTTCCAAATTCTTTTACTCATAATGATTACAGTAAATAACAGTAATCCGGCTATCATTATACGAAGTATTGATAGTTCCCTCATATGTTTTTGTAATTCAAATAAACAAAATTGAGAAAGGAAAAATGCTTTATTTTGAAAAAGAAATGGGTATGTAACGTAGTATACTAACATGCTTAAAAAAAGCACACTAATAGTCACTGCTAACAAAACGATTTTACGCATTTGCCACTTCATTTTATCGGTCCTCTTTTTTTAGCCGACTTAATTTCTCTTCTAATTTTTTTATTAAAGATGGATCAGCTTGTTCTAACTCATCTATCATATGGTTCACAACAAGATCTCCAAATTCACCCATTAATTCCTGTGTCATTTTCTTCGTTTGATTAGATAAAAATTCTTCCTTCGTTTGTGTAGTACGATACATACCACTTCTTTTCACAATATGCTTTTCTAAATGTGCTTTCTCTACTAATCTGTTCATAACTGTCATTACAGTATTAAAATTCACCGGGGATTCTTCACTTAATCTCTGTTGCACATCTTTAATGGTAATACCCTCAGTAGCCCAAACAATTTCCATTATTTTCGCTTCAAGCGGTCCGAAAAAGTGATTTAACCCTTGCTCATTTAACTTGTAGTTTTGAGTAAACATCGTATGGCCCCTTTCACACTACAGATTGTAGTATAAAATATATAGAAGGTCAAACATAAATGATATTAACTGATACTTAAATGAATCCTAATCTCCACTAATTAGTTATCTGTACCACGTTCGATTCATTGTAAACCTAACTTCTCTCCAAATGTATCATAGAGATAATATTCTAATATTTGCACACTAAATTTCTCATTACGCCCAAGTGCAAATAATTCCCGATCTTTAGCTACGATAGTATCTAATGGAATCACCACATTATCCACTATTTTTGTAATTTCAATTATATTACTTTCTACGTTTACTTCTGTTTTAAATTCAATATTTTCTAATACTATATGTGAACGTCTTCCTGATGCAAAAAAAGTAAAGTTAGGGTTTTTAAAAATTCCAATTTCACTCTCTAACGGATATAAATATTTATAAATTATATCTCTGTGTCCATCTTTTATTATTTTTTCATCTTTTCATCATCTAAATATTCTTTCACCTTCGCTGCGAACTCAAATCGAAAATCCACTCTTTCACGCTCCCTCTTTTTAGTCTACGCTAATAAATATATTAATATAATTTAACTATATTATAAAATAAGTTCCTATAAAAAGTAAAAAACACTTTTGTAAAACTTTTGGTATTCCCTGTACTTTTTAAATATAAATACTCTTTCAACATTCATTAGTACGTCGTTATATTCATTTAAACATATTGTTCCCATATTTTGAAACAATATTTTCCAGTATTATATATCAATAAAGTGAAACTTTAATCAATGGGGGGTGTTCATCCCCCATTGATTATTAGCCCACACCAATCGGGCGTTTACGGGCAGCCCGACTCCCACCTAACTGCTTTGCTCCAGTTGCATTTTGAGGCGGGAGTTTACTGCCCGCAAATAGCGGGATAAACTGCTTCTAATTCCTTTCTATCTACAGCTAACGATACCTCATGCTATTTCAGTATATTGTTTACTTTATTTCCCCTTATTCATTAAATCACAGAAGGAATGTAACTCCCCACTATCGAATTTTTACATAACAAATATTATTAGGTGGTGCTTTACTATGAAATTAGCTGTCATTGGTGGCGGTGATTTACAAGATCCAAATCACTTGCATATTAATGAACGACTTATAGAATTAACGAATAAACAATACCCAAAAGTATTATTCATTCCTACAGCTAGTCGTGATGATGAAGGATATATAAAGTTATTTTTAGAAACATTTGAAAAGCAATTACATTGTGAGGTTCAAATTTTACGCATTTCAACCGAAACACTTACTAAATATGAAATAGATGAGATGATTCATTCTGCCGATTTAATTTACCTTGGCGGTGGAAATTACGTTCACATGCTTGAACAATGGAAAGAACATAAACTAGATGAAAAGTTACTATTTGCTTTAAAACGTGGAACACTTATTGCAGGATATAGTGCCGGTGCTATGTGCTGGTTCACATCTAGCATTCGTTCAGATTATGAAAGTTCCGGTTATATAGAAAGTAGTGGCTGGGGTATTGTTAACAAAAGATTTTGCCCCCATTACAATCAATTAAATAGAATGAATGCCTTCCATACGTTTTTACAAACTCACCAAGGTAATATAGAAGGTATTGCATTAGAAGATAATTGCGCTTTATATATTACAGAAGGTTCATTTGAAATTATCGGTGAGCCAGATACAGCTTGGGAGTTTTATATGAATAATGGAGAACTCATTAGACAACATTTTGACATAACTTTAAAAAGTTATTTATAAGCATTCATAAAAAAATGTCCCTAAGTATAATGACTTAGGGACATTTTCATCTTTTAACTCACTAATCGTGTAATTCGTTTCTTCTGCCATGAAAGCTTATAATATGCATACTGTAATATTAAGCTGACGATGAATGCAGCTGGATACCCAATCCATATCCCTTCTATTCCAAGGCTCGTATGGTAAGAAAGATAATACGCCACAGGTACTTCAACAAGCCAAATTGATACAACACTGATTACAGTTGGCCATAGTACAGTACCACTTGCTCGCATTGTCGCACTAATAATTTGTGCATGACCGAAAATTAAGTAGCTCCATAATGTAATCATGATTAGACTATGAGCAATGTCAATTGTATTTTGACTTGTTAAAAATAGTGCTAAAATATCTCTTGAGAACAAGTAAATAAGAGATATTAATACACCACCAATGATATAATTCATAATAATTCCGGCCTTAACAACTTTCTGCAATCGATCAAATTGGTTCGCACCAATTGATTGCGCTGCAAAAATTGATACTGTAATACCGAGGCTAACCGCTGGCATTTGTACATAACTTGCAACTTGGTTCACAACGCCATACGCCGCTGTTGCATCTGACCCATAGCGATTCACAAATGCGATTACCGCAATTTCTGATAATGAAACTAATATCATATTAATACTCGCTGGAATACCAAGTCGTAATAATAACTTTAATAACTCCCAGTCCATACGAAGATATTTTCTTACTGTAACGTCTAATTGCAGTGGATGATTTTTCTTCTTTAAATACACTAGCATGACAATAAACGTAATAACTGTAGATATAACTGAAGCATAGGCTGCTCCGTAAACATCTAATTTCGGAGCTCCTAACCAGCCAAAAATAAGAATTGGTAATAAGATCATATTTAGCGCTGTACTTACGATTAAAAAGTAAAATGGCGTTTTTGAATCTCCTGTACCTCTCATAAATGTTGTATATGCAAAATATAAGAATAATACTGGCATAGATATAAATAAAATTCTTGCGTAATGCACACTTATTTCAATAATATTTTCTGGCGTTCCCATAAGACGCATAATATCCATCGCAAAAATACTACCTATTATCGCCAACACGACTCCGATAATAAAAGTAAACGTAAGCGTCGTACCAACGATAGCTTTTAAGCGCTCCTCATTTTTAGCACCAAATGCCTGACCAATTAAAATTGAACTACCAGAACCAATTCCAATTACAAATGAAACGAGTAAGAAAAATAACGGGAAAAATGCCGATATAGCTGCTAGATCATTTACGCCAAGCCATCTTCCTACTACTACCATTCCAAATAACTGTCCAACTGACTGTAATACATTACTTAAAAGTAACGGCACTAAAAACATGGACATCGATTTCCATATCGGCTTATGTTCCGTTTCTGACTTCTGTGACTCTACACCTTCTTTATTGTTATCTGTAGGTGGTTTCAAATTTCATTTCTCCTTTTACTAAAAATCTGTTTTTCAACTTCTATCTCTTTGTATAGTTGTTATAACGATGTGCTTCCATTCATTTTCTTTTCCGTATTATTATAACTTCACCCAATATTGGCTTCCATCAGCTGTTCTATCTAAAAACCCATATTCGATTAAATATCTTCTTAAAGTTACAAAATCCGGGTATACACTTTCTATGACAGTATTTACTTCTTTTTCATTGTACTTTTTATTACTATCAAACTTCGTCACTAAATGGCGTAATATAATTAATTTACGCTTTTGCTTCTTCGGAAATTTAGAAAGCGGTCCATCTAATCCTTCTGTAAAATGTGCTTTTAATACTTCCTCATTTTCTTCTTCCGTAATATTGTAGCGATCATCCACCATCGTTGCTGTTCTATGAATGGGTACAAATTTCGTTTGTACTTTTGATTTTTTTTCTGACAGTTCCATTAACGCTAAAAACACTTTCGCTTGCTTCATTTTTTCTCGAAGTGTAAATCGATGATTACGAATGGTTGATGTACTTCCGCCATCCATCTCTTTTACAATCTCTTTATCATTTAGCCCCATATGGAAAAACTGAACCATTTTCTTTTGCAAATCCGTTAAACCCGTATACTTCTTATCAAGATTTAATAAATAATCAAACATAGACGTATGTTCATTTTGCACATGCAATTGCACAAACTTCTCTGCTTCATACAAAACTTGATTATCTTGATAAATAACCCCCTTAATAAACGCTTCTCCACAAGCTAAACAAATATATTCCTCTGCTTCCGCTTCAAACACATACCCTTTCTTCAATTCCTCAACCGATGCATCCCAAAACTTCTCTGAAATATCACTCACACTAAACACTCCTTCAAAACGTTTATTCAAAAACCAAACAAATCACAATAACGTTTATTACCACTTCACCATCTTAACATAACACAAACAAACATTTCAACGTTCCGTTTACCCATTTTATAAACTTTTATAAAAAAATCTATTAAACAAATTAAAAAAGGACTTAAAGCAACGAAAAGCGAATGTGTTTAATAAATGAATTTAGGATGTGAAACAAAACATGACTATTCTGCACGACCCTTGGTTTACTGTTAAACAAATCGCTCGAAATACATATGCGATTAGTGAATATGGACATTGGGAGAAAGTACATTCCTTCTTACTTGTAGGCGATACCACCGCACTCCTTATCGATACTGAACTAGGTATCGATAAGATGAAACGTATAACAGACCAACTAACAAACTTACCAATTACAGTTGTCACAACACACGTTCATTGGGATCATATCGGTAGTCACTCACAATATGAAGAAATCTATGTACATGCTTTAGAAGAAGATTGGCTCATTAACGGCATAAAAGGACTTCCTATTACTCAAATTAGACACGACATCGCTCGTGACATTACTAAACCTACACCTAAAACATTTCAACCTGAAACATTCAATCCATTTCAAGGAACACCAACAAAATTACTACAGGATGGAGACATTATTGATATCGGAAATAGGAAAATTCAAATTATACATACTCCAGTTCACTCACCAGGATATATTTGTATATACGATTATGAAACTGCGTTTTTATTCACAGGAGATTTACTTTATGAAGGCACGATTTTTGCGTTTTATCCATCGACAAATCCTGTAGACTTAGTTCAGTCTCTAAACAAAATTACAAACTTCTCTCCTATTAAACAAATTTACGGTTCACATCATACACTTGGTCTTTCTCCTATTATATTGAAAGAAGTAAAATACGCTATTCAATATTTAAGTGATAACAACCTCGTTCAACATGGAACCAACATTCACTCATTCCAAAACTTCAGTATTCAATTTTAACTACAAAAAAGGTGTTTCCACATATAGAAACACCCTTTTTACCCTTTATATATTTTATAAACAACTTCCACTAAAACTTTACTCGCTTGTACAAATACATGTTTTCGCTTTCCATCCTCAGCGAATCTATTTGAGCAGCCATTCATAATCACCATACAACTAATTATGACTAGCACTACACTTCTATTCTTGTTAGTCACTTTATGCCACTCCACTATTAAAAACTTCATTTAAATTTATCCTATCAAAAAATTTTACACGAATAATAAACCGAAAGAATATGCAATTCTGCATATTCTTTCAGTTTATTACGATGTTGTGATTTAATTTAGTTAAATAACACGTATAACGAGGTGACTAACTTGAAGTTTAAAGCGAAAAAAAATCCATTTCACGTCATTTTTATTACATTATTTATAATTATTTTTTTCATTTCGCTATTCTTCCAAAACGAAAATTCTATTTTTTTCACTCTTATGATGCTGTTAAATATCGTGAATCTCTCTTCATTCTATTTCTCTCACTACAACATAACGGAATCTTCTCTTATTGTAAAACACGGTTTCATATTACGTACTGAAATTCCATTTGAAGATATTCGTCACATTAAATACTCTGGCAAAACACTCCGTTCAGAAAAATGGACTAGGCAGCAATTAGAAATTGATTATAATTTATTTGACTCTGTGACAACTTTCGTACCACAAGAAGAAGAAAAATTCATTTCACTCTTAAAAGAGAACTGCCCACATATGAAAGTAATGAATACGTCTTCTAACAAATAATATCTTTTGGAGCTTGCAGTAGTACAAGTGGCGGAAACATAAAATAAATATCAAAAAAAGCCAAGATTCTAAACTAAGAACCTTGGCTTTTTCTATTACTCTTTCGGAGCAATCATTTTTTTCGGATCTACAATTTCATCAAATTGCTCTTCTGTTAATAGGCCCGATTGCAATGCCGCTTCTTTTAAAGTTAACCCCTCTTTATGAGCATGCTTCGCAATTTTCGCTGCATTTTCATATCCTATATGCGGGTTTAATGCAGTAACAAGCATTAATGAACGATTCACATTCTCTTTAATTACTTCTTCATCCGCTTCAATGCCAACTGCACAATTATCATTAAATGAAACAATTGCATCTGCTAATAAGTGAGCGGATTGTAAGAAGTTATATGCAATAACTGGTTTAAATACGTTTAGCTCAAAATTACCTTGGCTCGCAGCAAATCCGATTGTTGCGTCATTTCCCATCACTTGCGCTACAACCATCGTTAACGCTTCACTTTGCGTTGGATTTACTTTACCTGGCATAATAGAGCTTCCTGGCTCATTTGCCGGAATAATAATTTCTCCTAGACCACTACGTGGACCACTTGCCAGCCAGCGTACATCGTTAGCGATCTTCATTAAATCAGCTGCTAATGCCTTTAATGCACCATGCGTATATACAACTTCATCATGGCTCGTTAATGCGTGGAACTTATTTGGTGCAGAAATAAATTGCTTACCTGTAAATTGGCTAATTTCCTCTGACACCATCTCACCAAATTTAGGATGAGCATTAATACCTGTTCCAACTGCAGTACCACCAATTGCAAGCTCTTTCATATATGTATTGCTCTCTGCAATCATACGCTCTGTTTTTTCAAGCATACGGTGCCATCCGCTAATTTCTTGTCCTAATGTTAACGGTGTTGCATCTTGTAAGTGTGTACGACCAATTTTTATAATATGTTCAAATGCAGTTACTTTTTCTGCTAAAGTTTCTTTTAATTTCGTAATTGCCGGTAATACGTGATTTTCTACTGCAATTACACATGCTACATGAAGCGCTGTTGGAAATGTATCATTTGAACTTTGAGACATGTTCACGTCATCATTCGGATGAATATGTACGTCAGATCCCTTATCTTTCAAAATTTGATTCCCTCGATTTGCAATTACTTCATTCACATTCATGTTTGACTGTGTACCGCTACCCGTTTGCCATACAACAAGCGGAAAATGTTCATTCCATTTCCCTGCAATTACTTCGTCAGCTGCTGCCACAATTGTTTCTGCTTTTTCTTCTGATAACTTTCCTAATTTTTGATTGCTAAGCGCTGCACTCTTCTTTAAAATGGCAAATGCTTTTACAATTTCAAGCGGCATTTGCTCTGTTCCAATCGGGAAGTTTTCTTTACTACGTTGTGTTTGTGCTGCCCATAATTTATCAGCTGGAACTTTTATTTCTCCTAATGTATCTCTTTCAATTCTGTACTCCATTTTTTCATCCCCTTGAAAAAATATACCTACATCTCTTATATTAACAGACTTTCAATCAAATGATAAGAATTCTCACTCACATATACTAATATTCAATATTTTTTTCATAAATTCCTCTTGACCTAAACTTAGGTTTAGGCTGTATCCTTTCCATTGTAACCTACTATAACGACACTGGAGGAATTCAAAATGAAAAAATATGCTTTCATAACAGGTGCGAATAAAGGGATCGGATATGAATTGGTTCGTCAATTAGCAGAAAAAGACTATCACGTATTTTTAGGTGCTCGTAATAAACAACTTGGACAACAAGCCGTAGAATCTTTAAATGTTTCAAACGTTTCCTATATTCAAGTAGACATTTCTAGTACTCAATCCATTCAAGAAGCAATCAAAAAAATCCATGAAACGACTGACCACTTAGATTTATTAATCAATAATGCAGGCATAGCACTCGACTTCCATACGCTACCTAGTGAATTAAATATTGAAACTTTACGCCAAGGATTTGAAGTTAACTTTTTTGGAACATTCCAAATGGTGCAAGCCTTTTTACCATTATTAAAGAAATCAAGCAACAGTAAAATTATAAATGTAACAACTGACATGGCCTCACTAACAATGTTTGCTAGCGGTGAAACACACCCAATTAATACATTAGGATACAATTCTTCAAAAACAGCTATTAATGCTTTAACATTAGCATTTAGCAAAGAATTTGGTACTAACGGTCCAGCAATTTTCGGAGTAACCCCTGGTTTTACAACTACTGACCTAAATGGAAATTCCCCAGGTGGCCATACGACCAATGAAAGTGCTAAAATTATTATTAAATATGCATTAAGTGAAACAAACTATAATGGTAAAATACTAAATAAAGACGGCGTTATACCTTGGTAATAAAGGGATGAATGATATGTATTATACAATTGGGCAAGTCGCCAAAATGCACCACTTAACTATTTCTCAAATACGTTATTACGATAAACAAGGACTGTTCCCTTTTCTTAAAAGAAATGAAAAAGGAGATCGCGTTTTTGATGAAGAAGCACTGAAATATTTAGAGATGATTTTATGTTTAAAAAACACCAGTATGCCAATTCAAAAAACAAAAAAATTTATCGACTGGTCTATGGTGGGGGAATCTACCATCCTTCAACGGTTGGAATTAATGAAACAACAGGAGACCAATGTCTTACAGCTCATTCAAGACACTGAAAAAAACTTAAAAAAGATACAACAAAAAATTGCTAAATATGAGGACGAAATAACTTCTTCAACTCCTATTATAAAATAAAAAATCACCTTCTACATATGAACTGTACCCTATAAAATGGACAGTTTAATAAAAAAGCCCTGAAAAATCAAGCACTTAAAAGGTGGTTCCGATATTCGATCGGAGCCATCTTTTTTAATGTCCACTGATAACGATTATAATTATACTCCTCCATATAATCCTTTAA
>NZ_JBFTMD010000025.1:0-70627 GCF_056396785.1 Bacillus sp. 05T21 | reverse complement strand
TTAATATCTAGTTCCTCTTTTATAATGTTTTGTGGTTTGGTTAAAGATAAATAGTTATTAATAGTAGATTGTATTTGCTGCATTTCAAGTAACATAATTTCTAAGTACTTATCTTGAGACATCTTAGCACTCTCATCTTCATTTAGTAATTGAGTGAATCCATGTACCGTGGTCAGTGGATTATGAATTTCATGCGCGATCGATGCAGCTAGTTCGCTAGCTATATAAAATTTTTCTGCTCTTTGCATTCTTTCTTTTATTTTATATTTCTCGATCATTCCTTCTATTAAATAAACTGATAATAATACTGTAAAAATATTTATGATTATATAATTGAATAAAAATTTGATGAGAGTAGAGTCAATTTTACCACCTGTATTAGTGGTATCAATGTATATATGACAAACACGCCGACAGATATTGTCCCGATGGGACAAGTACATGATTGGTACTCTTTGCGTTGGCAAATTGAAATTTTATTTAAAATGTGGAAATCATTCTTTCAAATTCATCAGTGTAAAAAGATAAAATCAGAAAGATGGGAGTGCCATTTGTATGGACAATTGATTGCCATTCTACTCTGTTCTTCTATCATGTTTCAAATGCGGCAATTACTTCTTATAAAAAAGAAACGAGAACTGAGTGAATATAAGGCCATATATATGATTAAAGATTACTTTCTTCTTCTTTTCCAAGCTATACAGAAAGACACCCAAGAGCTATCAAAGATTCTAATTCGCCTGTTTAACCTCCTACAGCAAAACGGGAGAAAATCTCATCGATATGAGAAGAAAACAGTCTTTGATATATTAGGTGTCGTTTACAATTGTGCCATGTCTGATAATCAAGCGGCTTAATTCAAAAAATGAAACCCGTTAGGGTTTATTTCGTATGCAAATCTTTAAAGCACCTACATATAGGATTTCGAAAAAAAGAAACAATCTCGCTTATCGTTGACGTTACATGAGCTTAGCTTGATAGCGATGGGGTAGCACCACATCGCTATCAAGTTAAGATTCTTAAGTTCCCCCAAAACGAAAAAAGTGAGCCGTATTCGCAAAAATAAATTTTACACATCGTTGACTACTGATAATGATGGGTTATGTGAACTATAAGAAACCTCTGATTATTTAAATCAGAGGTTTACTTTTTTTACATACCTGAAAATGGGTCATTTTTCCATATCGAAAGGGTAGGCAAAGTTTTTTTAATGTTTGTTATTAGCTTTTGTATGAATTTAATTTCAGATAATTGTTTATTGTATTCTTATAATTGAATTAGATATTCATAATCATTTTGAAACATTGTATCTTTTAAAAGTTCGTTTAAATCCATAGCTAGGAAAAGGATTAACATAGATAAGTATTGTTTTCCTCTTTTTGAAGCTCTTTTTCGTAAGAAGGTAGGGGTTTGTTCTTTGGTTTGAAGACATATATAACGTTTTTGAAATGATAAACTTAATATTCGTTTTTCAATTACTTTTATTTGCTTTTTTCGTTGTATATAATCTAAAACAGAATTGTATAGTTTGTGACTTGATCGTTGTTTTCCGCAAATTGTTAGTATCCATATTCTGAAATTGTGATTGTCGTCTAAGTGTTTTGTTAAATCTAAGGTATATTGTAAATAAGGGATATCAGATGATTTACTAGTCCTATGTACAATAAATTCATGATCTATATAAATATACTTTTGAAGGTAAAGCTCTAGCAATATGCTTATTGTAATGAACATTTCTATATTTGATTGTAAAGGAGGTTGTATAGTTTGAGTATCATCATCTACAGATAGTAAGAAAAAAAGCTCAGGGACTGTTAGATATTCCATTTCTTCTTATCACCTTTCTTTAGATAGAATTTGTATATAAATAAATATTCATCTTTTTATTTCATAAATCCTTTTGGATCATTAATAGAACTTAGTTACCAGAACACCACTTATCAGCAGTCAATGTAATTAAAAGTAGTAAAGACACTAGTAGATAATAGACCTAATAAAAATGAGGCATAGTATTTTTATTTAATTCAAACTCTTCTTCATGTATTACTATACTTGTAATTCTCACTTTTTTTAAAGTATGTAACTTAATTTAAGAATTCAAATTATAAATAAAGTGTACAGCGCGAAAAATCCCTCCCCTGAAAAAAACGTTAATTTTCTTGTTTACAAACAAGAGGGCATAGGAGTAATATATTGTACATAAATTCATATCACTATTCGCTGAATCCATATGGAGCGGGGGAACCAAATTTTGTGCGATTGCACTTGGGGTGAATCCTTCTTAAATGAAGGTAGGGCTATTCTCAAGGCCCGAATCCGACAGCTAACCTCGTAAGCGTTTCGAGAGGGGATACTATGGTGATTTTTAAAAACACTGGGTGAACTTTGGTGTCTTTTTTTATACTCTTTTTCTGGAAAATAATTCAAAAAAAGGATGAGATACTTGAAAGAGACACCCATAAAAACGAAAAATTCACTTTTTTCTTTTTCTTCTAATTCCCGACCTTCTGAATTAAGAAGAGAATTAGGGCTGCGACATTTAACAATGATTTCTATAGGTGGAAGCATTGGGACGGGGTTATTTATAGCAAGCGGAAATACGATTCATACAGCAGGACCTGGTGGAGCAATTATAGCTTATTTGTTGATGGGGTGTATTGTTTACCTGTTGATGACCAGCTTGGGAGAAATGGCAGCGTATATGCCTACATCTGGTTCTTTTAGTACGTATGCTTCTAAATTTGTAGATCCTGCATTTGGTTTTGCGATTGGTTGGAATTACTGGTTTAGCTGGACTATTACTCTTGCAGTTGAAATTTCATCAGGAGCTATTCTTATGAAATATTGGTTTCCATACAGTCCATCTATTCTGTGGAGTGCGTTATTCATACTGTTTATGTTTGGAATTAATATTCTTTCAGTGAAACATTATGGAGAAATGGAGTTTTGGCTTTCACTTGTAAAAGTTATTACTATAGTCGTGTTTATTATGTTAGGAATAGCCACGATATTTGGAATTTTCAAAGGAAATCCTATTGGATTTCACAATCTAACAATTGGAGACGCACCGTTTCATGGAGGTTTTCTTTCTATTCTTAGTGTGTTTATGATTGCGGGGTTTTCCTTTCAAGGTACAGAAATGGTCGGAATTGTAGCTGGAGAAAGTAAAGCACCTGAAAAGCATATTCCAAAAGCTGTGCGGCAAATCTTTTGGAGAATTCTCTTATTTTACATACTTACCATTTGCGTAATTGGAGTCATAGTTCCCTACACAGATCCGAATCTAGTTAACAATGATATTAGTAATATTACAATGAGTCCCTTCACACTAGTATTTGAGAAAATTGGGTTTGCATTTGCAGCTTCTATTATGAATGCAGTTATCTTGGTATCTGTTCTATCAGCTGGTAATTCCGGAATGTATGTTGCAACCCGAATGTTATGGGTAATGGCAAGAGAAGGGAAAGCTCCAAAGTGCTTAAAAAAAGTAAATAAACAAGGTGTTCCTATTAATGCATTACTTATGACAACGGCTGTGGCAATCGTAGCGTTTGCAGCTTCTTTATTTGGAGAAGGGCAAGCGTTTATATGGCTTTTGAATGCTTCGGGACTTTGTGGATTTATTGCATGGTTAGGGATTGCTATAAGCCATTATCGTTTTCGTCAGGCTTTTTTACATCAACAAAAGAATTTAAATAAGCTCCCGTATCAAGCAAAGTGGTATCCTATCGGTCCTATTTTGGCTTTTGTAATATGTACTATTATTATATTAGGACAGAATTATTCAGTCTTTATAGGGTCACATGTCGATTGGTATGAAGTACTTGCTACTTATATTGGTTTACTGCTGTTTCTTGTATTTTGGTTCGGCTATAAAATTATAAAAAAAACAAAGGTGATTCCATTACAACAAGTCAATTTAGAGCATGATGATCATTAAGGATGGAAATTAAGGAGACAGAAATATGGAACTAGACATTCTACTTAGGTTACTTGTAGCAATACTTGTTGGAGCAATAATTGGATTAGAACGTCAATGGCACAATTGCATTGCTGGATTACGTACAAATATACTTGTTTCCGTAGGTGCTGCACTTTTTGTACTATTAAGTGTACTCACTCCAACCGATAATACACCTACAAGAATAGCTTCTCAAATTGTAAGCGGGATTGGTTTTTTAGGTGCTGGAGTTATTATGAAAGATGGCTTGACAGTTCGAGGACTGGATACCGCAGCAACCTTATGGTGTTCTGCGGCTGTAGGAACATTAGCAGGTAGCGGCTATTTACTTATAGCTATAACAGGAACCATTCTTATTGTCAGCATAAATAGTTTACTAAGACCTGTTTCGAAATGGGTTTCCGAAAAATCTGAAAAGGGTTTTAAATATTCCCAACAAGTTACCGCACTCTCTTATAGAGTAAAACATAAATCATCAGAGAAAAAAGATTGTTAAAGAGAAGCTAATTTTAAAAACGTTATAAATAATAATAAAAGAGACCTATTCTAGATGGGCAAATAGAGAAATAATTAGTGTGCAATTTATTCAATATTCGAACTGATGAAAAATACTATCTACAAAGTAATCAAAGAATACAGAAGTACATTAAAACCAGCCCTGAGCTGTTTTTGTAGTCCAACCTTACAGTAGCTGTTTATCTTTCTTCCAATATATAAACTAATTACTTAAGGCGTCTAGAAAGGTGGGAGATTCATATCAAACAAATAGAATATTTTACAGAACCATATTTTAAAACTGTTGGTGGACGAAAAAAGGCATATAGAGTGTTTGGTTACAAAGATGGGGAAAAAAAATCTTTTCCAATTACATTTAAAACATTGAAACAGGCAAGAACGTTTACCTACAAACATGCTCTCGAAAATCCTGGATGGTTAAATGCCAATGGTGATATTAGTGAATATAATGTTAAAGTGGATAGAGATGAATATAAAAATGTCTGGCAAGATAATGTTATAGAAAATGTATATAAAAATTACACTGATTTTAATAATTGGTAGCAGTAATTCTTAAACTGCTATGATTCCAAATTAATTTTTTACAAAAAGCTATGAATAAATGTAAAAGTATGAGGCAAGGAAATTCACTCATGTAGAGCAACAAGAAATCAAAACTGGAATTGATAAATAGATGACTTAAAATGTTTCAGAAATGAAACTAATTGAGTCATCTATTTTTTATTATGTAGGGAATGTTGTTGTTCGAAGTAACGAATATACGACTACAGATTGAATTTATTAGAAAATAATTTTTCTACCTTTGAAATTTTAATGACTCCTAAGTGTTTATCAAGGTATATCTTTACAAACAGTCAAAGAACATCTATGAAATATTAAAACATCAAGTTTATAAAGGCTGTAAAAAAATTTATAAACGTTTATTTTAGATGAATACCTTTATAAATGAAAGTGGCATAATTATGGTAAAAAATGTAAGGTGAATATCAAACGTGGCAAATATTTATGGATATATTCGTGTAAGTACAAAAGATCAAAATGAACAACGTCAATTACATAAGATGATGGAACGAGGAGTGGAAGCTCGGCGTATTTTTGTCGACAAAGCAAGTGGACGACACTTTGATCGTCCACAGTATCAATTATTACGAAAAATATTGAGTACAGGTGATATTCTTTACATAGATGCTTTAGATCGTATGGGACGTAATTATGATGAAGTAATTTCAGAGTGGAAATACATAACAAGAGAATTACAGGCTGATATTGTTGTTTTAGAAAATGAAACTTTATTCGATAGCCGTAAGTTCCGTGAAATGGGGGACATGGGTCGGTTGATGGAAGGGATTACTATAGCTAAATCTCAAGGAAAACACCTAGGACGTCCTCAGGTGAACCTTGCCACCTTAAGCAAACAACAAATGCATATAATAGAAGCAAATTACCCCAAATGGAAAAGTGGAGAAATAACAGCTGTTATCTTTATGGAAATGTTAGGTTTGAAAAAAATACATTTTATAAAATAATGAAGGAATATGAAGTAGCATCTCTCCTATAGGAAATGCTACTTTATCCCCGGTTGTAAGAATACGTGTACTACCCCTTGTAGCTCATCAGACACTGAAACAGGGAGACAAAAACCGCCATTCTTTCCAATAATTCTACAGAAAGAACAGCGTATTTTTCGTTTTATGGATACAATTTCACTTTAGCTTGATGCTGATGGGATACTCCCCTTAAATGTATGCCATAATTCATGTTTGGATGAATGCTTACTTCTGTTTAATAGGCAGTGTATAATAGCCAAAAGCCAAATCGAGTAAGGCGCTCGCTTCTTGACGCAGTAACAGATCCATTGGACGGAAGGTAAAAGATCCGTCAGCATTGATAGTAGTATCAGGGTCTACGATTCCTTGTGAGGCAAGGGCTTGAATGGACTGGACCGCCCAGGCATCCGCAGTGTCAAGCAATTTCACATGATTGGCTTGGTCAGGTTGAATATGCTTCAAGTTTTGAATCATGGTTGCTGCAACTTGTCTGGTAATCGGAGTCGCGCGGTCATATCCTGGTATGCCTGCTATGAATTGTTTTTTAATTTCTTCGGTTTTTCCTGGAAAAATGCTCCATCCATGTGCAAGCAACAAGGCATCAGCAAATTCTCCTTGTGTCATGGTGCCCATTGGATCGAATAGATTACCTGCTTTAGCATTCATGATGTCTAAAGCATAAAGATTGTCGATGTGGATTCTATAGTTACTCTTTTGCGGGACGTCTGCAAAAGTTGGTTTGATATTGATTTTCTGAGATTGAGCAACAATGCCTAGACCCTTAGGACTGGTGTAATAAAAATATGCGATTTCTCCGGCCGCATTTTTTTGAAAAGCAATCTTATTTCCTTCCGAATCCTCAAACAACAACGGGTGAATCATTTTGAGGACTTGTTTGCCAGTTGTTTCATCTTCCATGACCAACGCCCCATTCTCATAGGTAAAGTGAGTACGAATCGCAAACGCACGTGTGTTTTGGTACAAGCCCAAGTATTTTTGTGCTTCTTTTCCCTTTAACGAGAGATACACTGTTTTCTCCGCTTTGGGAGCAGGGAAATAATGATCCATGAACACTTCGTACACTTCTCGACTCATCATGGAATCATTATTGTAAGACATGAAGAATGCGGTTTTCTGTTCAGGTACCAAAACCATTAATGAAGAATGTCCAGGCATATTCCCACCTTTTAATACAACATGTTGACCATTGGCGAGGTCATTGAAATATGTTTCAAATCCAACTGTCGCAATAGGAATCGTCTTATCTGCGAAAACTTGGTGGGTATGCATCATATCCATGCTTTTTTTACTTACTATTTCTTTACCGTCAAACTTTCCATTCTGTAGCTGCATGATCATGTACTTTGACATGTCTTCTCCAGTGGACAAAATACTTCCTTGTGGTCCATCAGTTGGAGCGTGCCCATTTGTTGGAATAGGATCGCCAGTGGAACCGTAATGTGTAGCCATTCTCTTGAGAAGGTCAGGCGTAAAGCGCACACTGGTAGACTTCATGCCTAATGGTTTAAAAATATTCTTTTCCATATATCGTGAGAAAGATGTGCCCGTAACATTCTCCACTGCATGTCCTGCGAGTAAAAATGAGAAGTTGTCATACGTATAAGCTTCACCGGGTGGCCGTACCACCGTCGGCATATGTTCGGGTAGAAATTCCTTAATAGATATATTTTTATTTACATATTCAGGCCCTATTAGCGTGGTGATATCGGGCAGGTCTACGCCGCTGGTATAGGTCAGCATATCAAACAGTGTGAGGGGTTTTCCTGTTTGATTGGGTATTTTCAAACCATCGAGATACTGTTGTACATCTTGATCTAGTTTAAGCTTTCCTTTATCGACTTGTTGCATCACAGCCAAGGCAGTAAAAGTTTTCGAAACTGAAGCGATTTGAAAGACCGTTTCCTTAGTGACGGGAATTTTCTTTTCTTTATCAGCATAACCATAGCCTTTATTGACGACGACATTTCCATCATGAACGACGACAAAACTAGAACCGTTCACATTGTACTTCTTCATTTTTTCCTCAAATAACGGATCAGCAAAAGATTCTACTTCTTTTTTATTATTGGGCGCTTTCGTAATTTGGATATCGGTCGTGGATGCCGATGATTTTGATTTTCCAACTTCTAATGGCTGTGGGGAACACGCAGAAATCATACTTGAAGAAGAGAGAAAAATTGCGACGAGACCCAGTTTGTTGATCGCTTTTTTCATTTTTGTACACTCCTTTATTCGATTGGAATTTTTTTGTTGACACAACGAGTTATCAGCTCGTTAGTGTATGAACAGAGTGTAGCAAGCGGCAAGTCATAGTAGATAGTGATCATCTGTCATTTCCTATATGACACAAAAAATAGAAGAGGTTACGGCTGTATTGATAGTCATGTCATACAAATCATGACACTTTGACACTACCGTATGTGACAGACAAATACTTAGAATCAAAGGGCGGCTCTTTACGTATTAGCAATGAAAGATGAGGGGAGATTCTAATGACGAAAACATCAGCTCGAAAAGTTTTGCAAGATTTCTATTTTTTGTTGTTTACGTTTGGATCTGGAGTATTTTACTTTTGCTTCTATTTAGTTAGCATTACATTTGCATTAGTGATGACGGTTATCTTCCTGGGGGTTCCCTTGTTGGCGAGGGTGTTGCAAACAACTCACACATTTGTCCAGTATGAACGCATTCAGACTAAGGTTTATACGGATATATCGATAGAACCATTACTGCCAAGGACAAAAAGTGGAGGGGATAGATGGATTAAATCGGGAGAAATAATTCTCAATAGTAGCAATTGGAGGGCGGCTTTTTGGCTCATGCAGAAATTTTTTGTTGGAATGATGAGCCTTATATGTGTCTTTATACTGTACATAACTCCGCTCGTATTTATCTTTACACCCTTTCTTTTTCCATATTTTGATATATACTTATTGGGAATTGCGGTGAATTCATGGGAGAATGCTATTTTTGTCATGATTATTGGTTGTATGCTCATCTGGATACGTATTTGTATTGGAAACAGCTTAGTTCGAATAATTGGAATGTACACGCGTTCTATGTTTAAAGCTATAAAGGGGTGATAATTTGTTTAAAACTTTGAAACTATGGTTCTGGTATGATTGGGCATTACTTTGTATACGTTTTATCATTTGGTTATCATTGATGTTAACGACTATCCAACATCAAGACCATTTGACTGTACCACTTTGGATCATTATTATTTGGGAAGTTGTGTCATTTTCAGTACCTTGGATTTGTTTAATGTTCAGTTATCGCTATTATCTATTTGTTGAGATACTTTTATTTGGGGGAGTGTGCTTCTACTTAACTTTATTATTTCCGTCAGCGTATCTTGCTTTTTTAATGCCAACTTTCATGATTGCGGCAAATAGTGCTGATAAATCATACCGTTGGTCGGGTTCAATCACAATTATTTTATTCCCATTGCTCATTACGATATTTTCTCCGGTAACAGATTTATGGGTGATAATCCTACAAATCGGTTTAGCTTTTGCTATGGGTTCTTGCTTTCGTTTACTGGTTGTCAATTACCGTCAAAGCGAAACTATTAGGAACCAGAAGCATGTATTGGAACAATACGTATCCCAAGTTGAGCGGATTACTTTACTGGAGGAACGTGACAGGCTCTCAAAAGATTTACATGATACGATGGGGCATTCCTATACCTCAATTATTATGGGAATGGATACACTACGTACGGAATTAAAGACTAAAGAAGGAGAGCAAAAGCTCGACTCATTATTACAATTGGCCCGTAATAGTATGGAAGAAGTAAGAATGTATTTGCATCAAATGGATTTACCACAAGAATCTCTTTCCTTAACTGTCACATTACAACAATTGACAGAGGAATTTGAGAAACATGCAAAAGTAAATGTACGCTTTCGAATAATAGGGGAAGAGTATATGGTCTCCAAGCAATCAAAGATGACACTATACCGGAGTTTGCAGGAATCATTAACAAATGCGGTTCGCCATGGACACTCCACCGAAATCATTGTGTCACTTCATTTTGAGCCACAACAGATAAGATTGGACGTGCAGGATAATGGCTGTGGGGTAGAGGAATGGAAGGATGGATTCGGATTAACTGCGATGAAAGAGCGCGTGAGTCAGTTACAAGGGAGAGTTATTGTTTACTCCAAAAAAGGAGAAGGGACGTTAATTTCATGTGTGTTACCGAGACTTGTACAATTGTCCAATGAACGAATCCGCTTGTGTATCGTCGATGATCATTCTTTTATTCGAGAAAGTCTTCATACAATTTTGGATGGACAGGAGGGCTTGCAGGTAGTGGGGATGGCTGAAGATGGAGAACAGGCTGTGGAATTGTGCGAAAGCCTGAATCCTGATTTGGTATTAATGGATTTGGAGATGCCCAATCTTGATGGGATTCGTGCGACCAAAATAATCAAGGGGAAATGTCCTGATATTCGTGTCCTCATTCTGTCAACGTTTCAGGATATAGAAAGGGCGAAGGAAATCATACGAAGCGGTGCTGACGGCTACTTGCTGAAATCCATAGAGTCGCGTGAACTGGTTGAATCGATCCGCCTCGTCTATGGGGGAGGCACGATGATTGACCAAGATTTGTTCCGTAGAATGTGGGACGGAAATGATGGGGCAGAGTCAGTCGAATCGAAGTCAGGTGGAAAAGAGTATGGCTTAACGAAACGCGAAATAGAGGTTTTGAATCTTTTGTCTCAAGGAATCCGTTATAAAACAATTGCTTCGAAACTTTACTTATCAAACGGCACAGTACGAAATTACGCCTCCACTCTTTATGACAAGCTGGGAGTCAACAATCGAGAAGAAGCCGTGCAAAAAGCAAGAGATACAGGATTACTTTCTTAAAAGGAAGTGCTGTCATCTGCTAGGGGTACGTGAATGATTCTAGATTTCAGAGATCACACTTCAAAAAATGTAATTTGAACGTCTGTTATAGGCGATTTTATAGATTCTATAAATGGAAAGGAATTGCACCAGATTACATAGCAACTAATTTGGATTGTATTCATTTAAACGTCTATTATATATCTCTATTTTTCGATAAGTATTAGCATAAAGGAATACATTTTGGTTAATCTTCTTTCAAAATGTATTCCTTTTATTTGTTGTAAAATGCGTGTTTAAGTGATATTTCGATTAAATTACAATCATAAGTGGCCCCAAAAAGAAGGAATCGTTGCCGTGCCCCTTATAATTAAGTTCTTATATTTTCCAATAACTATTTCCCATCATCTCTTCGGTCTCGAATCTTTTGTAAATAATCAAATATACAACTACATATCATTATAAATAACACTGCTCAAATAATCCAAACCCATAATTTCTTTAATCAGATAGAAAGCTAGGAGAAGTACAGTTAAATTTTATGCAATTGTAAGTAATTGCAGTAATTCATTGTACGTTGAAAAAGCAACGCTTACAACAGAACCTTTAATAGTGTAAATTTTTATCGAACATTAATTTCACCATTCGTTTGAATTACATATTTATACCAATGAAACGAATCTTTTTTGTAACGTTTCATGGATCCATTACCTTCATTATCACGATCCACATAAATCATCCCATAGCGTTTTTTCATTTCGCCTGTAGTAAATGAGACAATATCTATAATTCCCCAAGGTGTATAACCAATTAAATCGACACCATCGTAGGTTACTGCTTTTTCTAATGCTTCAATATGTGATTTTAAATATTCTATTCTTTTCTGGTCATGGATTGCCCCATCTTTTTCTAGAATATCCGCATCTCCAAATCCATTCTCTACGATAAATAATGGAATTTGATATCTGTCATACAATCGATTTAATGCATATCTTAATCCAGTGGGATCAATTGCCCATCCCCAATCAGTAGATTTAATATATGGATTTTCCACACTTTTAGCTAAACCACCGTTTACAATATCTTTTGCACTACTAATGTCCACATCATTTTTTACTGTCGTGGACATATAATAACTAAATCCTAGGTAATCTACTGTACCATTTTTTAATATCTCTTCATCACCTTCTTCGAAATTAATAACGTACCCTTCCCTTTCAAATTCTTTCAACGCATATTTAGGATAGTAACCACGAATTTGAACATCAGGGAAGAAGTATTTTAGTCTTAGTGATTCTTCGGCTAACATAACATCTTCCGGATTTGATGAATAAGGGTAAATAGGTATATACGAAATCATTGCCCCAATTTGGAAATCAGAATTAATTTCTTTTCCTTTTGTTACAGCTAATGCACTTGCAATTAATTCATGATGTCCTACTTGATACATTACTTCTTTAGCATTTTCTCCTTCTTTTACAACCACTCCTGAGTTTGTCCATAAAAATAGAGGGTTATTTACATCCATTTGGTTATTGATTTCATTAAAAGTCATCCAGTATTTCACTTTATTTTTATATCGTTTAAAACAAACTTCAGCAAATTTCACAAAGAAGTCTATTACTTTTCGGTTTCTAAATCCATCATATTCTCTGGCTAGATGCAATGGCATTTCAAAATGAGATAATGTGATGATAGGCTCAATACCATATTTAAGTAATTCATCAAATACATTATCATAGAATTGTAGTCCTTCTTCGTTAGGCTCTGTTTCATCACCATTTGGAAAGATTCTGCTCCATCCGATAGAAGTTCTTAAACACTTTAATCCAATTTCACCAAATAAAGCGATATCTTCTTTATATCTATGATAAAAATCAATTGCTTCATGGTTAGGATAAAACGTATTAGGTTCAACTGTATCTGTTATTTGTCTTGGCACTCCATGTTCACCTGCAGTTAGTACATCAACTACACTAGGTCCTTTATTCCCTTGATTCCATCCGCCTTCGAATTGGTGGGCAGCTAAAGCACCACCCCATAAGAATTTCTTTGGCATTGTTTTCATTATTTATTCCTCCTTATTTTACTACTGTAAATAATTTCTGATATAGTTTGGTTTCAGAAATATCTTCTACAATAATTTCTTTATAAGTATTCGAATTTGTTATGATAATAGGTGTAATTGTTTTTAACCCCTGTGTTTGAATTAATTCTTTATCAAATTCAATTAATAAATCCCCTTTTTTGATTTTTCTACCATCTTCTACATGTATAGTGAAAGGCTTTCCAGCTAATTTAACTGTATCTAAACCAATATGTACAAGCAATTCAATACCAGATTCTGAGCGTAACCCAATCGCATGTTTGGTAGGTGCAGTCATGACAACAGCTCCATCAAATGGGGCATATAATTTATGATCTGACGGATCTACAGCTAAACCTGTCCCCATAGCACCTGAGCTAAATACTTCATCAGGTACTTTTGAAAGTGGGATAACATTACCACTAAATGGAGCACCGATTGTTTCTTCATTATTCTGTTGGATATTTTTCTCGCATTTTTGTTTTGCTGTTAAGTTTTCACCTTCTATTTTTTCTGCTGTATCTTCACCGAATCCAAATATTTGAACTAAAATGATAGGTAAAATAATCGCAACCCCAGAACCTAATAAAATTCCCCAGATAGACATTGGGTAGTCAGCATTTCTACCATTTACAATCGTTAATGGACCTGGTAACCCCGCATAGGCAAAGTAGTATGGATTAAAAAAGCTAGCTGTAATTGCACCTATAGCGCCTGAAATACAGCCGAATATAAATGGCTTTTTAAATCTTAAATTCACGCCATAAATAGATGGTTCTGTAATACCAAAAAGTCCAGTAATACCTGCTGAAACTCCGACTTTGCGCACTTCTTGACTTTTCGCTTTTAAAACAACACCCAGTACGGCACCAACTTGTGCAACCACTGCAATTGTTTGATAGGCTTGGAATGAATCTCTACCATACAAATCAAAATTTGCTAACACCATAGGAGTAGTCCCCCAATGAATACCGAAAATAACTATTACTTGCCAGAACCCTCCTATAATAGCTCCAGCTAATGCGGGTACATTTTCCGCTAAGAAATTATAACCATTTGCAATTCCTGTTGCTCCCATTGTTGTAAGAGGTCCAATCAGAAACGATGTAAGCGGAACCATTATTACCATACATAAAAGCGGTACAAATAACAGCCTAATTGCCTCATTGATTCGCTTATTTAAAAATCTTTCAAGATAGGACAAAGTCCACACTAAAAATAGTGGTGGTAACACTGAAGATGTATACACTGTTTCAGTTAAGGAAATACCTAAAAAAGTAATACTATGTCCTTTTGCAATTTGCGCCGCCATTTCTGTCCATAAGGGACTTACTAATGCAGCACAACACGCAACTGCTATGTACATGTTTGTTTTAAAGTGCTTTGATGCTGTAATTGCGATAAAAATCGGTGAAAAAGTAAATGGTGCCCAAGAAATAAAGTTTAGAACTTGATAAGTTCCAGTTTCTACAAAGTTATCAGAGAGTAATTTTATTAATATTATTAAACCTTGTAAAATGCCAGCTGCGGCTAAAATATAAACAAATGGGGCAAAAACCGCTGACATGGTTGCGATTATACGGTTTAACACTGTTCTTTTTTCTTCTTTTGTTTCACTAGAAATATC
Organism: Bacillus sp. 05T21; assembly: GCF_056396785.1. NCBI lineage: Bacteria > Bacillati > Bacillota > Bacilli > Caryophanales > Bacillaceae > Bacillus > Bacillus sp. 05T21. The sequence goes on along the minus strand of NZ_JBFTMD010000025.1, from coordinate 56,012 downwards.
GGTGTTTATTTCTTCTAAATTATATTTTAAATCAGGCTTTTAGCTTTTTTCAGTTCCACCAAAAAGATTTATTCTTAGCAACGATAGATTGTCTATTAGTGGCTGTTACTGCATTTCTTCTTATCATTTATTCATTCCGCTTATCTAAAGTAGCTGGATGGCTTCTAATCCCTTATCTGTTATGGACTACCTTTGCTACATACTTATCTTGGGCAATTTATAGTGTGAATTAAGGATAAAAACAAAAAACTTGAGTAAACTTCACACACGCTCAAGTTTTTTGTTTTTATTTATTGTGTAAAGATAGCAACACATGAACTCGAGAAATATATTCCTCAATTCATAATGATATTCCTATTACTGCTTTAACTCTTGGATACACTCTTGTACAAGAGTTACTGCCTGACTTATAGTACCACCACCACCAAATGCAGCTGTCACTCCCACCGCCTCAAAGATCTCCTGTTCTGAAGCTCCTTGATCTAGACATCCTTTAATGTGATAAATGATACAATATTCATCCTGAGAATAAAGACTAATACCTAAAGCAATTAACTGTTTTTGCTTTTTTGATAAGCTGCCCTCTTTAAAGCATTCCTCTGCAAAGGAATTAAATTGTTCGGCTAGTTTAGGCATCTTCTCAGTAAATAAACCCAAACCATACTTATAATAAAGAAGTGCAGATTTTGTAGAATTTCTACCTTCAAATTCCATATTTAATCCAGCTCCATTTCTCATATTTTTTAAACAAAAGTTAGTATGAGCCTAATGGGAATTGATTAAACAAAAATGATATTTATATCAAGGTGAGTGAAAGAGGAGCAAGGATTTAGAGATATGATATAACAGGAAATTAACTGATAGTATTGCACACACGATATGGATAATCCATCGACTTCTGTAAAAGGATAACGTAAAAAGGAAGTGATGATATGGAAAAACAGAGTGTAGTCAATACATTAAATGCCTTTCTAAAAGGGCAGTACATGGGTATTCATGCCTATGAGCATTATATAGAGAAGTTAAAAGATACAGAAATAAAAAAGGAATTTCAAAGAATACAACAAGATCACAAACAACATGCCTTAAAAGTAGCAGAAAGAATACAAAATCTTGGAGGAGTTCCGGTTGATAATGAAGGAATAGTTGGCTCTGTTCAAGGTTTGATAAGTCAATTTACAGTACCAGATACAACAGAAGGAATTGTAAGTAGCGCGTTAAAGGGCGAAGGTTATTATGGTGTTCAAATATCAGAAGAAATTGTACAAGGTGATTTAGATCCAGAAAGTCATATGTTAATACATGATATTTTAGATAAAGATAGGGAACATGTAAATGTATTAAAACAACTTATGCATTAACATTTTTAGTTATGCTGTATCATAATTAAAAGAAGATATTTAAAATAACTCCACATATTTTCACAAGACAGGAAAATACTAATACTTGTTTTAGTACTTTAATTCCAAAGTATTAAAGCAGGATTACTAACTGCGATACTAGGAGGACGTTACTATGAATATTCGTGAAGGATTAATTCCGACTACATTAGGTACAGCAGTTACAGCTGCGGGTTATGCCTTGAAGCAAACTCGTGGATCTAATAAGATGATTGCAAATACAGTATTTGGATTTGGTTTAGCTCACGTTGTTTTAGGTGTAATTGATCTTGTGGAACATCGTCGTTAGAAGAAAAGGCAAGCACATTTTGATGCTTGCCTTTTTAATATCGTCAGTATTTATTATTTTTTTGAAAGTAATCCATAAATTAAGAACGAATTAAATGATTAAATGTATTATATCGATAAGGTGGTTACAAGCTAAATATGTATACAAGACGGATTTTGCTATCTAGGTTAAAAGAATGGGCTCATTCCGATCAAAAGTTACCAACTGCCAAAGAAATATTAAAAGATCCCAATATGCCTGCTTTATCTACGTATGTAAGACATTTTGGAAATTGGAATGTGTCTTTAAGGCAAGGAGGATTTCAACCTAGAAAAAAGTTAAGTAAAGAAATAAAACAAAGCAGGCGGTTCAATAAACCGCCTGCTTTGCCCACTTGTTATGAAACGTTAGTCATTTATAGGAGCTTTTTAAAGGCTCAAGTGTAGTATGAACGTACTGTTGTATATTATGCGAAATAAAAGAAGCAAGTTGTTTAAGAAAAGGTTGGTTTATGTAACATCAAAAAGCCTTTGTAGAAACAAAATAATAAATTGTATATGTATTAGATATTTTGTGTATGAAACCATTGTTAATTTCTAATGATAAGATTGAATCCTAGCAACTAACAGGATAGCTAATATGATGCAGAAAGTACAAATAGGGTTAATTATTTTAGTACCTATAACCGAAATACCATGCAGTCTTATCACAGTATTAAATAATAAAAACATTAAAATGTTAGTCAAAGCTTATATTATGGTACTGGAATGTATTTATGTTGAATTATGAGCTATCACTTTAATTGGAAATCAAAGCTAACGATTCAAGCAGGAAGAATACAGATTATTCCTGTACATTGTTTTACAAGTTGAGACTGAAGGAGGTGTCATATGAATGAGAACTATACAGCGAATTTCCTTAGCTTTAGTTATTATTGGTGCTATTAATTGGGGTCTAATTGGTTTCTTTAAGTTTGATTTAGTAGGAACAATATTTGGTGGACAGAATGCCTTTTTAGCAAGAGTAATCTTTGCTCTTGTTGGACTAAGTGGGTTAATGTGCTTAACTCAGTTGTTTCAACCAATGAAGGATGCGAATCAAGAGATGAATCGTAAAGAATATGGAAAACCTAATTATAGTACTGAATTTGGTAAGGAAACAGATATAGTAGATTTAACAGAGAATTCGAGGGGTGCGTATAAGCACAAACAAAATACATGGGATAAAGAGTAATAAAAAACAAGGGAACTTTGATTTCCCTTGTTTTTTATTACAATTGAAATATGTATGGAAAATAAAAGTAATATTGAAATACTAAGTATTTTTCAAATTTCCTTTTTTTGATGTTCTTTGTCTTCAATATCAGTTTCTGGCATTCCATACAATCCATTCATGGCTTGTTCTACTGGTTGAAGTCCAATTTGTGTAGTATTTGATTTTAAGTTTTTAGAATTACTACTCTCTTCTTTTTTCGAATGTGGAAAATTCATTTTTATAACCTCCAAACATTAAAGTTTTAAAAAATTAAAAGCATATGAAAAGAGTATGGCAGATAAAAATATGTATTATCTTCCAATTGAATGAACAATTAATTTAGCTATTTAAGTAATAGCTAATAGATAGTATGTCATCTTTTCTATAAAATATGTAAGATGGGTGTTTTTGCCGATCCCTCGAAAAGGGGGATCGGCAAAACACCTTTATACAAATTTAGTTAAGTCCATCTATTTTTTCCATAATAAAGAAGACATAATTATACGCACTAAAGGCAAAATTTTAGTAATGAATAACATTGCTCAGTGGATTCTACAAAAAGAAAAGGTGATGGAATGAAATTGTCTAACGAAAGTAAAACTTATTATGCTGGAGATATTGTCTATGTTTTTTATCGAAACCCCCACACACAAGATGTAGCCAATATACAAGCAGCAGCAGTTGTAAATAACCCTGAGAGACCAAATGAATTAGCATTATTTCTTTACGAAACTTATTATCCACTAACAAATGAGATGGCTGTTTATTCTACTGAAGAAGAGGCAAACCAAGCCTATACTTACTATTGCGGGGATATTTCAGAGGGGATGTTAGAATGAATAACCCATTCATGCCTAAACTTGTATATTTTGAACCTAAAGCATTAGATTATCCATTAGGGAGGGAGCTTTTCGAGAAATTTTCAAAGATGGATGTTGAAATTCGGCATACTACTTCCCATAATCAAGTGAGAGATTTGCCAGGTGATAACGATTTCCAGAAGTATCGAGTAGCAAAATCTACTCTTGTCGTTGGGATTAGAAAAACACTGAAATTTGATACGTCAAAGCCTTCAGCAGAGTATGCTATTCCCTTTGCAACAGGTTGTATGGGCCATTGTCATTATTGCTATTTACAAACAACCATGGGAAGTAAGCCATATATCCGTACCTATGTAAATGTCGATGAAATTCTAGAAGCTGCTGATAAATATATGGAGGGTCGCGAGCCTGAATTAACACGGTTTGAAGCTTCCTGTACATCAGATATTGTAGGAATTGATCATTTAACTCATACACTTAAGCGAGCGATTGAACATTTTGGAGTCTCGGAATATGGGAAATTACGATTCGTGACGAAATTTCACCATGTGGATCACTTGCTTGATGCAAAACATAATGGAAAAACAAGATTTCGGTTTAGTGTAAACGCCGATTATGTTATTAAAAACTTTGAGCCTGGGACCTCTCCGTTGGCTAAACGAATTGAAGCAGCAGGAAAAATAGCTAGAGCAGGATATCCGCTAGGGTTCATCGTAGCTCCTATTTATCTACATGAAGGTTGGCAGGACGGGTATTATCATATGTTTGAACGCCTTGATGCTGAATTACCCCTCGATGTAAGGGATGATATTACATTTGAATTTATTCAACATCGTTTTACAAAGCCTGCTAAGAGGGTGATTGAAAAAAACTACCCTATGACCAAATTAGAATTAGATGAAGAGAGAAGAAGATATAAATGGGGGAAATATGGAATTGGAAAATATATTTATCAAAAAAAAGAAGAGGAGGATATAAAAAATCATCTTTATTCTTATATGAAAAAGTTTTTCCCAAATGCAAAATTGGAATATTTTACATAATAGACCTAGCCATACATGCCCGTCAACTTAAGAAAAATAAATGCCCCCAAAACGAAAAAATGAGCTGACTTCTCAGAGGAACTATCTGTAGAGAAAGAAAATTTCCGTTTAGGGGGTATATGAAAACCTTAGCTTGATGGCTCATAAAATCTTCTACTTATGTAGCGTATAACTAACTACGGTTTCAAAAATACTCAACCATCAAGCTCCATTTGAATATCAAATTCCGATGGCTGCATAGTCTTTTTTACAGTTTTCTACTTGACGGTGGTAAGACCACATCACTATCAAGCTAACCAAGTAACTTACTAGATATGAAACAATCCTTGGCTCAAAACTAGCAATTGATAGAAAAGTAGGCATACTAAAGAAGCCTATTAAAAGGTGATTTTTTCGCTAGACAGCTTGTCTATGCTTCACCGTCGTTTTATACACAATCCCTAGAATATCAAAGACGGTCATCTTCTTATACCGATGACATTTACGACCGGTCTTTTTGAGAAGTTGATAAAGACGATACAAAATTTTCAAAAGTTCTTCTGTGCCAATGGCTATCGCTTGAAATAGTAACGGAAAGTAATCTTTAATCATATAAATTGCTTTGTATTCACTCAGCTCCTGCTTTGTTTTTTCAAGCAGAAACTGTCGCATTTGAAACATCGTAGAAGAACTGAGGAGAATGCCGATTAGTTGTCCATATAAATGGCACTCTAGGCGTTCTCTTTTTATATTTTTACATTCATCAATTTCAAAAAATGACTTCCACGTTTTAAACAAAATTTCAATCTGCCACCGAAGTGAATACAGTGAGTGCACGTAGTTCGTTGGTACTCCTTCTAGAGATGTGTTCGTGATATATACATTTATACCCATTAAATGTTTACTTTTATCCTTCATGACAATGCCTTTTTTCTTTTCACGTATCGCTTGGTTTCTCAGGCGTGTTTGCGTTTAATCATCGGTTAAACGATGGATAATGACACGTGCTGGAAGTTTCTGATTTTGGCCAATGTACGCCTTGGGAATTTCTATCGTTTCACCGGGGATTAGACCCAACATCATTTGTGTCATATCAAGCTGGATGTATTCTGTTTGCTTTTTTAACGTGCCGTTGTTGAAGTATTCTGGCTCAGGGTTCTTGATATAAATGCGTGTATTCAGCTTCAACCGCGAGATATAGTAAGCCTCTTTATCATGAATGGTTTGTAAGTCTCCTAAATCGAAGTAACCAAGATCACGTAAACACAAATCGCCCGCCTCTACGGTTTCAAGGCAAACGGTACCGTATGTTTTATGATTATTCTTTCCTGGTCCAAGCTGCAAGTTAAGAAATTGACCACTAAGTAAATCATATTCCAATTGGATTTTCACGCCTGCCGTATTACTACTCCCACCTGAACCTTGATAGTTAGTGGCGAAATGATTAGGCAATTGAAACACTGTCGCATCTAAAATACGGATACGATTGAAAGTAGAGATCATGTGTGCAGAAAGCGAGTGATTTGAACAGAGTTTTTGTGTGAGAAGAGAAGTAAAGACTTCTCGAAGAAATGCGACAGCTGCTGGATAAAGCGTTGATTCAATCCTACTGAGCTCATCAGTACTCCAGTTGAAGCTTCTAACTGTGTAAGTGATGTGCTGGCTACTTCTTGACTGATCCATACGCAAAGGGCAATGAGTTCGTTCGCTTGATACTTACTAGATCGCTGTACAAAGCCAACTTGTTTGGCGATATCTTGTAGGACTACTGGAGATAAAAAGTATTGTAGCTCTTGTGCGAAAAGATTCAGTTCATTTGAAATAATAGGATTCATTAAAATACCATCCTTTCTCATAAACTTCTTATGATAAGCATAGCGATTTTTCATTTTGAGGGTATAATTTTAACTTGCTTGATGGGCATGTAGGTGTACCCCATTTAGAAAACTTTGCAACATAACCTATAACTATAATATACGAAATTAGCAAAGGCTTCCTCTATTTTATTGAGGAAGCCTTTGCTTGTCTAAACTATATAAACTTTTTCAGTGCCATCGTGTAGATAGCTCTTTGTTTTTTTGTTGCAAAAAAGAACATTCGTAAGAGGTTTTACATGTAAGGTTGAAATTTTAAGAAAAAGTTAAGGAACGAAAGTCATAATGGGCTTATCAACAAAATATACGAGGTGGAATAAAAATGGAACAAACTAAACAAAAGTTAATAAAAATTTTACTCATAGTAAATTTGGGGGTAAGTACGTGCGCAGCTATCGGGATAGGCTATATAGCTTACAAACAAAGTAAAAGTCCTGATTTTTCAGAAATGGGCTCAAGAGGGCGCGATAAGATGTTCCCGGGTAATGGTCAATTCCAGCCGGGTCAAGAACAATCGGGGCAAGCTCAACAATGGGAAGGAGAATAGAATTTTGAAAAAGTGGATTATCATTTCAACCATTATTGTTGTAATAGGAGGAGTAAGCGCTTGGTTCTTTTTGCATAAAACAGATAAAACGCAAGGTCAAGGTGTTATGGCTGCCTCTCAAAAAACAACAGTACAACAAGGGAAACTGGAGGTAGCAGTTAGTGGCTCGGGTTCGGTTACAGCAAATACGGATCAAGATGTAACAGCGAAAGATACAGTTCTTATTGTGGATAGTATAAGTGTAGCGGCTGGAGATACAGTAAAAAAAGGTGACACACTTGTAACATTTAAAAATGGTGCTGTCGTTACGGCTCCGTATGATGGGGAAATTCAATCAGTTAGTGCAAAAAAAGGTGGCAAAGCGTCACAAGGAACAATTCTTCTTCGTATGGAAGATGCAGATGGATATACATCACCTGTAACGAGAGGGAACAATAGTGTAAATTCGGATAAAGCAAGTGGTGGAAGTGGTTTGACAGCCGATAGTGTAAATGTGAAGGAAGGCGATGTTGTAGAGGAAGGCGCAACACTTGTAACCTTTACAGATGGAAGCATTTTGCAAGCTCCAGTAACTGGAACAATTACAAGCCTTTCTGTTGCAAGCGGTGATTCTGTACAGGCTGCGGATCCAATTGCACACATAACAAATTACAACGCTTTGCAAACAACGATTAGTGTTGATGAATTGGATGTACCGAAAGTAAAAGAAGGTCAAGCGGTAAAAATAACAGCAAGTGCATTCGGAGATGAAACATTCAGCGGAAAGGTAACAAATGTAGCGACAAAAGGAACAGCAGAAAAAGGCGTTTCTACATTTGACGTAACTGTACAAATTGAAGATCCGAAAAACATGAAAATTGGGATGTCAACAGAAGCAAGTATCTCAATAGAAAGTAAAGAAGGCGCATTATACGTCCCAGTAGAAGCGGTGCATACAAACGGAAATGAAAAATATGTACTAGTTCCTACATCTTCAGACGATGCGACACAGTCAACAAAAAAAGTGACAGTAGAAACTGGTATTTCAAATGATACGCATGTAGAAATTACAAAAGGGTTAGCAAAGGGAGATACGGTGCAAATACCGAGAGTTCAATCTAAAGGAAATTCTTCTCAAGGACCTATGATGATGCCTGGCGGAAACTCCCAAGATAGATTTGGTGGCGGCAATTTCCAAGGAAGACCTGGCGGTGAGTTTGGAGGAAGATCTACTGGCGGAGCTCCAGCTGGCGGCGGACAAGGAGGGCGTTAATGTTATGGTAGAGCCAATTATTCAAATAAAGAACATGAAGAAAGTCTACGAACTTGGCGGCGAAACAGTAATGGCTCTAAAAAGTGTTTACCTCGATATTCAAAAGGGTGATTTTATCTCTATCATAGGACCATCAGGCTCTGGAAAGTCAACATTTATGAACATGATTGGATGCTTAGATCGACCGGATTCAGGTGAATACTTGCTAGATAATGAAGAAATAGGGAAAATGAAAAGCTCCCAACTTGCGACGATTCGAAATGAAAAAATAGGTTTTATTTTTCAAAATTTCAACCTTATAGCGAAGCTTACAGCAGTTGAGAATGTCGAGCTGCCACTCATTTACCGGGGCATGAAAGCAGGAGAACGAAGAGAAACGGCATTAGAGGCATTAAAAAAAGTAGGATTGGCAGATAGAGCGAATCATTTACCTTCTCAATTGTCGGGTGGCCAGCAGCAACGTGTCGCAATAGCACGTGCGTTGGCTGGACATCCTCCTATTTTATTAGCAGATGAACCGACTGGAGCACTGGATAGTAAAACGAGTAAGGAAATATTGGGAATTATGAATTCATTAAATGAGCAAGGGCATACCATTATTCTTATTACGCATGATTTAGATGTTGCAAAGAAAGCAAGCCGTGTCGTTCGAATTCACGATGGACAGCTCTATGAGAATGGAGGTGAATGGTTTGCAAACATTCAAAATGGCACTGAAAAGCATTAGAGCACATAAAATTAGAGCATTCTTAACGATGCTTGGGATTATTATCGGTGTATCCTCTGTTATAGTTATGGTTGCGATAGGGCAAGGATCGACAAAAGAGGTACAAGATCAAATTGGCAACTTAGGTACAAATGTATTAACGGTAACGATTACAGATTCAGAAGCTACATTTAAAGAAAATGACGCAAAACAAATTCAGGATATTGATGGTATTAAAGACATTGCACCAACAGTATCAGGAAGAGTAACGGTGAAACATGAAAAAACGAATACACAAGTATCAATGATTGGAACAACTTCTTCTTACTTAGAAGTCCGCGATTTAAAACTGCAATCAGGACGCTTCATTGCAGACTTAGATCAAGGGAATCATTCAAAAATTGCAGTACTTGGTTCAAGCACAGCACAAACATTATTCGGTTTAGGAGACCCGGTCGGTAAATCAATAAAGGTAAACGGAACATCCTATAAAGTTGTTGGGGTTCTTGAATCAGTGGGAAGTTCATTAGGAACAAGTGGAGATAGTACGATTATTGTCCCTCTTAGCACCGGACAGCGCTTAGCTGCTACTACGAATGTTGGGACAACATATGTGAAGGTAGAAAATGAAGATATGATTAATTTCATATCGAGCCGCATTGAAAGAACGATGCATTCAATTGTAGGTGATACAGATAGTTATAGCGTATCAAGTCCAAAAGATTTAATGGAAACTGCATCATCTGTCAATGACACGATGACATTAATGCTAGGCGGAAGTGCAGCAATCTCTCTTATCGTAGGCGGGATTGGTATCATGAACATTATGCTTGTATCAGTTTCAGAACGCACAAAAGAAATTGGGATTAGAAAAGCAATTGGAGCAAAACGAAAAAACATACTGCTTCAATTCCTTATCGAAGCAGTTGTATTAAGTTCATTCGGTGGAATAATTGGAATAGGGATTGGGGTAATCAGTGCTCAAATATTTACTCTAGCCACAGGTACAACAATAGCATATTCCATACCAGTTATGCTGTTATCATTTGTTTTCTCTTTATTGGTTGGAGTTGTATTCGGTGTATTTCCAGCCAATAAAGCGTCTAAACTTGACCCAATTCAAGCACTACGATATGAATAGAACAAAACAAAGCTATCGTATCCTACGAACACTTTGCTTTGTTACTATGTAAGAAAACAGGGTTCTGGTGCAAAAAGTTTAAAGCTATCGCAAGTAATCTCCTAAACTTGGAGAAACAAAAGGTGCGCTCAATGAGTTCGCCTTTTGTTATCAAATTTGCTTAGCGTATATTTTCGTTAAAATGTGGGCGGTATGCCAGATTTAAAAGACTGAATTCAGTCTTTTTTTGTTTTAGGGGTATTAATTTTTTCTTAGCTTGATGGACATGTGGTGCTATCCCAATAATAAAAGAATATGAAGAAGCAAAGTAGCATTTCTGATAGGAGAAATGCTACTTTGCCCCCGGTTGTAGGAATCTTGGAGTTTTTGCACCAGAACAGTATTATGTATATCGAGAAAAAATAAAAGACAACTCTAATTAAGAGTTGTCTTTTTGTGTAATAAAATTTACAAAATCTGAAGATATACAAACGACTAGAATACGTTATGGTTATTATTATAACAAAGATGAAGAGTATTGAGAATAAAAAGAATGTTATAATGAGCTTTGAGCTTTTTGTTAACAAAGTTTCGAAAATAAACTTTTTATAAAGGTTTTCTTTGAATATGATTATTGTATTTCGAGGGTTTCCTTATAAACCTTAGCTATATATTTTACAAAATCAATGACGGGATAGTGTATGAGTGAACGGTGCTGCGTAAACTGAATCCCTTCTTCTTCCATTTTTAAAATAAGTTGTTCAATTTCCAACTCTTTTTGTTGTATCCTATTATAATTTTGGTACACAATATTTTTCCATTGATAGGAGGAACCGTGAAAATAACTTTCTCCTTTTACCCTGTGACTAAATATTATTTCTATTTTTTCTCTACGTTGTTTTTCCTTCATATGCGCTTCCGTTGACTGCATGTTTATCGCCTCTTCCCTTTGTGCTACGATCTAATCGTGTAAATAACCCCATCATAGTCAATGTACAGTGATCTTGTTGGGAATTTGTCGTTTAAGGCTATCTCATCAACTGTATATATTTTTCAAGCGCTTAATCTAACATCTTGGATCTTACATCTAAATAAGTTGTTAGTGTGTATAAAATACCATTACTCTTTTCAGTTTTTGCTACCAATAACAAAATTAGAAAGTAGTGAAAACGCAGGAAAGATTAATTGTTTATCAATCTTTATTATAAAACGATTCTTTATGGGCATGCACCTTTTTACAATCACCAAGATTTACAACATGACGAGTATCTTCATCCATGAATGTTATTCCCTATTTACTGAGGATCGTTTTTTTATCTAGGCTAAGCAACATATCGTATGCCTCAGAATCCCTTTATAAAAGAGGACAATATATGTAACGGTTCCCCTTTTGATATGAAAAAATCCTATAAAAATATAGCGCTCTTAAGGAGTTTTGTTACAAATTTATTATGTTGGACTTAAAAAAAGGAAAGTAATATTTATTTGTAGAAAATTTTTAAGGATAAAAATGAATGTAAAAATAGGATGACTATCTATGATAAGAAAAGGGGGCACTTATATATGCTAACCAATGATTTAGATTTCCGATTAGAACCACGTTTAAAAGAACTGTATGAACAACATAAAATAAGAGCGCAAAAGATAGACTGGGGTTATCATGAGTTTTTACCTTGGGATAAGGGGATGGACTTTAAAAGAGTTCCTTGGGATGAAAGCCAAGTTACTCTTCCTTCTGGTGTAATTACAGCTATTGAAACAGCTTTATTAACAGAAGTAAATTTACCATGGTTTACAACGTATTTATCTGCAACTTTTAAAGGATCCCTTTCTGTTATTACGGATTTTATTCATACTTGGACTTCAGAAGAAGATCAACATTCGAATTTGTTGGAGACATATTTACTACTCACTCGAAGTGTGAACCCTAAACGATTACATGAATTAAGAAGGTCAGTCGTTGAGGGGGGATTTGAACCTGATTTTCACACACCAATCGAAGCAATGACATATACGACCCTACAAGAACTTGCAACGATGGTGTTTTACAATAATGTAGCTAAGATTGCAAGTAAGCACGATCCAGATCTTGCTACATTATTACGCCGTCTTGCAAAAGATGAAACTCTTCATTATGCGTTTTATCGAGACGTCATTCGAACACATTTGGAATTGGAACCTAATTATTGCTATCATATTGCCAATGTGATTAGGAATTTTAAAATGCCAGGTGCTGTCATGCCTGATTTTGAAAATAGAATGACTGTAATTGCAAAAGAAGCTAACTATGGGCCGCTGCAATATTTTGATCAAGTACTTGATGTAGTAGTTGATTATTGGGGGTTAAAAGACTTACGACCCATTGCACCTCTAGCTGAAAAAGCAAGAATTGAGATTTTGGAGTACCACATAAGATTGAAAAAAATACGGGATCGATTTGGTCGTTTTCAAGGGAAAACTGATCTATGTTAATTAATCGACATTTTAGGATGTATATGGGCAAATTGACCGTCCCTTTATTGAGAATCTGACACACTCCCTATTGTTTTGGGGGTGTTTTTTACTTAATTTAATTTTTGTTAAAAAAGTGGTTGACGATAAAAATGATTTTATGATATTATAAAATATTTGATAAAAAATCACATATATGTTAAGGTTAAGAAGGTTACCATATATGGAGGTGGATTATATGTTTCAAATTGGCGATAACATTGTTTATCCAATGCACGGAGCAGGTATAATTGAAGCCATAGAAGAAAAAGAATTCTCAGGGAAAAAACAACAGTATTTTGTTATAAAAATGTCAATCAGTAATATGCAAGTCATGATTCCTATGGGGAAAATATTAAGTTCGAGTATACGCCCAGTTACTGATATACTTGCATTAAAACACATTATACACATTTTTCAGCATGGAGAATCAGATAAATTATTGCCGTGGAAACAAAGGTATAAAGTGAACACGGACAAAATAAAAACGGGTGAAATACAAGAAGGTGCTGAAGTTGTACGTGATTTAATGCGTATGAAGAAAGAAAAGGCACTGAATACAAGCGAAAAAAAAATGTTGGATAACGCACATGAATTTTTGATTAGTGAACTGGGTTTAATTAAAGGGATCACTGAAAATCAATTAAAAAGTTTCTGTTAAGGTTCATTATAGATAATGTATTACATCCCCCGAAAATATCCTGAATTTTTCGGGAATATGATTATTATTAAAAGTAAATCATTTCAAAGACATTCAACTTCTTCAACTCACTTTTAGAGTAGGAACCTCTTTTGTTATTACTTCAATCTAATCCATTTTTATTTTTACATTTCTTTTACGAAAGTTCGAAGTTTCATTAAATAACTCGATCAAATAGTCACTTGATTTTTGCAATCCTGATTCACACTGGCACGGACAAGGAGCCGTAAGGATGAAAGAGAGGTAGGGCTTTTATTGTTTTAGGTATATATATCTAAGTCATTATTTCTAGAAGAAAAAACAATCAATCTCATCTCTATCTTTAAGAGTTTTTACATTTACTGAGACAGTGAATAGTAATTGTTTATCTTCTTTTCATAAGAGAGATACGCGAGTTGGTACCATCTAAATATATGGTCAACGATACAAATTGATGGGATTTCTAGAACAAGAACCCATTTTTACAATTTATTTAACATAATAAGATTAAATGAAACAATAAGAAGGAGTGAAGATATGAAACGCATGCCAACGCAAGAATTAAGTAACGAGTTAAAGAAGCGGAAAGGGATTACTTCTATTAAGATTGAGTCTTATGAGAAAATTGAAGTTGGTGGAATTGTTGTAGATGGACCGGCTGTTATTTTAATTAATCAAGAATACCTAAAAATTGTTGAATGAAGAAAAGGATGATCCTTTACGAAAAGGGATGATCCTTTTTGTTTGTTACGACTAATAATAGGATATTCGTATATTCCATCTGATGTGATGAGGTAAAAGGAAGGAGAGGGTCGGGATTATCATAGTGGAAAGCTTAATATTGGTAGAATTTCTTTTTATTTTATATACATTAGTTGATAAAAAACAAACTAAGTATTTGAACCGATAGATTGTCTTCTTTTTAAGAGTAGGATTTATTTTATAGTGAAACGGATAATTTAAAGGAGGAATTTAGATGGATGCAAGGAAAGAACGCATAAAATACGAGAAGATGTCAAAGAATTATGATCGTATTTATTTAGTTTCGTTACTCCTATTAATTGTACTTGTTTGTAGTAGTGTGATTATCATAGGAGCTACAGGAGGAAAATATGGAGTGTTTTTATTGTTAGCAATTTTACTTAACGCACGTATTACGAAAGAATCTCAAAAAAAGTATGAGCAGTATGCTAACAAAGGGCGTATTTAAAATGACACATATCTTGAAAAGAACAACCTGAATGTACATGCAAAATATCCCTATATCATCACCTATTAACTAACAAAAGTAACCGTATATAAATAATTTTTTAGTAATCTAGGAATAGAAAACGTACCTTATTAAAATGTTATTTTTGTTCCCATAATGAATTATCCTTCTAGCATATTTAAAAGATTTATATCATATATTAAGAGAAAGAATGTAAGTTAGAAAGGAGTTTTATAGATTGAGTTATTTGGAGGGAAATGACTTGAGTGAACAAAATATGGTAAGTGTACCAAATCCCCACGTATATCAGACATTACAATCGATAATTGGTAAACATGTGGTTATTGAAACTGTAAGAGGCAATGTAAGAGGAAAGTTAAAGGATGTGAAACCAGATCATTTGCTAATTGAAGATACGGTACCGTATATTGTACGAGTTCAACAAATTGTATGGATTATGCCAAAACAATGATTAAATTACATCTAATTTGATTTATAACAGATTGGTTTCATAGAAGACCAAATAAAAACACAGGGTTTTATCTCTGTGTTTCTTCAAATTTTCTTTTTTGGATATATGCTTGAGCATGGATAATTTCTTTCTGAAGTTCTTTTAATTCTTCCGTAGATCCTGATTCAATCCTCATGTACGTAGTAACTAGGCTAATCATCATATCCATCTTCTCTACTATATTTTGAATGACCTGTTCAGATTGCTCTTTTTTAGGGTGTTGTATTGCTATTAATACATTTTCTATATAATTATTCTTTCTTTGCTGGATATCATAAATAAACTGTTTTGTGTTTGAGTTCATTTGTTATTCCTCCGTTTTGGATATACTTCTATTCTATCACACTTGAATGGAAAATATTGGATTATCCTAAACTTACACATGTCTCGCACATCTCCTCAAATATACAAACCAAGGTTCTGGTGCAAAGATTGTATTTATTCTTATGCAGCCATTCCGAATAGTTGATGAATAAACTTCACTTCATTTTGGACAGACTTGTCCCGTAAAATAAGTTGGCCTTTTTTAATGATATGCATCGCTTCTATTCCTGAAAGAATAGATTTAGCTGTACGAAAAGAGTTCAATCCTAGCATTGAACGAACTCTCTTTTTAATAAAACGATGATCTTGCTCTACAATGTTATTAAGGTATTTTACCTGCCTTATTTGGATGCCCACAGGCATCTTTTTCTCTGTCTTCAACTCTTCAATCGCTATAGGATAGGCCGGGTTTTTGTCCACTGTAATCACTCGGGGCTTTGAAACATGAAAAGACTGCAAAGCTTTCTTGAAAAAACGCTTTGCAGACCTAGGATCTCTTGTTTTGCTTAAATGAAAATCAATTGTATATCCTTTTGAATAAACAGCACGATATAGGTACATCCATTGACCTTTGACTTTCACATACGTCTCATCGACTCGCCAAGAATCATTGGTTGACTTAAGATGACGTCGTACTCGCTTATCTAATTCGGGACCATATTGATGAACCCATCGCATGATAGTTGTATGAGCCAGGGATAGCCCGCGTTCTTCCATCATTTCGACTAAATCACGAAAACTGAGGTTGTACCGTAGGTACCATCTCACGGTTAATAAAATAATATCCGGTTGATAATGTTTCCACTTGAATAGATTTTGCTTTTCCATACCAATCACATCCTTTTTAGAGTAATAGTATCAGTATGTCCAAGTCTGAAAGACTTTTTTTAGATATTTTGAAGTTTTTGCACCAGAACCGTTTAGGGAACGATGTGAATAGAAAATTATGCATGAAATTTATTGAATCGAATTATGACTTGTTGGTGCTAATTGAAAACTAAACAAAAGCGTTATTTAGTCATAAAAAAGAACACTGTTTAACAGTGTTCAATATGTAATACGAGCCTTATGAGGATGAATAGAACCGGTGGATTCAGTTCTTAATACAGTATATATCTTTTTAGGGAGAGAAATGCCAACAAATAAAAAGAGCACATAAATATAAGTGTGCTCTGAGAGATGAAAGGTAGATTCCTATGAATGGAGAGTCTCCATACAATAATATATGCTTGTCCAGTTAAAAGGTGAAAAGTTTTTTACAAAATAGTTATTTGAAGCGGTTGTATAAATAAAAAAAGAGCCATATAATAACTCCTTTTAAAAAGGTTTATTAATCATTTCTTTTCGAACTAAAACAAATAATGTACCTGCACAAATACTGATTGCATAGATTATGCCACTTATGGAACCGAAGAACTCTAGTCCAAAAGGAAGTAGAAAAGTAGCGATTCCTATTATGTAAGTAAATATACCGAATAACTTAGCTAGTTTATTTTTATCACCAATAAAAGTATTTTCTTGATATCCTGCAATAAGAAATAAGCGCTTTTTAATATGAATCTGATAACCAATTACTACAATGATTAAACTAACAAGCGTACTGATTGCAAATCCACTCATTATATCCACCTACCTTATTTTTAATTTACCATATTTAGGTTGGTTTTTGTAGGGTTAATATAGAGATTTGTGTTGCTATGCGGGGAATTTAAAGTCCAAAAAATAGAAATAGGAGAAATAAAAGTGAATAGTTTTTAATAAAATCCTTATTTGGCTTACTGATGAAACACCGCAGTGTTATGGATTTGACTGACTGGTGCTTAATTAATACAAAATCGTTATTTGAGAGAAGACAACAGCTGAAACATACATACGATTTAAAGTTGCAGCTATTGTTAAATGTTGGGGGCTCTATAAACTTATTATTTCTTATTTTTCTTTATACTAACAACGACTGCGACAATCATTAAGAGAATAAGAGGGAACCAAGCATATGACATGTATAATTCTCCTTTTAATATTTTTCTATATTTTACCACGTTTCAGCTTTTATGCGGGAGAACAAAAACTAGATTAAAACAAAAACGCTATTTGCGCGACACGTTTCCTTATAAGTTTGTAAACACGAAATAGGAGGGTTATCACTTTGATAACAATAACTGATTGACTGAAAGTAGGAATGAAAGCCGTCAGGTTGAGCTGAAACTACTTATCTGATACTCCTACATGCAAGGCGTGATAGTAGTCATAAATTGTATGAAGCTAGGTGAAGTCGGCTGAACAAAGCCTAAGTGAGAAATCATATGGTGATGGATAGGTCGGGATGCTACAAAATATCTATGGTGAGAATGTCCGACAAAGGACTGGCAAACTTGCGAATGTACGGGTCTAAACGTTTAATACATCAGAAATGTGTATGTCGTTAATGACGACGTTATCTATCGAAAAGTAAGATTAAATAGTATGAAATTCGGAACATCTAACAATGAGGATATAAAGGTAACAGGCTTACAGCAAGCACCTAAGGATATATGTATAGCTAGGTCAATGGGAACGTGATAAGCAAGAAACTGTCAACAACGCCTACTAGCGGACAGATGCATATAAGGTTCTAACGAACCGAAATTGCTCCATTCTTGTGAAGGTGGGGACACAGTACCGACGAAGCATGTAACGAATGTGGAGGGATAGTCCCTAGTCTTGTTCTTTGAAAGCTAAATCAATTAGATGTAACTCACAGGATCGAGTAAGATGATGTGACCTTTCGTAAGAAAGGGGAATTAATACGTTGGTGAGTACAACATTGTTTGTAATCTAGTTGCTTTAGTATAGAAGAATAAGATGGGACGCTGTATGCGATGAAAGTCGCACGTACAGTGTTAAGCGGGGGGAAAGCTGGAGATAACTTCAAAGTCTTACCTATCGCAACGGGTAGAAAGTGATTAAAATTTATATGAAAAGCGGAGCTGTAATTGATTGGGAATTTGAAAATGAAAATGATTTGAATGAAGCCTTGGAAAAGGTGGGAAACGCTGATTTTACATCAGGCGATAATGTGAAATGTTTGGGAATGATAATCCCGTTTTGTAATATCGACTTCTTAAGATTAGTAAACTAATAACTTTTAATAAAAATTTCATTTTGTAGAAAATCCTCGCGTAAAAAAGAGCAGTTAGTATAGGCTAACTGCTCGGCTCCAAAGGGGGAGCGGCGAAAGGGAAGGAATTCTTAAATGAGTTCTAGCTTATCGCCCATGTATAGTATGTGTTTAATATTAAGGAATATTCAGGTGTGTAACAAATAAAAAGAGCGCCTTCGAAAAGCGCTCTTCCTCGGAGTGTGTAGTGCATGATACTTCATGAAGGTTTTTAAGAAATAAAATGAATGAGCCCACAACTGAAAAGATGCGGCTATACAATAACATATGAAAATGCGTAGTAGGAGTGACAATGAAATCTAAAATAAAAGAGCAGCTAGCAAAAGCTAACTGCTCATCTCCAGGGGAATTGGAGACTAATGTATCTACAATATTGACGAAATATTGGATTTTATTCAGGAGAGAGTGGAGTGAATCATTTTAGTTTGATACAACTTGATCTTGATCTGCAACATCAGCATCAAATGTGTTTGTTGCACTAACACCGCTAAAGTTATTGGTAATAAAAGCATTATTTGATGAACCAGAACCATTGTAAGATTTTTGATTGTTTTTTGGAGAAACATTATAAAAATCACCTAAATTAAAAGAACCGTTACTGTTTTGAACGACAAGGTTTCCAAGAATCGATGGCAAAGTTTTCACCTACTTTACTTAGGAAGTATTTAAATTAGTATATGGTGAAGGTGTCTATAGGTTCTTTTGGATCTAAGAATTCGAAGTTATGGTTTGTGAAGAACCTTAATAAAATAATCCTTTGAATAGAAAGTGAGGTTAGGAGAATCGCTAATTTAAAGAAACGGAAAACAAGAAAGGCTATTGCTCGGCGCACAAAGGCTTTTGAAAAATATAGAGTTGAAAAGGCTTGGAGAAATATTTGTTTCTGGTGCAAATATCTGAAGAATAACACGGAGAATAGTAAATTCCCAACGGAATCGTATTTTATGCTATAAGTCCGAATAGTTGGTGGATGAACTCTTTTTGATTTTGGACAGACTGATTTTCTAAATCAAGCTGTCCTTTTTTATCATATGCATGGCATCAACGCCACTCAATATAGAGATTGCTGTTTTAAATGACTTGAACCCCAACATAGAACGCACACGTTTCTTAATAAAACGATGATCTTGTTCCACTATATTGTTGAGATATCTAACTTTCCTAATCTGTATGCCTTCAGGCATATGTTTCTCTTTTTTCAACGCTTGAATTGCTACAGGATAGGTAGGATTCTTATCTACTGTTATCACGCGAGGTTTAGCAATATACGAAAAAGTCAATGCTTTCTTGAAAAAGCGCTTGGCTGCTTGTTTATCTCTTGATTTACTTAGATAAAAATCAATGGTATTTCCTTCTGAATCAACAGCACGATATAAATACGTCCATTGACCTTTTACTTTAATATAGGTTTCATCGACTCTCCATGAATCATTTGTTGATTTAAGATGATGTCGTACTTTCTCTTCTAATTGAGGTCCATATTGATGAACCCATCGCATAATCGTTGTGTGAGCGATGGATAATCCTCTTTCTTCCATCATTTCCACCACCTTACTGTTAATAATATGAGTTCAGGCTGATAATGCTTCCATTTGAATAAACTTTCCCTTTCCATACCGATCACCCACCTTTTTAGAGTAATACTATCAGTATGTCCAAGTTTAGGAGATTACTTTCAATTATCTTGAAGTTTTCGCACCAGAACCTAGTTATCTTAAGGCTGTGTTAGACTTGCCAAGCGAGTTAAATAATTCATCTGTTAGAGCTATCTTTAAAGATAGCTCTTTTCTAGTATATATTTCCTTCTACTAGCGGAACCTAATTAAAACCTGTTGAGAGGGAAGCTAAGTGAGTGGAATTGTTAAATTTGGAATTAGGCTTCTGAAATCGATGGGACAAACAGTTGATCTTGTAATTGGAGAAGCGCGGTGAATGTAGGGATTGTGAATCCGCTCTTAGTATTATTGTTTTAGTTACTGCGATTGATTTTGGACTATATGGAATCATTTTAGATCTTATTGCACTTACGATTCATATAACAAATTTAAAAAGTGTTGGTATTCCTTATATAACTCTTATTGCTCCTGCATTTTTTTAGATTGAAAAGAAGAATTTATTCGTCTGTCAAAAACGATATTGACAGATAAATCAGATTAATATCGAATGAAATATTCTATAATAAATCTAGAGGAGCAAAAATAATTGAAATCATTTTAGCATGGAGATGAAAAACTTAGGAAATGGGAACTTGGTTTTGTTGCATCTTCAACTAATTTTGGTATAGGTGCGTTGTCTATGCCGCGAGATATCGCTATGCAAACTTTATTTTCAGACGGTGGGATTATTTTGATTTTGAGTGCATTGATATGAGCTTTATTGTGTTAACGCCTTTACTAGTTTTTATTATATATAAGATAAAATGAAGGAATGGTGGAAATGAAATGTCTTCTTAAAGTAATAACAATTACGTTTTTAGCTGGGGCTATCAGCGGTTGCTCTGAGTTAACTGAAATAGAAGAAAGAGGATTTGTTGTAGGTGCAGCTTACGATATTGTAAAGAAAAAGAAATCCAATCCAATTATGAAAGGGACGTATCAGATGGTACTTCCCAGTAAGTTAACGCAACAAGGTGGAAAAGGTGTAGGGAATAATTATATTGATGTGAGTGCAAAAGCAGATAGTGTGTTTGAACAAATACGAATAATCTCTAAAAAAATTAGTCGTACTTTATTCTTTCCACATATACAAGTAATCATTTTTTCTGAAGAATTACTCTCGAATCCAAATGTTTTACAAAATACGTTAGATGTATACATTCGAGATCATGAAATGAGAAGAAATATTCGTCTATTTGTTTCTGAGAAAAATGCAGAAGCAATCTTGAAACAAAATGCAAAACCAGAAAATTTACCGGCACAGTATATTGATATGCTAGCTGAACACCCTCCAAAAAATGCTCAGATGGTTGAGGCAGCAAGAATTGGTGACGTGCAGGAAAAGATAAATTCAAAACGAAGTTTTGTACTACCTGTCTTAGGGCTAACAAAACAAGGGATAGAAATGGAAGGGGCTGCGTTGTTTCGTGGGAAGGATAACAAGTGTGTTGGAATGTTAAACGGAGAACAAACATTGGGAATGAACTTTGTAATTGGTGAAAAATTAGGAGGTTATTTTACCATACGTAAAAAGAATCAGCTTATTACATATGAAATTCATAAGCTACACCGAAAAATAAAGGTATTTACTGAAAATACTACAAAACCGAAGTTTGATGTTCATTTATTTCTCGAAGGTACTTTGGCGGAGTTGCATTTTAGTGATCATAAACAAGTTATGAATGAAAAACGCTTAACGAAGGACATTTCAAAAGAGATGGAGCAAAGGATTCAAAAATCAATAAAGCTTGTTCAAAAAAAACATAAGGTGGATGTATTAGCGTTAGGAGAAGTATATAAGCGGCATAATTATAAAGAATGGAAGAAAATAAGTAAGAATTGGGATCAAGGTGAAAATTATTTTAGTAATGCTGAAATTAATGTTCATGTTCATCCAGTAATTGAACATTCAGGCTCAGCTTTACCGAAGAGAGTGAAATAAGGTGATTTGAGTCGTTACCAGATTAGACATACGTTGTACGATATTAATGGTGGTTCTGTTAGGTGTTATATATTTTATTTTTATTACTCTGGTTGCTTGATTTACATTGCCTTTATCTCCTACATAAATAATATGTGAATTTGTAAACAATGAACAAGCCTTCACATTATTTACTCAAATTCCACATTCAGCTTTTGCTAATATTTCTTTTTAACTAAAGGTTTACTGAATGACTTGTATTTGCTCTTTAGGAATAGGTATTATTAGAATCGCGCATTATTAGTCAACGAAAAGAAAATATAAAAATAAAAGCAAGTTTTTTAATAAAATAGTATCGATACTAATTAGGTTATTTGCATTATACTTGGTGCAAAATATGAAGGATATAACAGTTAGGGGAAATGCAAGGAAAACCAATGTATATTTGAAGTGAAAGAGCCGATCCTTATATTTGTGAGTCGGCTTTTTCTGTTTAATAGATACCAAATAAGAGCGCAATATTTTAAAGGTCATTTTGTGATATAACTAAGTTGAATTGTGAACTACTCGCCACTAAGCAAAGCTTGAAGTGGGAGCTTCTCAGTTCCACGATGAAAGTAACCTTCCGTCTCCCTGAGCGTTACTTCGGGGTGTAGATGTCCAACGCTTGGACGCTCTCTTGGTACGGTTGATATTTTAAGCAGGAACCAAATGGCTTGGTTTTGGCACTCTATTTTCTTCCTGCAACCTTACATATCAAGTTATCAAAGAACTTCATATAGCTAGTTTATCAAAAGTTTTTGGCTATGCGAAACCGAAATTCATCTCCCACCTACCGTTGAGCTATCGCCCTTCACACGCTTGAGGAAGGAGGTAAATTCGTTAAAGATGAAAGTTGCATTAGTAACAGGTGCTAGTAGGAGAATAGGGCGTAGCATTGCCATACATTTGGCGCAGGCGGGTGCGTTAGTCATAGTAAACTAAAGTAAAGTTGTTAAACAAAGATGTATATTGACATCAAATTTTAGCTGTATAAAGATTAAGCCAGTTATGTTGTGCAATGCTGTATGAAGAAGGTAGGGCGGAATTTCAAACATTAACGAGTAAATTTAATAATCTCATCAACAGCCTTGATATAACCACCTGCCTCACGGAATGATTGACTGATTTTTTTGCATTCTCTTTGTAAGTTGAATCCTGCAACACCTCATTAACGGCATGCTTTAAATCCTCGGCCGATTATAGGCTATAATCAATTTTTTGAAAAAGACATAATCTTATTTGGATTAAACTTTATATAACCTTAGCTTGATGGGCGTGGGGTACAGCTAACATTTTTGAAATTTTGTACGATAAGCGAATTTTAACCCGAAAAGTCGAATTCCTGTACGTTAAGTGAAGTGACTTTTCATTCACATAATCCGTATTATTTGAAGTTAATAAAGTATGTTACACTCTCTTCTTTAAGAACGTTTCCATAATATCCTTCTTAAATCTTTCATAATCAAACTGAAAAGCTACATTATGCGTTTTATAGCCTGGATTAGTAGCAAAACGAAAGTCTGCAATGCTTTGACCAAATCCCTCTCCTTGATCAGGAATAACTTTAATGGGTACTCTTGAAAGGCTAACAGCCCCTTGATTCAGCAAATACCACACTGTTACAAAATCATGCATAGGGCTTCCGCTTATACCAGGATTAGACTTGGAGTAGAAATTATAATAATAGTCTAACATAGGTTTGATGATGAGTCCTGCAAGATCCTGTGTATTCCGATGAAATGCATCGATTTGCTGAACCATTTCGGGTGTAACAATCGCATGTTGAGTTACATTTAACGGAATAATTGTTAAGTTCTTCGCATGCTGCAGAATTAAGTTTGCTGCATAAGGGTCAGCGTAAAAGTTAGCTTCAGCAACGGCAGTCACGTTACCTGGATAGAAAAAAGCTCCGCCCATGCAAATGCATTCTCTTACGTTTCGCATTGTTTCTAAATTCAATACAAAGGTCGTAGCTAGCGAAGAGAGTCTTCCCAAATTGATAATTGTAAGGTCGTCTAAATTTGAATGTATAATTTGATAAATATCATTTAAAGGATAAACTGGATAAGAAATTTCAGGGGGAATGATAGGTCCTAATCCGACTTTTCCATGTACCTCAGGGAAATACTGAAGCAATATACCCGTCAACGGTACAGAAGCACCAAGGAATACAGGTATCTCTTTTTTTCCCGCAATGTACTTCAAATAGTTAATATTTCTTATTACATTTTCTCTTGATACATTTCCATAATCGGCTACAATCCCTACAAGTTGAATATCTTTACGAAAAAAAGTGTACAGCATAGCAAACGCATCATCAATTCCCAAATCTGTAAACAGGAGAACCTTTTTTTGCATATGTCTTCCTCCAAAAATTATAGAATCCTACTTTCACTAAGGATGTAGTGATTAGACTACGCATGTACATATATATTTTATGTATTCCTAAAGAGTAGATTCTATTCATATGTAGTTAAACTAAAGGGGGTAGCATACATTTCCATCAACCTAAAGAATCAAAATCCCTCCATAATAAAATGTGTATTTCGAAAATAAGACGTTTTGAAAAAATATATTTTTGTAATGAATCTGTAGTAAAATATTTACATTCCAGATTTATAATAGGGGTAGGTGATACATTTCATTTTAACAACTGTTACATTCTAATAAATAAAATTAAGCATCTCAAGCAATGAATCGTGTAGAACACAAACATGACGACGATGCATACTAGACCTTATAGAAATCTTGATGCACTTCACAATCAAACAGAACAAAATACAATAATAAAGGAGAGAAACAATGACTTCCATTACATTTGATTCAAAAAAACGGATTATTACGGAAGAAGATGTTGAGATTTTAAAAATAATGGCACATCCCATTCGGCTTCAGATTGTGCAAGAATTAAGCAGCCAAAAGTCTTTCAACGTTTCTCAATTAACTGAGATTTTGGACATACCACAATCCTCTGTTTCGCAGCACTTATCCAAAATGAAAGGGAAAATATTAAGATCTGAGCGAAAAGGACTAGAAATGTATTATTCCATTTCTAACAACAAGGCAAGTCAGATTGTTGCTGTACTTGGTATATAAATACATCTTAAGTTTATACAATTAGTTAAACGGTTACCTGAAAAATCAATTGTATGAGATACGTTCATTACAATTACCCTATTCACATATGCTCTACCTTACATTCGCGGCAAATAATAAAGATTCCTGTTGCATACTGTATACCCGTGAGGTTTATTTACAGAATTTGAATGTAATCTGCTATTCACCTTAAATAAAAAAGGAGAATTGGCTATACAGCTGCTTCTCCTTTTTACATTATCTTTAATTCATCATATGTTTTTTTCTACCCAGTCTTTATAATCCTTAGACTTTTCCCATACACCCTTCGAAATAGTCACTAAAAAGTGTCTAGCTCGAAGGGTATTTTTTGTGGGAGAACTATAAAAGAGAGTTTATAGTGACTTTTAGGTACTATATTTTGTGATTTCTTGATGAGTATAAAAAATTATCATTATCTTTTGGGGCAACAACAGTTTTAATGAAAAAGAATGGATAGATAAGTAAATATCCGTTAAATACCCACCAAGTAATATCGAAATCATTGCTATAAGCCCAAAATGCAATGGCTTGTAAACCAGAACAAAATGTTAAAATCAGTGATATTAAAGCAAGGGAACTCCAAGAAGAACGTTTTTTGTTATATAGGTATATGCTGGTAAGTCCGGTAATGGAGATTAATATATCCAGCGGGAAAAACGACCAATTCCATGCCACGATGATTGGATTATCATAATCCTTAAATGCCCAACTTTCCGGTATAAGGTGGAAAATAGTAACTAGCCAATAAAGAATAAACCCAATATCAGTTACGAAAAAAAATGGTTTTAAATATTTCATTTTTTCCTCCTATACAAATTTAGTATATAGTATGTCATGTCTAGGATGTGCTTTATATTATTTTGTTTACCCTAGGAATACGGAGCAATAGAATACTTATCCCTAGTGATAAAACTAAGGTCAAACTTGTAACTGTAATCGTTTTTAAAATAACATTTAAATCAAACGAACTAAACATAAGTTGTAAGCCAACAATAATTGGTCCCTGAATTATATATATAGAATAACTAGAACGGCTAATTATACTAAGTAGGGGAGTAGTATAGTTTAATTTCTTCTTGAATAGGACTAATAGTTTTAAAATTATTCCTACAAATGTAAATGGCTCCCAAAAAGAATAGTATAGCGATTCAAGTGTAAACCCACCGAAAAAGTAATTTATGCGATCCTCGTCTAAAAGGAATACAATAGGCATCGTTATTATAGAAACTATTGAAATTCTAAAATAAATGGATGCAACTCTATCGTTTATTTGATTTAGCCAGTTATTTCTGTATGCAATGATTCCGATTATAAATAATGCAATGTACTGAGGGAAATATCCAAGTGTGAAGTCATGTATGTATAGTCGATCAGTTGGAAACAGTAATCGAACAATAAAGTTACAGATACCCATAAATATAATAAAGACGAATATTTTCATAATGCCTGGGAAACTAATCTGCGGTATTTTTATTGCCGTAGTTTTTCTGATTATGGTATACATTACAGTAAAGTAGAATAACGCCATAACAAACCATAAATTATAAAAGCCTAATGACGAGAGATAACTTTGTTTCTTTACAAGGTTGATACTCAAGGGGTTTAAAACAAAGAAATAAACAAAAGCAGGGATAAGAAGTTTAGGAACTCTATCTCTCAAAAAATTAGAAAAGCCTTTGTTGTCAAAAGACCTAGGTGAAAAATATGCTGCGATAAAAAAGAAAAGGCCCATAAAAAAGCTTTGGCATAGAGCGTTTATTAGAGTAAGGACAGATGTGGAAATGGTATCATCCGACGGTTCTATATAATACCATCCGCCAGCTCCCCCGTAGGCACTACTCGTATGAAATAAGACAACTAAAACAGCAAGAAATGCTTTTAAGTTGTTTATATAATGGAGTTTCTCATTGCCCATTTACTCGTCTTCCGCCTTTCATATACTACTACCTTTAGATGCCACCCCAGCAACAAATGTATGGCTTAATTTAAATTCATTGCCCTGTTGAATAAATAGATTTATTTGTTCTTTAATTTTATGTAATATTTCTTCTTCTCTATCTCTATCGAGTACATCTAAGAAGCCAGCTGCGGCACCAGAACGAAAAACCCATTCCATCGCATCTTCTGCATCTTTACAAGGCAGGATTTGTTCCCCTTCCCAGCGATCAATTGTATTTAAATTCCCTTTATTAAACCATTTTTGTAGGGTAAGAGAATTCGGTGGCAAGTTAATACTGATGTAACGTTTTAAATATGTAGGGTCATTACTAAGAACCCGTTCAAATGCTTTCATAAGAATTTCTTCTGAATCACATCGTGTTTCTATTATTCCAACTTGGCCATTAGATTTTAGAACACGATGGACCTCTTTGAGAAAAATAGCTGGATTTGTATAGCAAATAGCCCAACCGCACACCACCGTATCAATGCTTGAGCTAGGGATTTGTTTTAAAAATTCCACCATATCTCCTTGGTGCATATTGAATTTTAATCCAGAATATTTAGATATTTTATTCCGTGCAACGTCTAGCATACCAGCAGATTGATCGACAGTTGAAATAGTGCCTTCACCATTTAGACGATTGGCTACCTCCGCAGTAATAAAACCAGTGCCACAAGCTAGTTCTAATACGTGTTGTCCAGGTTGTATATTCATTTTATTTAGTAAACCTAGTGAATGTATTCCCATGGTACTAGAAAAGAAAGAATCATAATCATCACTAGCTTTATCGTAATCTTTGGAGCTATCTGCATATTGATTCGAAACTTTAAACCATGCAACTCGTGCTGCTAATTTGACTTTGTTTAACATGAATTTCCCTCCGTAAATAGTTAATTAGTGATTAAAACGGCTACCTACCAATAATACTAGAGTGACCTAATGAGATGTCATTTGTAAAAAAACGGAATTTGCAAACCCAGAATTCATGCTATCACTGAGAAAAAATTTCGTCAAGTTATATTTTATGTACATGATATACAAATTATATAAATAAAATTAAGCGGAGTTTCTCAGAATAAGATTGCAAAATTTACTAAGATGTTAATAGAAAGTGGCAATTAATTAGAATTAATCAGAATTATTTAGCACAAAATGACATGGAGTCATATTCTAATTTTTAGATAAATGAATTAGAAGTATTTTACAGACGGTGCCATATTGTCATATCATAATTTTCAGACGAGTTAAAATCGTCAATTATTTCCAGAATCTAAACGGAAAGGAGGATAATACTGAGTGACAAGATTTCAGAGTCTGAAAAAAAATCCGCTAACTGGATTACTTGTAATTTCTATGGCCGTATTTATCGATATGTTGCTATATAGTTTAGTGGTTCCTATCGTCCCTTTATATGTTACGAAATTTGGAGCTTCTCAGACTACTGTTGGGATTTTAATAAGTTGCTATGCTTTTACTTTTATAGTTTTTACCCCGATTTTAGGTGTAGTATCTGACAAGTTCGGAAGACGTGGCTCAATGCTTTGGGGGATGGTGGTACTAATAGCAAGCACTTTAATGTTTGCTTTCGCCAGTAATATGTACATATTAATTCTAGCAAGGCTATTACAGGGGATTGCCGCCGCTGCGACATGGACCGCTGGCTTAGCCCTTATTACCGACCTATACCCAGCAAATAAAAGAGGTAAGGCTTTAGGGACCGTTATTACTTTCATGTCAGCTGGAACACTTCTAGGGGCACCTGTTGGTGGATTGTTATATGAATGGGGAGGATATCAACTACCTTTTCTACTGGCAGCCGGTATTGCGTTATTAGATGGTTTAGCAAGGATGTTTTTATTAGAAGATCCACCGAAAGATAAAGAAGCAAGTAGTGTAGACATCCTGAAAATATTTAAGGACTTTGAAGTGTTAAAAATCTTTGGAGTTGTTTTACTTGGGTCATCCGCAATAAGCATTCTAGAACCAACATTGCCTATTTATCTTATGGAACATCTAGGCGCAAATACTGTACATATAGGTTTTCTGTTCGGGATTACAACTCTTGCATATGGATTGGCAAGTCCAATTGCCGGTTGGTTATCAGATAAAAGTGGGACTTTTTCTATTATGATGATTGGTTTAATCATTCTGGCTGCATTCTTACCTTTAGTAACGATTCCAAATTCATTGGTATTAGAAGGAGTTATATTGTTCTTTTTAGGGGCAGCGGCTGGTTTGGTTTTGACACCTACACTTCCAGAACTAGCGAATTCTGTTGATCGCTTAGGAGGGGGAGCATATGCTACTGCATTTGCCGTTTTCAATGTTGCGTACTCTGTCGGAATGATGATTGGTCCAATATTCGGTGGCTTTTTTGCAGATATGTTTAATGTATCAACAGCTCTTTATATTCTAAGTGCCATTATGGTATGTTACAGCATTACATTAAGATTTTTGAAGGGCGAAACAAAAAAGACCGAACATAAAAATTATTTATAGAATAATAGCCTTATAACTTAGTTTTCATTGTGCTTAAGGAAATTGGAATTAGCAATTATAAAATAAAAGATATCAGGGATATTTGGAGGAAAACAATGGACATATTTAAAAAGTGTTATGATTGGGATTTTGTTAAGGGATTACGAGAAAATAATATGTATCCTTATTTCAAAAAGATACAAAATAAATTCGGAACAGAGATAGTTGTGGATTCCAATAAAATGTTGATGGTCGGTTCTAATGATTATTTAGGTCTATCTAACGATGTACGTTTAATAGAAGCTTCTGCGGAAGCAGCCGCAAAGTTTGGAACTTCTTCATCTGGTTCAAGGTTTTTAAACGGAACTTTATCCATTCATGAAGAACTAGAGGAACGGTTAGCAAGGTTTTTACATAAAAATAGAGCATTGGTATTTTCAACAGGATTTCAGACAAATTTAGGTGCAATTTCCCCTCTATTAGGACGACATGATATCGCAATTATTGACCGAACAGTTCACGCTTCTATTGTAGATGGTATACGTCTAGGATACGGAAAAATGAAACGTTTCCGCCATAATGATATGGAAGACCTTGAAAAACAACTTAAAAGTTGCCCGGAAAACGTAGGGAAACTAATTATCGTTGACGGTGTTTTCAGTATGGAAGGCGATTTAGCAAAACTCAAGGAAATAGTAGAATTGAAAAAGAAATATGGTGCACGAGTGTTAGTTGATGATGCACATGGAATTGGGGTTCTTGGAAAAAATGGCCGTGGTACATGTGAGCATTTTGATGTCGAGTCTGATATTGACCTGATTACTGGTACGTTTAGTAAATCATTTGGTAGTTTAGGAGGATTTGTTGCTGGTGATGCCGATGTTATTGATTACATTCAGCACCAGGGAAGAAGCATGATTTTTAGCGCGAGTATGACTCCTTCAAGTGTAGCTGCCACAATAAAAGCATTGGATATCATAGAAAGTGAGCCAGAAAGACGTGATAGATTGTCTCAAACTACCCAAAAAGTGTGTGGTGAATTAACAAGATTAGGTTTCAACATAGGTGAAACAGAAACACCAATTATACCGATCATTATAGGTGATACTACAAAAGCATTTTCATTTTGGCAGGGCTTAATGCAAAACGGTTTATTTACAAATCCAGTTATTTCTCCAGCAGTACCGGAAGGAAGCGAATTACTTCGCACATCATTTATGGCTACGCACACAGATGAGCAAATTGATGAAATACTAAATATTTTCGAGAAGGTTGGCCGTGAGTTTAACATAATTAAAAATGAAGTTGGTGTATTATCTACTAACTAAGTTAATGTTAATCGTTCTGTTATTTATTGAGTTTATATTGCATTGAAAAATAGAGTGAGTTTACTGCCTCTATTTTTCTTTTTAAAAAAGTATTGCATAATATGTAAAATCTTGGTAACATATATATTAACTTGTCCTACTACTTACACAGTAGTAGAAAAAAACTAGAGAACTTTTCTCTAGTTTTTTTTGTGAAGATATTCTATATTTACTATTCATGAGTTGTGATAATGCAGAAATGACGCTACCTCTTATAAGAGAATTGACGAGGAAGGTCCTGAAGTTGTGGCAGAATGGATTATACAGGATTTGTTAAACAGAAAGAAATCAAAAGATGCATCATAAAAAAAGCGCTCATTAGAGTGCTTTTTTATTTTATATGCAATTTCACAACAAACCTTACAGGAGAGCGTTTAGAAGGTGCATACGACGAGCGAATTGTATCGCGTATCTTCAATAAGTTTAGGGCGCTGGTTATCAAAGATACAAAGGATTACAGAAGAAAAACATTGCCATTTTAAAAGGGGGAATTAAGATATGTGCATGTAACGGAACAGGAGTAATTAGAAACGATATTGGAATGGGTATGTATCAATTCGGTTCATGTGTTTGCGAAGCAGGGAATCGCAGTCATGAGGAAGTGGATAGAAAGCGTCATGCCGTTATGGCGAGGTTAATGGAAATTCATCGTATGCAGCAGGAAGAGAAATCAGGAATCGTAGCATGAAAAGCGGACAACTTTCATTTGAGGATGTAATAGGAAGTTTTGACTATGCAGCAACTAGTACTTCCGAAAAATTTCTACGTAGTAATTGTCATAACGCTATAACGCCTACATTCGAAGTTCATTTCTTTGATCAGGATGAGAAACAGAAAATAGATTGGTTTGAAGCGGAAAGTGAAGATGATGCAAAGAGCGATGCAATAGCAAAGCATGGAAGAATTCAAATTATAAAAGCAGTTGTAAGTGCAAGGACATTAGCGGAGATTATGGATCTGGATTAAGAAAGGGGAATGGCAATGAACTTCTTTATCTTGGACGAGCATTATAAAAAGGCTCAATCAAACGGTATTAGTAGAAGAAGACTTTAGGAATGAGTATATTATAACAAAAACGCTATTTTAGTAGAAAACATTTAAAAGGACCCACATTGAGGGGGTGGGTCCTTTTAATAAAACTAAGCATATAGAGATTAACTATATATTACCAAAAATGGAGTGTATTATCTATATGTTAGTTGTTGAGAAAGATTTTAATAAAAACTACATTCGGCACAATAAAGTAGCCAGCTTAATTAGCTAACCCCTTGTTGTACAAAAGAAACTAGGCCCTACAAGTAATGTTTCATGAGCTGTAACTTAAAGTTACAGCTTTAGTATAAACGGGCTTGGAAATATTATGTGGAATGAAGGAAACCTAATAAAAATTTCATTTTGTAGAAATAAAAAATCACTGCACACAGGGCATCTAAAAAGATACCTTAGCAATAACGACGACCAGGGGGAAGTGTTAGCTAAGGTATCTGGATAGTTCTTTGCATACTAAATATGCAATCAAGAGTATTGTTGAATGTATTGGGGTATTCAACAAGTTCAGAATAACACGAAATTTCCGCAAATTCACCCGGTAAATTTGTCCAAAAAAGGTACTTCTATAAAAGTCTTTCACCTAAGAAATGGATTCATAGATCTCAACAAAAGAGTTATTTTAAAATTAAAGAGCGCCATGCATCAGTGCTCTTTAAGATAGGAGGTAACTCTCTGAATGGAACGGGTAGATTAGATGTATATGGTGAAAAAAAGAGATAAGAACAAAATTTTATTATCGATTTAATACAAAAGAGCAACTAGCAAAAGCTAATTGCTCTCCAGAAAAACGTTAAGAAGGAAGTTCAGAATTCAAGTGTATTTATAGTATGGACAAGGTTTATCGATTTATTCAAGGGGGAGAGGGATATGTGTACTTATTGGGAAAGGGCAGTTAAAGAGTTCTTTGAAAAACAAAAGCGGAAAAGTAATAAAAGAGCAGTTAGCAAAAACTAACCACTCGAAACAGGGATGGACCTCTAGATGTAGTTATAGTATGAACGGAATATTGAGTTTTATTCAGGTGTTGAGAGAAGTAGGGTATTAACCTGGATATGCGCAATTTCATATCCTATAAGTAATAAATTAATGACGGAGTAGATTAAGAATGGATGATCCGATTAAGGAGATAGTTGGTGCTTGGTTTGTTGCAGTAGGGACAATTATTGCTGCGATTGGGAGTACCCCTTTAAAAAGCTTGAACAGCGAAATAAGAAAAGACTTGAGCATATGGGGCAATGTGTTACAGGCGACAGGGAATGGTCTGGAAGCTGATGGACAACAAGAAGTATCCCTTGAATTTATTGGTCACGGAATCCAATCAATCGGTAATATAACGGTTCTAAGAGGACTCATTATAGACTTTGAACATGAAACGCAAAAAAAATTAGTGATTGCAGGGAACTGGGTACAGGCATTAGGTGGTGTTACCGCAATAGGTGAGGAAATAGAGGATATTTCAAATATAGATGAATCGTATAACATTGTTGGGAATCTGTTACAAGCGACAGGTAATTCATTGCAGGCAATAGGCGGGGTAGATGAATTGAAAGCTAGTCGGGATAAAATGGAGGGGATTTTTGAGGGGAATGAGGAGGATGGACAGCTTATAGTAATTACAGGGAGTTGGGTCCAAGCAGTTGGCTCAGTAGTTTCATTAATCGGTCAAATAAAAGAAGAAGGCCAAGAGATAGAAGAAAAAAATTACAAGGAACTTAACAAAATAATCCTTTGTGCGACACGTTTCCTCATAAGTGTGCAAACACGAAATAGGAGGGCTATCAATTTGATAACAACAACTGTTTGACTGAAAGTAGGAATGAAAGCCGTCAGGTTGAGCTGAAACTACTTATCTAATACTCCTACATGCAAGGCGTGATAGTAGTCACAAATTGTATGAAGCTAGGTGAAGTCGGCTGAACAAAACCTAAGTGAGAAATCATATGGTAATGGATAGGTCGGGATGCTACAAAATATCTATGGTGAGAATGTCTAAAATAACGGACTGGCGAACTTGCGAATGTACGGGTCTAAATTATTAATACAATAGAAATTTGTATGTCGTCAATGATGACGTTATCTACCGAAAAGTAAGAGTAAAGGATACGAAATTCGGAACATCTAACGATGAGGGTGTAAAGATAACAGGCTTAAAGCAAGCACCTAAGGATATATGTATAGCTAAGTCAATCGGAACGTGGTAAGCAAGAAACTGTCACCAACGCCTACTAGCGGACAGATGCATATAAGGTTCTAACGAACCGAAATTGCTTCATTCTTGTGAAGGTGGGGACAAAGT
The DNA here is from genome assembly GCF_056396785.1 of Bacillus sp. 05T21. Classification (NCBI taxonomy): domain Bacteria; kingdom Bacillati; phylum Bacillota; class Bacilli; order Caryophanales; family Bacillaceae; genus Bacillus; species Bacillus sp. 05T21. The sequence continues at coordinate 21,509 of NZ_JBFTMD010000025.1, read as the reverse complement.
ACCGACGAAGCATGTAGCGAATGTGGAGGGATAGTCCCTAGTCTTGTTCTTTGAAAACTAAATTAACTAGATGTAACTCACAGGATCGAGTAAGATGATGGATGGAGAATTCACGATGAAGAGAAACGTATAGCAGCGTTTTATAAGAAGACAACAGCTTAATGGGGGTAGAGATGGATAAAGAACGAGTTATTAAGTTACTAGAAGAACTTGAGTTTTCACAAGGTTTCATTGGTCATGATTGTCCGTATTGTTATTATGATGAAGAAAGCGGTCATAGTGATGATTGTGAATTGAAACAAGTACTAGATTCATTGAAGAAATGAATGGATAACGGAACAATGACTAACAGTGTGGTGGGGGCTGTATTGTAGTCATCGTTCCCTTATTCAACAATGAGATGGTAAAATTTCACGTACCTTTAAAAAAGGAGTAAAATCCGTCTCAAAATGAAAAGAATTCTTATCTTATTGAGACGGAAGGGGAAATTGCGAAGTTATATTTTAAAATCAGTATTAGAATTAAAAATCACTGTATGTTCACATAAACAAAGTACAATAAGGAATACTTTTTACAGGATTATAGGAAACATTCTCTTTCAATATAAAAACAATTAAGTTTTGGGCAAAGCACAACCTATTTAGTCTTAAGTGGTTAAAGTTACCCGTATTGCATTGAAATTATTTTAACATGTATTTATATGCTAGCTATACCCTATAAGCAACCATGTAATCAATATTAAAATGTATAGGTGAATGTATCTGCAACTAAAAGATATTCATACTGATGAAAGGTGCATGATGCATTTTGTTGGATGAACATAAAAGAATTATAAAAAGGGGGAAAAACAAACATTTTACAACTTCGCACGAAATACCAATTTTACGAACAATATAGGATTTAAATAAAAATCTAATGCAGTATTTAGGGATTTCGAGCTCAATTGCATTAATATCAGTATATTGGTATGTGTCTATATAATTCATACTTTATATGGAAATCATTAAATGCCGAGTTACTCATTAATAATTTTTATAGTAAATTACATTTTAATTTATAAGATTTTTTCTTATGTTGATCTAATTAACTCCCCATAACCATGATTAATTTAATCAATTTGCATTTGATAATGATTTTTAAACTATTTTCATGTATTGATTTTTTGTAAGACTTTATATATCAAATTTATTTTACATACATTTATATGTAGTTTTTGCACGAATTTTTATGGTCTAATACTATTTTATTATTTGGTTAGCTATAATTTTCATTGGATTAACTACACTATAACATTTAGTTTTGAGTATATTTTAGTATTTCATAATTTAATTATGTAAATAAGTCTGTGTAAAAATTGAATTTAACGCGAACTTGTGTTCGCATCCCTTTTCTGTTATATTATAAATGAGGTGATTTTATGGACTACAGCAAGCAACGTCAAAAATCAGTACATCGTAAGAAATTATACGAGAATTTAAATGAAATGCCCTTTTACATAGAAGAATTTGTGGAGTACAAGGAATTGCATGATGCCTCTCCCTCCACCCTACTGAATTATGTATATGATTTTAGAGTTTTCTTTAATTGGCTATTATCTGAACAAATTATTGAATTTAAGCCCATTAAAGACATATCCTTCTCTGATTTGGAAAATTTAAAGAAAAAAGATGTTGAGAACTTTATGAGGTTTTTAAAACTACAACAAAATATGCAGAATTCCTCTGTTAACAGAAAAATTTCAGCCTTAAAGTCTTTATTTAAGTACCTTACCTCCCTATCAGAGAATGATGATGGAGAATGTTATTTTTATAGAAATGTAATGGCTAAAATTGAAATACATAAAGATAAGGAAACATTAAATGCCCGTGCAAAACGTATGAGATCTAAAATATTTCATAATGATGACGATCAAGAGTTTTTGAATTACATTAAGTACGAACATGAAAAATCTTTAACAAAACATCAGTTGTTCTATTTCCTAAGAGATAAAGATCGTGATGTAGCTATTCTTTCCCTCTTTCTTGGTAGTGGTATTCGTGTAAGTGAATTGGCCGATCTTCGTATGGAAGATATAAACTTAAAAGAAAGGCTAATTGATGTAATACGAAAAGGAAACAAAGAAGATTCAGTATGGATTACCCCAATTGCATTGAATGATCTTGAAAAGTATATGGAAATTAGAGATAAAAAATATGCTCCAGGGAAAGAATTAAAAAATGTATTTTTATCGAAGTATAAACATACTGCACAGCCTCTTTCGGTTAGGGCTATTCAAGATATAGTAGAAAAATATACTAAGGCCTTTGGTAAAAGAATGTCTCCTCATAAATTAAGACATACATTGGCAAATAAGTTATATATGGAAGAAAAAGACTCGTTACAAGTGATGCAGCAACTTGGGCATACCAGTCAAGATACGGCTTTGTTATACACTCAACTTGGAGAAACAACTATTAAAGATAGTTTAGGACGAATAGGAAAAAATAAAGAATAAGAGTTTAGCAATTTTGCATTGCTGAACTCTTATTCTTTTCCCTAATATAAACCTTTTCCTTAGTTATATATATTTCACTTTAAATATAATTTTATTATGTAAAAAATACATAATTTAAATTATACGTTAATCGGTATATAAAAACATTTCATATTACTTATTCGCCTTTGATTTCTACTTAATGTGAAGTAATATTTGTATCAAATTTATAGAAGGTTTCGGGATTTACTTTTTCCCCATCTATTGTCATTTTTATTTTTTGTTTCGGATTTGCTGTTACTACCCAAGCATTCGGTAAATAACGATCTTCATGGGATAATGTAGAAGGTGAATTGATAACCTTCCCTCCTAAATATAGTGTAGCAGAAGACCCTCCATCCATAGCCATTGCATTTATTGCTCCTTTTTCATATAGAATATCTTGACACTCTTTTAACGTAGCTCCTATGCTATGTGTCTGCCTACCGTCTATCACAAGAAACATTAATGTGCCGTCCTCTTTTTGGGCCATAATACTTCGCGGAGCAGAACCCCAACCGCCGTCTCCTTCTGTGATCATTTTTTCTCCATTTACAATTAACTGTGGCATAAATCCTGCTGCGGAAACGACTTGTTTATCTAAGAGTTGTTGGGTAGAATAATTTCCAGTTATCATTTGTCCAAACTTTGTTAAACCTGTAATAATTGTAGGGGTATTTCTATCCATATTTGTATCAATAGCTTCCCCATTTTCTATTACTATTCCAGTTGCAACATTTCCTCCTCCCCTTCCTGTTTCATCAGCAAACCCACTTGCATTCACAGCAACAAGTGCATTATTACGTTTTGCCATTACGCTAATTTTTTCTCCTCTTTGATCACCCTGTGTCCCTTGATGGCTAACAAGTTTAACATTGAAAGGGTTACTAATAGTGATTAATTTTCCTTCGAAAAGAAAGCGACTATCTTTGTTACTTTTAATCGTTTCTACATCAATTTTTAATGGCTGATTTTTTAATTCTTCTAATCTTTTTCCTGCTATTTTTTTATAAATAGCCTCATCACTATTTGACCATTTTGGATGATTAATTCTATCTTGCAGTTTATCTAGTTCCTTTTGGGATAGGAATGTATATTTCGCATATTGTGGATGCTGAGAAGTTAGTATACTCCCAGCAATTGTTACACGAAGATCTCGGCCATAGTTAGTACCAAATAATATTCCTATGCCAATAAGCATGAAAATAGAAAAAAGAAGCAAAATTCGTTTGAAGATTTTTCTTAGATGTTTCATAGGTTTCTCCTCCGGCATTAATTACATTCAATGAATCCTTTAAGATATTATTTTCCTAAAGACAAAAGTGTTTGTTTCCCTCATTCCCGAGTTCCCCACTATGTCTTTGCAAGCAAAGCAAAATACTTATTCTACATTTCGTATTTATTTCAGTGTATATTTACAAATTTAATAACGTTTTTGCAACCATGAAATAAATTACTAATCCTGTTCCGTCAACAAATGTTGTAATAAATGGACCAGAAACGACTGCAGGATCTAATTTTAATTTTCTCAGAATCAAGGGTAAAACAGCTGCAACAATAGAGGCCCAAATAACAATAAATAATAAAGTGATTGCTACAACTTGTGCAACTTCTGTTCCAACTCCTAACATATAAGCACGAGTGAGCCCAGCTACCCCAAGTGCAAGTCCGAGAAGCATGCCAATTGCAAGTTCCTTTTTCATTACACGGAAAATGTCTTTAAATTTCACCTCTCCAATACCGATTGCACGAGTAATTGTTGCTACAACCTGTGTTCCTGTATTTCCTCCAGTACCTACTAATAACGGTACAAAGAAAGCTAAGGCAACTACTGTTTCAATTTCGTCTTCAAAATACTTTAGTACTGTACCTGTATATGCTTCAGCAACAAAAAGAAGCAATAACCATGGTAGACGTTTGAAGAAAATGCTCCAAATACTAGATTCAAAGTAAGATTGATTTAACGGTTCACTTCCGCCTAACTTTTGGATATCTTCTGTAGCTTCTGCTTCCATAACATTCATTACGTCATCAAATGTTATAATACCAATCATTTCATTATTTGCTGTTGTTACGGGTAATGCTGCTAAATTATAATTCAGTAGCTTTTTTACAACTTCTTGCTGATCAACTTCAGCGTGTACTGAAATTACCTCTTGAATCATGATAGTAGATAATATTTCTTCATCTGCTGCTAGTAATAACTCATGTATGGAAACGATTCCTTTAAGATAACCATGACTATCAAGAACATAGATATAAGATATTGATTCTACATTTTCAGAATGCTCCCTAATGTACTTCAATGTCATTTTTACTGACCAATTCCCTCTAACTGCAACAAAATCACTTGTGACAAGACTTCCTGCCGTTTCAGGTTTGAAAGCCATTAATTTTTTTACATTATGTTTTGTGATTTTATTTAAATACGCCATTAATCTAGCTTGTTTTTCCGGATGAACCGCTAGAAGTAGATCTACTGTTTCATCAATCGGTTGTAAATCTAGTAACTTTTTAGCTTTGTTTTCAGATAAGTGAATTAAGATATTATATTTTTCTTCTGTACTCAAATGTTGAAGAATTTTTGAGCTTTTTAATACAGGAATCTTATCTAGTAATATGACTTGATCTTCAATTGAAAACCGTTTTACTTCTTGTGCAACATCATACGACGGATGACGTAAAACTTTCTCTGCATCCAAATTATTTTGGGTTACAAGTAATTCATTTAATAATTTCTTCATGTTAACTCCTCCTTATATTGCTAAGGGAGACTCTAGAGTTTCATGAGTGGTTTTGTGTTATTTTATCTGTCTAAAATTTTTATTAGAGCATTAATAGTTACATTGCAATCAATTTATTATTTAGAACTACCTCCTTTTTGAATATAGACAAGATAAAAATAAATAACATTAAACAAAAAAACCTTTACTCAAAAAGGAGTAAAGGTTTTTTACAATACAAATAAATGATTATTAAGACAGCTCTGCAAAAATCCCAGAGGTGCCTTTCTATCAAATCGTATACCACTCCCTCGTTGAGTTTTAGCACTGTATAGCATAGGTTTTTATAACCAGCTACATTAAAAAGGGCCTTAATCCGACCGTTCCTGTTGACCCATTGGCGTCTCTCGACATTTTTGGGCAGCAGCGTTTCTCTATACAGGAGCCTCACCTAACAAAGATTATTGAATTACTTCAAAATTTAAACCAGAATTTAATATTTGTCAACTAACTTTCGATTCGATTCATAATAAATTCTTTTTTAGAGAAATGTAATTCGACTCTATTGTAAATTTGAAATTCAACTTAAAAGATATAAAATTTATATACAATTAGTTCGAAGAAACGTTATAAAATATATGAAATTTCGTATAGGAAACTTATTGTTTATGATTTATTTGTAACTTTATAGCAGGAGTTGAATTATTAGTCATACCGTACTTCAAAGAAAATTCTTCAAAAATCTTATTTTATGATTAAAATCTTCTTTACTGTTTATCAAATTTATATGATTAAACTACTTAATCAAATTATACACTACAGGCCGAAAATAAGTATCTATACGAGATGATTAAATACATTTTCTTGCATTATTTCTCAAAATTCATAAAACAATAAAGAATATAAAATTAGCAATATGCTTACTTGACAAGCAAAAAAAAAGTATTTATGCTGGCTACACGAAACAAATACATAAAATTTATATTGCTAAACCTGTTAGGTGAGGCTCCTATACAAACACAGGCTATTGCCCAAAAATGTCGAAAGACGCCAATGGGTAGAACAGGAATTGTCGGATTAAGGCTCTTCTTAAGATAGCTAAGTAATCAATTTCCATTACTTTACGTTGTATAGTGCCAAAGCTCTACTAGGGGGAGGAAAGCTTTATTTAGTCATGCCAATTTAAATCCCCCCTAGTATGTAACTAGGGGGGATTTTTGCGTAAGAAAACAGGGTGTAAGCTATAGAATCTTTCAAAACAAGAATACTATTTAGTAGTTGATGAGAACAAGATTCTACTCATTAGCAAATGTAATATTAAGTGTTAATGTAAATCAGGAGGATATTAAAATGAAAAAAATATTAAAACTCGATTATCTATTGCTCCTCCCTCTATTCATAACATGTACTTTAGGTATTATCATGATGTATAGCGCGAGCTCCATTGTTGCTGTTCAACATTACGGTTATAACAGTAGGCATTTTGTTGATTCTCAATTAACAAAGCTATTTTTAGGAACAATTGGGTTAATAGTTTGTGCTATTCTCCCATATGAAATATGGAAAAAACGAATAGTCTCTATCTGTATTATGGTTGGGGGAATTTTTTTATTAATTATGGTTTTGTGGAAAGGAAAAGTGGTAAATAATGCTCAATCATGGATCTTTGGAATACAGCCAGCTGAATTTCTTAAATTAGGAACAATACTTGTAACAGCCCGTTTTTTTGCATTACGACAAGAACAAGCTAAAAAGATTTGGAGTGGTAGCGGAAAACTTTTATTTTTTTTAGCTGCAATTTTTTTTCTAATCTATAAACAGCCAAACTTAGGATCTGCACTTTTAATATTAGGTATAGGTTTTAGCATATTTCTTTGCTCTGGAATAAATGTAAATCTATTAATTAAAAGAATTATAATCAGTTCTATTTTTTGGTTACCTTTTTTGTACTTTTTAATTCAATTTAGCTTGTCAGAAGTTCAAAAGACACGTATTACTACAATTCTCAATCCCTTTGTTGATGCGCAAGGAAAAGGATATCAGCTTGTAAATTCTTTTATTGCCATTGGCTCTGGAGGAATTACTGGACGTGGATTCGGAAATAGCATTCAAAAAACCGGTTATCTTCCAGAACCACATACTGATTTTATAATGGCAATAGTTTCTGAAGAACTAGGGTTTATTGGTGTATTTATTGTATTGGCAGGGGTTTTGACTATCGTTCTTCGTTCCTTAAAAATTGCACAACTATGTGTAGATCCATTCGGAAGTTTTATAGCAATTGGTATAGGATGTATGATTGGTATGCAATCCATTGTAAATTTAGGTGGTATTACGGGACTATTTCCTCTTACGGGTACTCCATTTCCATTTGTTAGTTTTGGTGGAAGTTCTTTAATGGTCAATTTAATAGCAATAGGAATATTGCTTAATATTTCAATTTTCAATAAAATTAAGTTTAATAATTATAATATATAATTTTTATATAATTCTATTTTTCGGAGATTATAAAATTTAACCTCATTGAGCAATCTATGTTCAAATAATTTCTAATTAGGTTTTTAACTGTATGAATATTAATTTTAATACAAAAAAAAGGCAGGAGCTTTTGGTGAAAACTTATTAAATAATTGTTTAATCGATGTATGTGTCTTTTCATTATATGTATTATTCATCTCAATCACATACCCTTCACCTAAAATGATTAGAAATATATTGACTTGTTATTTTTCTTATATTGAATTTAATTGGACCACTTTTGTATTGTCATGTCGCCTATAAAAAAAGAAAACTTAATTAAGTTTTCTTTTTTTTGTTATTCCAAATCTGATTAGTTTTCATAAAATATCTTATGTTTCCGCTGGAACGGATAAGCTTTAATTTCATCTGTATCTTAATTTTCATGAAATAAATGAATAGCTATAATTTGTCTACAATCATAGGTATGGTAATAATATGTACCAGACTCTATACACATTGCGCTTGTATAAATGTTATTATCTAATGTACCTTCTTCCGTTATTACTCCACCTTTTGGAACCTCACAATTTGATAAGATATGAAAAATGGCCGATATGCCCTCTTCTTCATTATCTATACCTTGAATATTTTGTTTGCCATATGCTGCCCGAACAAACCTTGATGGTGGGGTGAAATCCCCAGGGAGTCCCATCGATCCTGAACCTTGTCCAAAAGCACTTAATGGTACATTCCCCCATTGTGTTGGCGCATATGGCTGCGATTTAAGACCGATATATTGTCTTAAATTTTGTAGATGCCAGTTAAACTCAGGACTATTGGTCATTACCCCAAGAGGATTATCATATATCTTTAGTCCTTCAGTTGTCGGCTCTAGTACAATACAATCTCCCCATTTATCCGCTAAAATCCAATGTAGCGGTGGAGTACCCCCTAAAACAGGTAATGGTACACCCCAAAAGGAAATACTATCTACAGAGTTCTTTAACTCTTTGACAGAATTGAATTGTGTGAGACTCCATGCCACAAAATCAAATGGAGCCAGATTCGTTTTATTTTCATCTATACTGTTACTATAACTAGCGAATCCTGGAAAATAGGGTGTTGCACATGTCATACCTGATTCATTTACTCCGTCCGCCAGGATGATCTTTTCCTTGATGGTTAATCCCTATCCCTACAACAGCTTGTTTCGCCTCGATGGTTTCACCAGTTATATTGTTCCATTGATAACTTCGAGGAACTATTATTACTTCTTGATTGAAATCTAATGTAAAATCCATCGTTCTTGCAAAAAGATGCTGACCGCTTTTTGTCTGTAATGTCAAACTGGTACACATAAAGAACACCCCTTTATTTAGTTTATTTGAACAGAAACCATTTAATTTCTATCCTTAAGTTAATAGGCATGTATCGTGACCTCTATTAAAAAATATGGTTGCTAATTTTATTTCGATCTTCCTTGCACCCAAGCAGCAATATCATTTATAACATACTCAGGGATATTAGCAGGACTATAATATTCATCCGGTTTACTTAACTCCCCATCTCCTTCTGTAAAGAAGTGATTTAACTTTGGATATAGTCGATAATCAACGTTATCTCGCTCTTTTAATTGTTCTTTCCAAAGAGGAATTTCGATTTTTGATTGAACTTGATAGTCTCTTTCTCCTTGAATAATAAGAAGCGGTGTCTTTTGTTCTTTTGACATTTCTGCTGCTTTAATTTTACGAATAGAATCCCAAAATACTGCTGATCCTAAATAAAAATCTTTTGGAGGATTCTGACTAGAGAAATTGGGATCATTTAATAATTCAAATTGCGATTTGTAAAATTTATATTCATCCGGTTTCATTGCTCCAACGGAAAAAAGATACTCAAATTGATCTAAAACAACATCTTGGATCGTACGGGCTGGTCCTCCCATCACGATTGCCCCAGCAATATTTTTATTTTGGTCTTTTTCAATCATTTTCGGAAGCATCATTCCACCTTGACTATGACCAAGAATATAAATTTGATTCTTATCTATCATAGGTTCATTTTGAAGAAAATGAGTCACAAGAAGAGCATCATCTGTTGTCTCTTTATCAACTGTATAAAAAGGACTGGACTGTGTTTTCAATCCATGTTCATAAGTTCGTTTATTATAGCGAAGGACAGCAATTCCTTTCGAGGCAAGACCTTCAGCCAAATCACGAAATGGTTTTAAAGCAAACGCTGTTTCATCCTGATCGGTTGCTCCAGATCCTTGCACAAGAATAACTGCTGGGAAAGGACCCTTTCCCTTCGGAACAGACAATGTTCCTGGTAATGGAAACGCACCACTTCCAACTACTACTTCTTTATCAATGAATGATTCAGGCTTACTATATGATGGACGCTCTGCAACAGGACTATACGACATGCTAAGTTGAAAATCATCTATTTTTCCAGATGGATCTAGTCTAATTAGTAAAGGTACTGTAAATTGTTCAAAGGCTAATTTAATCTCTACATTTGTATGAACGGAATTTGTCTCTTTTTGTGTTACCTCTCCAATTTCCATAAAAGTACCTGCTTGTAATTGCACAGGGAGTCCCTTCCAATAGCTCTTCAGCCATTCTTCGGATATTATTTTCTGTAATGATCGAGAAGTTAAATCAATTGCAGATTTATAATCTTCTGTATCCAGATAACGGATAAATGAAAGGGTAGTAGCTATGTTTTCATCGTCAGTATTGCCTATTTTTTTTATATTTGTGTTTGTTTCCTTTAATGTCGAAATAAATTGGTGATAGAATGGATTTTTATATGTACCAGGATATAAGCTCGATTTCAATACATCCATATTCCGTCCCTCATACAAACTTGAAGAACTCGCGAAATTTTTAGGTGAAATTACTTCCTCCGCATATGAAACTGAAGGAATAGTTATTGCACAAATGGCACTGACAAGTAATAACTTATTCCCTATTTTCTTTTTCGTGCTCATATTTATTAATTCTCCCTTCAAAATTAAGATTTTTTAATACAGCATGCCATGTTCTATAAGGAAAATTAAAATTATCAAAGAGATTAATATTCTACTTTATGATCCCCCCTAACAGATTAAAAAGCTAATATAAACAAACTTCAATAAAAAATGCCTTCACCCTCTTTTTTTGATTGGATTTTTGAGTGACATGGAAGGGTTCTGATGCAAAAACTTCAAGGTAATTACGAGTAATCTCTAAAACTCGGACATACTGATACTATTACTCTAAAAAGGTGTGTAATCGGTATGGAAAAGAAAAATTGGTTCAAATGGAAGCACTATCCGCCTGATATTATTTTATTAACGGTACAACCTAAGTTTTCGTGATTTGGTGGAAATGATGGAGGAATGGGGTTTACCCATTTCTCATACAACGATTATGCGTTGGGTTTGTCAGTATGGTCCTGAATTGGACAAACGGATTCGACGTTACCTTAAACAAATAAATGACTCTTGGAGAGTCGATGAAACCTATATCAAAGTAAAAGGTCAATGGATGTACCTGTATCGTGCTGTTGATTCGAACGGAAACACAATCGATTTTTGCCTAAGCAAAACAAGAGATCATAAGGCTGCAAGGCGGTTTTTCAAGAAAGCTTTGCGCTCTTTTCATGTTTCAAAGCCACGTATGATAACAGTCGATAAGAATCCAGCTTATCCGATAGCAATTGAACAGTTAAAAAAAGAAAAAAGCATACCTAGCGGTATGCGACTTAGACAACAAAAGTACTTGAATAACATAGTAGAACAAAATCATCGCTATATAAAGAAGCGAATCCGTTCTATGCTAGGTCTTAAATCTTTTGACACAGCTACATCCATTCTTTCTGGAGTAGAAGCCATGCATATGATTAAAAAAGAACAGATTGCTTTATGGAACCAGTCTGTCCAAAATCAAAAAGAATTCATCCATCAATTATTTGGACTTGCAATATAAGATACGATTCCGTTAGGTATATATGTGCTTTATTCTCTTTTGTTTTATTTTTGCACCAGAACCTGATTTGTATTCATTACGCTGGCAAACTGAAATTTTGTTCAAGACATGGAAATCTTTCTTTCAAATTGACAAGTGCAAAGAAATCAAGAAAGAACGCCTAGATTTCCCTGATTTCTTTCAACACCATTTTATCTTCTTGCAATTCTAAATCAGTTAAGAATTACATATGATGATGATTATAAATGCCTATATTTTTATAAAAACTAATGTTTTTTTGGGGGATGAAAGATGTGGAAAAATGAACAAGGATATTACGGTGGTTATCCTTATTATCAACGTAATTGTTCCAATCCAGTTTGTTTGAATCCCTATTGTCAGTGTGGAGAAAATTGTAGGTGTGACCATAACCATCAATGTCATGGAGGAAGTAACTCTGTTTACACGCAACAGAGAGTTAGTTTAAGTAATTCTATGCGTTCAGTTTGGGAACAGCATGTATATTGGACTAGGATGACAATTATTAGCATAGTCTTTGGTTTACCAGATATAGACGTTGTTACCGCTCGTCTTCTTCGCAATGCTGTAGATATGGGGAATTTGTTAAAACCTTATTATGGAAATGAAATAGCGACAATATACAGCAACTTAATAAGGGAACATCTAGTAATTGCTGCGGAACTTGTCAAAGCTGCAAAAGCCGGCAATCAAGAGGCTGCAACTGTTGCCGAAAGAAAGTGGTATGTGAATGGAGCAGAAGTTTCCCAATTTCTAAATAGAATAAATCCTTTTATTTCAAGAGAGGGATTCCAAAAAATGTTTTTCGAGCATTTGGCACTTACTAAAATGGAGGCAGTACTTATGCTCCAAGGTGATTTTAAATCTAGTATTAATGTATTTGACAAAATTGAGGCAGAAGCCTTAGAAATGGCGGATACAATAACAATTGCAATTGTAAAACAATTCCCGAAAATGTTTTAAATATATATTTAAAAAGGCAGAAAGTATCTCGAGAACCCTAAATATTAATCGAAATACCAAAAAGGGAGGGAAATGAAATTGGGGCATGAAATGGACCATATGAATATTGTAGATATATCATGGCTCTTTGCCTTTATTATCTTATTTATTTGTGCACTACTCATTTGTCATATTACTTTTACGCTTTGGAAGCAACGAAATCGTTTATACAAATTCAGTGAACAATATAATATAATCATCCATTCACTCCCAATGTCCTTAGGGATGATTTCTACAATGACAGTTTGTGTAGTTATTGGAGCCATTATGAATCATCATCCAAGTACAGCCTATGTTTTAGGACTCCTTATTGGTGTTTTCATAAGTGGTATTATCAGTTTTCCATTTCAAGATAGTATCCCCATATTAAATGGGATTGTAGCAGGAGCAATGGGAGGATTAATGGGCATAATGATTGGTATTATGATACCTCAAACCGGATTATATATCGTTGTAATATTACTAATGATATTGTTTACAACCACCTGGGTTACGATGAATCGACGAATTCAAAGTCAACCTATGGAGTAGAAGCTGCTCCATAGGTTGACTGTGTTAGGCAAAGCAAGGCGCTAGCCCCTAAATATATCCTTAAATTTATAAAACATTGCCCTAAAAGAACTTATAGTCTTTCTACAAGTTCTTTTTTTAGTTAAAAAGAACTGAAAATAAACTTTTGAATAGAAGTTTATTTTGGGGTTTATTATATAAAAAATAAATAAGCCAAACAAAAAGCCTAGTAACTAATAGGCTTTTTGTTCGAAAAAAAAATCATTTTCCACTTTAATACATTCTTAATGGAGAAACTTGGGGCATTAAATCTTCCCTAAAAGTCCCCTTTTTTTTCGAGTTCCTTTATGGCTTCCTCTAAATAAACCTTGTTTCAAACACTAATAGCATTGATTATGATATTGAGTGCACTTGCTCGTTGTAATTGATCTTGAAGCGCGCGTTCTCTAAATTCCCCAAGTTTTCCAAAGAAGATAGCGCTGGCAAGTGCATTCACATCTTCACCTTTATTTAGTCCCCTTTGTATACGTCTTCTCAAAGTTTTGCTTGAAATATAATCCAGAGTAAATAAAGTTTTTTCTATATTAAAGAGTTGAAAATTTTTTAATCTCCAGACATACAATGAAAGGCATGACAATTCGATATCATATTTTTTGCATTAAGTAAAAAAATGAGCCCAAAAGAAACAAAGTAAGTCCAAATCTAAATGTATACTTTCAGGAAACAATGTTTGTATAGACCCACCCGCTTATAATTTGATAATGTATGAAAGGACTTAAATGTTCCAAAATATAATATACTGATTCTATTTTACATTCCTAAAATAGCTCCAATACAAAATCGAATAAACAAATTATATTATATTATCAAAAACACAATATAAGTCAGGAGAAGAAAGGTATGAATAAAAATTATAAATCCTCTTTATTAGCAGCATGGATTAGCGTAATAAGTAACGTATTTCTAACTTTCATTAAGATTATAGTTGGATTCCTTTTCAAGAGTCAGGTGTTATTGGCTGATGGTATACATAACGCTGCTGATGTTGTAGCATCTGCGGTATCCTTAGGTTCGATGAAAATTTCAAATCAGCCTGCTGATGAAGACCATCCGTATGGTCACGGAAAAGCCGAAGTCATTTCTTCAGGAATTGTAGCTATTATTTTAATTCTAGCAGCTATATTTATGGCCTACGAGTCAATAAAGGCTTTATTCCATCCAGCAAACGAGCCTCATATGATCGCTTTTGTAGCGGCTGTTGTTTCTTTAGTTTGGAAACAAATTCTATATGTATATACAATCCGGATTGGACGAAAGACAAATAGTAAAGGGCTTATCGCAACGGCATATGACCATCTTGCTGATGTTTATGCTTCAATTGCTGCTGTAATTGGAATTGGGGTTGCTTTGTTAAACAATATATATTCAATCCCATATGCAGCTTATGGTGATCCATTAGCCGGGATTATTGTTTCCTTTTTTGTTTTAAAACTTGCAATTAGTATGGGGAAAGAAGCTATATATATATTAATGGAAGGTGGACTACCTACTGAGAAAAGTAGTGAATATATGAAGATCATTCAGGCACATCCATTGGTAAAAAGGATTGATAGAATGCGTGCCCGTGAACATGGACACTATATTTTGATCGATGTTAGGATTAGTGTCCCAGCCTATTTAAGTATCCAACAAGGACACGATATTTGTAGAGAGATAAAAACAACGATTATGAAACAAGATCCCGAAGTAGATGAAGTACTTATCCACTTAAACCCATGGTATGACAAAAGATAAGTCTATTATATTTTTCGAGTATAAGTTTTTAGCAGCTATTTGTACAGCTGCTTTTTTATTTTTGGATTATTGTTTAAGATCTGTTCTTCTACTCCTTAATTAAGAAATTGTTAAACGCCATTTAAGGAATTTTCCTCATAATAAAATTATAGACACACAAGAAAGTTGGTATTTTCACATGAGTACAATAATAAAGACCGTTAATTTAACGAAGATGTATGGTAATCAGGGTTCTGTTGCAAAGTTTCCTACATGAAGCTACACTATAGAAAACAGGATATAGGAGAATCAGACATGAGGTACTTTAAAGGAAAACAATTCAAGAGAGATATCATTTTAGTAGCTGTTGGCTACTACTGCCGTTTTTCTTTAAGTTATCGCGATGTATCTGAAATCCTGAATGAACGTGGTATTTCAGTTCATCCAACAACCATCATGCGATGGGTTCATGAATATGGAAATTTCATCTATCAAATTTGGAAAGTAAAAAAAAAATCTGCACGCTTATCTTGGCATTTGGATGAGACGTATATCAAAGTTAAGGGAGAATGACGTTATCTCTATCGTGCAATTGATAAAGATGGAAACACGTTGGATATTCAACTTCGTAAAAAACGGGATCATCAGGCTGCCTATGCCTTTATGAAAAGATTAGTAAAACATTTTGGAGAACCAACAGTTCTCACTACAGACAARGCTCCRGCCTTGCTTTGTGCGTTCAAAAAACTGAARAAGAACGGCTTTTATGYRCGTACRAAACATTGTACCRTYAARYATCTCAATAACCTGATTGAACAGGATCATMGRCATGTAAAGAGACGTTTTGCCAAATTAATTTCTTGCCCATCTTTTTTTACAAATCGAAACGTGATTTTTTCATTGTTTTCCATGTTCTCACCCCCTTTGTAATATTAAATGACTAAAGAATGATAATGGATTGGACAAGGGTATTTTTTTATAACTATGTGCACCCCGCCCACAATGAGGGGTGTATTCCTATGACTACTTTCCATAAGAAGTGAATGTTATTTTTCTTAAGCCGTTCCAAAGTAAACTTTTAAATAAAAGTTTACTTTCGGTTTTATCAGAAAAACAAAGAGAACTTGTAGTAATTACTACAAGTTCTCTTTGAGATGATGAAACAACATTTGAATGCCTTCCGTTATAATGGTTTACTAGAATTTTATCATTATGAATAACTATTAATGCGGAAGCTGTACTATAATTAAGTTCTTTTATTTTATCTACATACGAAATTAAGTGTTTATACTCATCTGTCATCTCTCTTATGCCTCCATATATATTATGTGTTTACAACAAAAAAGCCCACTTGTATAAGGAGGCACTGCGCTGCAAAAGGAATTACATTTAGCAAATGACGCCAACATGGGTTCCTACTGTCCCATGTCACCTAATACTATAGTTGATTCAACGTAACAAATAAAATCCTTCTTTTAATATAGAATTTATCTTTATTTTTGCTTTTCTATAACTACCAAATAGAATATACGTGCTAATTTACTTAAGTATATATTTCCTAAAGAACATTTACACTTTCCCTTTAGTAGAGTCAATGAAAAGGATGGGGTTTTTATCGATATTTCACTAGCAAAAGAGTTTCAACTATTCTCTCAGGAATTACACCATCATTTATGACTTCAGATTCTTCAAAGGCTCGCAAAAGATGTAGGATTTATTCGTAAGGGAAGTAATTTTAAACAAGGCTGAATAAGATAAAATCGTCATGCCGTTAAAGAAAACGATAATCTTCAAAAATACAAGCTGAATTTACATAAATAACTGTCAAGAGATAATTTTTTTGTTTTGGGGGTTCCTCAAAATATTAGCTTGATGGGCATAGGGTACAGCAGAGTAATTGATAATCTCCTTTCTTGTTTTTCTCTCTATTTTTTTTGTTGCTTACATTAGAAAAGCTAAACTGTATAATAACTCATATTAAACTTATAAATAGACTTGCTAGTAACTTTTCATACTAATTATTCCTTTCTTCATGCTGTAATACTTAATAGATAACCTAAATAATAAAAGTGTTCCACATTTACAAAAAAAATAATTAACTATAAGATGAATTAGACTACATAAGGGAGGGTTATATGTTACATACAAAAAGATGGAGATTTTTTGCGGTTCTTTCTATTGTAGGTTTGATTTTACTAATTTTATTAAAAATCAACTTTATTTCAATTACTATCGCAACTTCTTCAGCTGAAAGAGGAAAAATATTTGATCAAAATGGTGTAATACTGGCTACAAATAAGAAAGTTAAGTCTTTATATTGCACTTCTAATGATGAAAGGCTATCGGATCATGATACATCAAACACATTAGCTTTTTTCAATCAATTTTCAAAAGAATTTCAACATGACATTTCTGCAGAGGACATAAATTCACAATTACAACAATCTTGTAAAAAGCAGACTATGAATGATATACCGTTATACTCAGACATAAATGAGAATGAACTTACATTCATAAACAAAAACAAACCCAATAATGTAATAATTAAAGATGAATGGATTCGATATTATCCTAAACACGAAATTGGTTCACAGCTAATTGGGTATGTAGAAAATGACCTTAATTCTAAGTATGGACCTGTTGGGAAAAGTGGGATTGAGCTGCAATATGAGAATGATTTAAAAGGAAAACCCGGAAAAACTCTGATTTTTAAAATGAATAATAAAAAGTTCTTATGGAATATTCAAAAAGTACAAAAAGGAAAAGATATCCGGCTAGCTTTAGACTCGAAATTGCAGCAAAAAACAGAGGAAGCATTAAGATCTCAAATTAAGAAAATACCTGATGTTAAAGCTGGTTATGTTGTAGTAACCGATGTAAAAACTGGCGCAATTTTAACTATGGCCAACTCGGCAGTATTTAATCCAAATGCATTAAATACACATGTATCATCTAAAAATGAAAACTTTAAATCACTTTCGCAAAATAAGGCAGTTCAAAAATTAAAGTATGGTGAATCTTATGTGAATATGGCCTCTACTATAAAGCCTCTTACTATTTTAATTGGATTAAACGAAAAGCTTTTTCAACCCGAAGATACTTATTTAGATAAGGGTAGTTTTCAGTATGATAATCAAAATAACATTACGAATGCACCTGGAACGCCAACAGGTGAGATTACACCGAGGCAGGCTATCATTAATTCATCTAACACATTTATGACAGCAAAAGTAGCTCTGCCCTTATTCAACCAAAATAATGGGAATATAGAAAAAGTGGCACATATATGGACAGATTATTTAATGCAATTCGGCCTACGTTCTAAAACCGGGATTGATTTACCCTTTGAAGAAGACGGACAATATGAATTCCATCCATCTAATAAGTTTGAAAAGGGAATCTCCGCTTTATTAAATGCCTCTTCGGGAGGAAATGAAGTGCATACCCCTCTTCAACTCGCTCAATATGCAGCAACTTTGGCAAGTAAAGGTGATAAATATAAACCTCAAATTGTAAGTGCTATTATTGGTCAGGACGGTAAGGAAACAAAAAAGTTTAAACCAATTTTAGAAAGTTCAAATCGTTATCCTATGGAATTTTGGAGTGTCGTGCAAGGTGGAATGAGTCAGAATATAGAGGAGATTAATAATTTACCCTTTCATGTCGCAGGTAAAACGGGTAGTACAGGTTCTCCGAATGAGCAAGAAAGAATGATAAATCAGTCTCTTTTCATTTCATATGCTCCTACCGAAGATCCACAAATCGCCATTTCTGTCGTTATTCCTGGTAGTAATTCAGAAAAAAACATCGCTGCTCTCGTTACAGCAGAAGTTTTAGAGTTCTGGCATACACTTCAATAAGAAAATAAAAACAAAGAGGAAGGTTCATTAAAGTGAACCTTCCTCTTTTACCATATAGAATCTATATTTATTATTTTCCACATACCTTCATGATCCTTTTCGAACACAAATGAATATTTAATATCCGTTAAAACATACTCTTTTTGTACATACCCAGTATTACCGTTAAATGTCGATATTTTTATATATCCATCATTCTGCACTTTTTCTGGAATCCAAGCTTTTACCATTTCATTAGATACTTCATATAAAATTTGTGATTCTCGTTTTGGTTCAGCTAAAATTTTCGTTTTACTTCCAGTAACAGTTACATATATAAAATGATCTCGCTTTGATTGGTTACTTTCTGTCATTCCACTTGGTACTTTATATACTTTCTTTGTATCATTTGCAAATTCTCCCCCCATTGTAAGAGCGACTTGCAACTCATGAAAAATATCTTCATCAAACTTCAATTCATCCTTCTTATAACTCTTCCCTTTAAATAGAACTTCATCATTTAACGCTCTATACAAATCATTTTCATTTTTTGAATTTGTACTTTGATATAAATCATTCATAAATTGTTTCAATGATGGATCTTGAGCAGATTCATCTTTTGTTTTCGGCTTAATTTGAGTACTACTTTGTACCGGTGATTTATTATCATCAAGCCCAGGTTGTTGAACAATGAAAAATAACATTGTACAAACCAAAACAACTACAACAGGCAATGCTTTTTTACGAAATGGTCTCTTATATGTTACAGAATCTACTTCACTATTTTGATATACCGATTGCTTTATTTTATAAATAAATTCTTCTTCATCTTTCCGATGCTCCATTGGGCCTTTTTTCAATTTACTATACCAGTCAGGATTTTTTTTACTGTTCATCACTTCTACCCTCCCCTATTAGTTTTGAAACTTTACTTCTCGCTCGACTTAATCTAGATTTGACTGTTCCAATTGATACACCTAATGTTTCAGCCATTTCTTCATAAGATAATTCATATTTCGCGTCCAATATTAGTATTTCACGGTGTTTTTTAGGTAGTTTTAATACAACATCCCACACTTCATTTAGTTCCTCTTGCTTAAAAAACTCTTGTTCTGCCGAAGAAGACTGCTTGTCGTCACTAAAAAATCCCACTAAAGATATCCTTTTAAAATAAGCGGATTTCAAATAGTTTATTGCCGTATTTCTTGTAATTTTTAATATCCACGTTTTAATAGATGACTCCTTTCGAAAAGAATGCCAATGTTTAAAAACCTTAATAAATACATCTTGTGTGATGTCATCTGATGAGTGTGGATCTTTCGTAATAATAAATGAATAATTCCATACATCTTGCCAATAGTCTTTTATAACATACTCAAGCTCATCATGATTACATTTTTCAATAAACTTCTGTTCCATTTCCACACCTCAAACTTATTTGAATAAACATAAAACTGCCCTCACTTTTAATATGGTTTCAATATATAGACATGATACAAGTTTCATTTGTTCCATAGCTCTTATTTCTATATAGCTGCTCTTTCTGTATTTGAATATGTTGTCGTTCTTCTTCCTCTTTCTTTATTTTTTCTTGACGGTTACATAGCTCTTCTTGCTCCCTTTGTATTTTGGTTCTGGTGCAAAAACAAAGTAAAAGAGAATAAAACATATATATTCCTAACGGAATCGTATTTTATGTTAAAAGTCCATCTACTATATTATTCAAGTACTTTTGTTGTCTAAGTTGTATACCATCAGGTATGCCTTTTTCTTTTTTCAACTACTCAATTGCTATAGAATAAGCCGGATTCTTATCGACTGTTATTACACGTGGCTTTGAAATATGAAAAGGCCGCAAGGCTTTCCTAAAAAAGCGCTTTGCAGCCTTTTGATCTCTTGTTTTGTTTAGACAAAAATCGATTGTGTTGCCTTTCGAATCAACAGTACGTTACAGGTACATCCATTGCCCTTTAACTTTTATAAATGTTTCATCAACTCTCCAAGAGTCATTGGTTTGCTTGAGGTAACGAAGAATTCGTTTGTGCAATTCAGGTCTATACTGATGAACCCAACACATAATGGTGGTATGGGACAAAGATAAACCTCGTTCTTCCATCATTTCGACCAAATCACGAAAGCTTAGATTGTACCGCAGGTACCAGCGTACCGTTAATAAAATGATGTTTGGTTGATAATACTTCCATTTTTTATTTGTCTGAAAGAGTTTTCCATTTACTTTTATATGGTTTTTAATGATTATAAGTATTATTTTAAACATTACTGCAGTGATAGGTTTATCACTACACGTCCTTGTATATAAACCTATGAAAAGATTTGATAAAAATTTAAAAGAGACCTTCAAATAAAATAATTATATTTGAGGTAACACCACATCGCCATCGAGCAAATAGAATGTATCCATAAAAAGAAAAAAACGCCATCCTTTCCTATGATTTCTCTGAAAGAATAACGCCTTTTTCTTTTTAGGGGTTATTTTGTCTTGTTAGCTTGATAGCGATGTGGTTCTACCCCTTATAAATGTTACAAAAATCTTTCAAATAGCTCTAACTTGCACAATGCTTCCCGTTAATATAATACGCTGATTCTGTGAAAACCGTAAATACAACCTCTACTTCTGGAAGTCCAAAATCCATTACATATGTAGTAATGGCCTTGGCAAATCGATCCTTGGCAAATCGAT
>NZ_JBFTMD010000024.1:0-71583 GCF_056396785.1 Bacillus sp. 05T21 | reverse complement strand
CATAAAGGATTATATGGAGGAGTATAATTATAATCGTTATCAGTGGACATTAAAAAAGATGGCTCCGATCGAATATCGGAACCACCTTTTAAGTGCTTGATTTTTCAGGGCTTTTTTATTAAACTGTCCATTTTATAGGGTACAGTTCACCTACAGAAGTAACTTTTTTTATACTAATATTTACATACCTTTTTTTGCATAGATATAATCGTTTCTTTTAGCCCGCTATAATAAGAAGTTTTAGGTATCTCACCAATATACCTCTCATATTTCTCTCCGCTTAATACAACAGGATTTTCTGTCAAATATAGCATTTCCACAAATTCTTTCATCTGCTTATCAAATAGTCCGATTAAATTTATCATACCTTTTTTTACTGTCATTACTGGTTTTGTATATCCCGTTAATTCTTGTATATGTTGAATCATCTCTTCACCTGTAATGACACCACAACCCGGTATGTTCCAATTTTGTCCATAGGCCTCATCACGTAAAGCTAATTCAACCATTGCTTTTGCACCGTCTGGTGTGAAAATATATTCACGAGCAATCTTTTTATCTCCAACAAAGCTTGATAACTTATTTGCAAGTACCCCATTTAAAGTATGATGAACAAGTGTACTTTCTGCATTTGGACCATAAAAATCAGGGAAATGTGCAATAAACATTTGTACACGAGCCTGTTTTGCCATCATTTCTAGCTGTAACCGAATTTTCCCTTTCTTCGTATGTGGTGCCTTTTTAACTTCTTCCACTACAGGTTCTTCCCCTTGCCTCCCATACGCATAAATATTATCAACTATCCCTAACTTACTGTCGTAATACATTGCTACTTCTAATATATTTTTTAATAATTTTGGTTGCTTCTTCTCCCAATCTGAATATGGAATGTTTACAGCATGAAATATAATATCAACGCCTTTCGCGGCTTCCATTATATCCTCCTGTATAAATACATCTCCCGCTACAACTTTCACATTTTCTTCTCCAGAAAATAATATCTCTAATTTCTCTTTATTCCTCGCAAAGGCCACTACATGAATTCCTCTGCTACATAATTCTTTTACAATTGCATACCCCATTGATCCAGATGCTCCTAGCACTAAAGCTTTTTTCATTATATATCCCCCCTAAATTAACCGCTGTTCAATTAATATTAAAAAGAAAATCACTTACATAAGAAGTGATTTTGAAATAAACTCCACGTGTACTTTAGCTAATCCTTTTACTTCTTCAAATGTTTGATCATTCCCACAATAGTGTGCCACAAACCCATGTAATGATAGAAAAACAGACCATATTGTCATTACATTTACCTTCTCATTACACAAAGAAGATACAACAGTAGCAAATTTTTCGTAACTAACATTTGGGCCATCTGCTAAACATTCTTTTAACTCATCATCTCTAATTAAAAACATGATTTCATAATGACTTTGATTTTGCAAACCAAATTCAATAAAACCAAATAAAACAGCTTTCAATTGTTCCTCTTGTGGTAAATTTTGATCATTAATCTCACCTAATTTTTGATTCAGCAATTGAAAATCTTGCTCTACCATCGCATAGAAAAGCTCTGCTTTATTTTTAAAATGATAATAGATGGCACCATGGCTATATCCTAGTTCTGTTGCAATTTTACGCATTGAAGTATGCTGATAACCTAATTTTATAAATAAGTCTCTTGCTACATTCATAATCATTTCTCTCGTTAATTCTTGTTTAACTGCCCTTCTTGGCGACATTTTTCATACCTCACAATTTAATTAACCACTGTTCAATTAATATTATAACCTTTTCCCAAAAAAATACAATGAGTTTCTTACAAAAAGATACATTTTGAAAGGATAGCATTATACTCAATAATTTAGTATCATGATTCAAGGTACTATTTCAAGTTGGACGGAGGATACTATGAGCTTATTAACAGTAGAAAAACTAGGCCATACATTTGGCGATCGCACATTATTTAAAGATGTATCCATGCGTTTACTAGCAGGAGAACATGTCGGATTAGTCGGTGCAAACGGTGTTGGTAAATCAACATTTATGAATATTATTACTGGTCAACTTATCCATGATGAAGGCCGTGTAGAATGGACACCTGGTACAAATTACAGTTACTTAGACCAGCATACAATTTTAACACCTGGTCGCACAATTCGTGATGTATTAGCTGACGCGTTTTTACCTTTATTTGAAAAAGAAAAAGCTTTAAATGAAGTTGCAGAAAAAATGGGAACGGCAACACCGGAAGAATTAGAGGACCTTCTTGAGCAGATGGCAGAAATCCAAGATGCTCTCGAAGCAGGTGGTTTCTATTTACTAGATATGAAAATCGAAGAGGCAGCAAGAGGTCTTGGAATTGATGCAATCGGTTTAGATCGTGATGTTTCAGCACTAAGTGGTGGACAACGTACAAAAGTATTACTTGCAAAGCTATTACTTGAGCAACCAGAAGTGTTATTACTCGATGAGCCTACTAACTATTTAGACGTTGAACATATTCATTGGTTAACTAATTATTTAAAAGAATATCCACATGCATTCTTATTAATCTCTCATGATACGGAATTTATGAACAAATGCGTTGATGTTATTTTCCATCTAGAATTTACAAAAATGACGCGCTATACAGCGACATACGAAAAATTCCTAGAGTTAGCCGAAATTAATAAAAATCAACATATAAATGCTTATGAAAAACAGAAAGAGTTTATTAAAAAGCAGGAAGACTTTATTGCAAAGAACAAAGCTCGTTATTCAACGACAGGTCGTGCAAAAAGTCGTCAAAAACAACTTGATCGCATGGAGCGTATTGATCGTCCTGAAACAGCAATTAAGCCAGAGTTCTCATTTAAAGAGTGTCGTGCAAGTAGCCGTTTCGTCTTTGAAGGTGAAGATGTAGAAATCGGATATACACATCCGTTATTACCAAAACTAACAATGACAATTGAACGCGGTGAAAAAATTGCCATCGTTGGTTGTAATGGTGTTGGTAAATCAACATTACTAAAAACGATTTTAGGAAAAATTAAACCTTTAAGCGGTAAAACAAGTCTTGGTGACTTCTTAGAGCCTGCATACTTCGAGCAAGAAGTAAAAGCTGATAATATAACACCAATTGATGACGTTTGGAACACATTCCCTAGCATGGACCAACATCAAGTTCGTGCAATGTTAGCGAAATGCGGATTAAAAAACGAGCATATCTCTCGCCCGCTAAATCAATTAAGTGGTGGCGAACAAGCAAAAGTTCGTTTATGTAAGTTAATGGGTGAAGAAAGTAACTGGATCCTATTCGATGAGCCAACAAACCATCTTGATGTTACAGCAAAGGAAGAACTTCAAAAAGCTCTGAAGGCATATAAAGGGACAATCCTTCTTGTATGTCACGAACCAGAATTTTATGAAGGCTGGATTACAAAAACTTGGAATGTTGAAGAATGGTCACAAAATAATTCTTAATTATAATAGAAAATCCTTGCGTTCTATATGCAAGGATTTTTTATATTATAGTATGCCGTAAGCCTCAATCGAAACTCATTTAAACTAGGATATACCGCTAAATTAGCAAGCATACCTCTAATGACTGGAATTCTTGGATTTTGCAATCTCACTTCTGCTTCTAAAACATCTAAAGTTACAAGTAACTCATCATTTTCTAATTGATCAGCTAATGTTCGTTTAAATACAATAATTTCACTTAGAAAATGTTCCTTCACCTGTTCCTTAATAAGTTCGGAACTACAAAGAAATTCTCCTAGTCTCTCTTCATGTAGGACAGGTTCCTCCGAAGATTCTAGAAGCCCCTCTACTAAATTATCTATCCTCTGTAAAATAAAGGTCGAAACATAGGATAAATCAATTTCCGGTGCATTTAAAATAATTAATTGTAAATAACCATGGCATATTCCTTCTACCATAATTACCAAATCTAATAAATATGGACTGACTTTGTCACCATAAATGGACAGTAAGCTATTCCGATAAAATGCATGAGACTCTAATTTCATCCTCATCATAAACTCTTCTACTTCTTTATTAAACGGAATTGCATTTTCTCTTGCATGCATAATAATAAATTCTTTATGTTTTTGCACATCAATAAACTGACAATATAATTGTTTTTCAAATTTTTCACGTGGTAATAAAGATTCTTTTTCAATATCCAGCATTTTCTTCTGAATCTTGTCATAATAATATCGAAGTGTGGCCAATAATAACTCATCTTTTGATTTGAAATATAAATAAAAAGCTCCTTTTGATATACCACATGCGGTTACGATTTCTTGTACTGACGTTGCATTTACACCCTTAGTTGCAAATAACCTCATAGCCATCTCTATAATTAAGCGCTCTTTTTCTTTCATATTCTCTCTCCTAAATTTAATCTCGCATCTTATGTAAATTCAAACTTGATTTTATTCCACATTAACTGAAAATAAAACTCCCCATCTAAAATTTAATGGAGTAAATGGTTTATATAGAAGCCTTTCCATCTATAAAATCCGGTTAGTAAAAGCCAATGATCAGAAAAAGAATAGGAAGCCGACTACTTACAGTTTGATTTTATTATACCATCTCTTTTCATTGACGACTGACCAATCGGTCAGTTATATTATGTATTAGACTGACCAATTGGTCAATATAATAAAAAGGGAGCGCAAACATGAACAAAATCATCAATTTCACGTTAAAAAATAAGTTCGCAGTTTGGCTACTAACCATTATTGTTACTATTGCGGGTATTTATTCTGGACTCAATATGAAGCTGGAGACAATTCCTGATATTACAACACCGATTGTAACAGTAACCACGGTTTATCCTGGTGCTACACCAGAAGAAGTAGCTGATAAAATTTCAAAACCAATGGAAGAACAACTCCAAAATTTAAGCGGTGTAAACGTTGTTAGTTCATCATCTTATCAAAACGCATCTTCTATTCAGGTAGAATATGATTTTGATAAAAATATGGAAAAAGCCGAAACGGAAATTAAAGAATCGCTCGCAAACGTGAAACTGCCAGAAGGTGTGAAAGACCCGAAAGTCTCACGAGTAAACTTTAATGCCTTTCCTGTTATTTCATTAAGCGTAGCGAGTAAAAATGAATCTTTAGCTGCCTTAACAGAAAATGTAGAAAAAAATGTTGTTCCTGGATTAAAAGGACTTGATGGTGTCGCATCTGTTCAAATCGCAGGTCAACAAGTAGACGAAGTACAGCTTGTCTTCAAAAAAGATAAGATGAAAGAATTAGGTTTAAGTGAAGATACTGTAAAAAATATGATAAAAGGTTCGGACGTATCGTTACCACTTGGCTTATATACATTTAAAGATACGGAAAAATCAGTTGTTGTCGATGGTAACATTACAACAATTAAAGCATTAAAAGAATTAAAGATTCCAGCTATCCCTTCATCACCGAATGGTCAAGGTAGCCAAAACGCTGGTGCTGGAACACAAGCACCACAGATGAATCCGGCCGCTATGAATGGCATACCAACGGTTACATTAGAAGAGATTGCTGATATTAAAGAAGTTGGAAAAGCGGAATCCATTTCTCGAACGAATGGAAAAGAAGCAATCGGTATTCAAATTGTGAAGGCTGCTGATGCGAATACAGTTGATGTTGTAAATGCAGTTAAAGATAAAGTAAAAGACCTTGAGAAAAAATATAAAGACTTAGAGATTATTTCAACATTCGATCAAGGTGCGCCTATTGAAAAATCAGTCGAAACAATGCTTAGCAAAGCTATTTTCGGTGCTATCTTTGCGATTGTTATTATTATGTTGTTCCTGCGAAACATTCGAACAACACTAATCTCTGTCGTTTCTATACCACTTTCTTTATTAATTGCAGTTTTAGTAATAAAACAAATGGATATTACCCTTAACATTATGACACTTGGAGCAATGACAGTTGCTATTGGACGCGTTGTTGATGACTCAATTGTTGTTATTGAAAATATTTACCGACGTATGTCTTTATCAGAAGAGAAATTACGTGGGAAAGATTTAATTCGTGAAGCTACGAAAGAAATGTTTATCCCGATTATGTCTTCTACAATTGTAACAATCGCTGTATTCTTACCTCTTGGGCTTGTAAAGGGTATGATTGGTGAAATGTTCTTACCATTTGCTTTAACAATTGTTTTTGCCCTACTTGCTTCCTTACTTGTGGCAGTTACAATTGTGCCGATGCTAGCACATTCCCTATTTAAGAAGGAAAGCATGAAAGAAAAAGAAGTACGTCATGAAGAAAAACCAAGCAAATTAGCAAACGGCTATAAACGTATACTTGAATGGGCGTTAAACCATAAAATTATTACATCAAGTATCACAGTCCTCCTATTAGTAGGCAGCCTTGCACTTGTACCAATCATCGGTGTCAGCTTCTTACCATCTGAAGAAGAAAAAATGATTATCGCAACGTACAAACCTGAGCCAGGTCAAACGTTAGACGACGTTGAAAAAATTGCAACGAAAGCTGAAAAGCATTTCCAAGATAAAAAAGACGTCAAAACGATTCAATTCTCATTAGGCGGCGAAAACCCAATGAGCCCTGGTCAAACAAATCAAGCGATGTTCTTCGTTCAATATGATAACGATACGAAAAACTTTGAAAAAGAAAAAGAACAAGTCGTTAAAGATTTACAAAAGATGTCTGGAAAAGGTGAATGGAAAAACCAAGATTTCGGAGCAGGTGGCGGTAGTAACGAAATTAAGCTATACGTTTATGGAGATAGCTCTGAAGAAATTAAGCCTGTCGTGAAAGACATTCAAAATATCATGAAGAAAAATAAAGATTTAAAAGACATAGACTCTAGTGTTGCAAAAACATATGCAGAATATACTTTAGTCGCTGATCAAGAAAAGTTAAGTAAAATGGGGCTAACTGCTGCTCAAATTGGAATGGGACTTTCTAATCAACATGACCGCCCTGTTCTTACAACAATTAAAAAAGATGATAAAGATATAAATGTATATGTAGAAACTGAAAAACAAAACTATGAAACGATCGATGACTTAACAAATCGTAAAATTACAACACCACTTGGTAATGAAGTTGCTGTTAAAGATGTTATGACTGTAAAAGAAGGTGAAACTTCTAACACAGTAACACATCGTGATGGCCGTGTTTATGCGGAAGTTAGTGCAAAACTAACATCTGATGACGTTTCAAAAGCATCTGCCGCTGTTCAAAAAGAAGTAGATAAAATGGATCTTCCTTCTGGTATAGATGTTTCTATGGGTGGTGTTACACAAGATATTCAAGAATCATTCAAGCAACTTGGCTTAGCGATGTTAGCTGCGATTGCCATTGTATACTTCGTTCTTGTTGTTACATTTGGCGGTGCCCTTGCACCATTCGCAATTTTATTCTCGCTACCATTCACAATCATTGGTGCACTCGTTGCCTTATTAATTTCTGGCGAAACGTTAAGCGTATCTGCGATGATTGGGGCTCTTATGCTAATTGGTATCGTTGTAACGAACGCAATCGTGCTCATTGACCGTGTTATTCATAAAGAAAATGACGGCCTATCAACACGTGAAGCATTATTAGAAGCTGGTACAACACGCCTGCGTCCTATCTTAATGACTGCAATTGCAACAATCGGGGCTCTTATCCCGCTTGCATTAGGATTTGAAGGTAGCGGCTTAATTTCTAAAGGACTTGGCGTAACAGTAATTGGTGGATTAACAAGTTCAACATTATTAACACTTCTTATTGTTCCAATCGTTTATGAAGCATTAAGCAAATTTAAAAAGAAAAAAGTAAAATAAAAAAATAACCTCGCTGACTGCGAGGTTATTTTTTATTCCCAAACAAGATTAGGAAATCACCATATCCTTCCTTTTCTAAATCTTCTTTTTGAATAAAGCGTAGCGCTGCCGAATTAATACAATAACGAAGGCCGTTTTGTCCCGGGCCGTCTGGAAATACATGCCCAAGATGTGAATCTCCTTCTTTACTTCTCACTTCCGTACGCGTCATATTATGGCTAACATCCATTTTTTCTTTCACACTAGCTGACATAACTGGTTTCGTAAAACTCGGCCATCCACAGCCGCTATCGAACTTATCGAAAGAAGTAAATAATGGTTCCCCCGAAACAATATCTACATAAAGCCCTTCTTCTTTATGATTCCAATACTCATTTTGAAAAGGCGGTTCTGTCCCATTTTCCTGTGTTACATAAAACTGCATCTCGTTTAATCTTTCTTTTAAATGAGCATTATTCTTTGGCCAATGTTGTTTAATAAAAGCATCTCGACCTGAGCCTTTACGATATAACTCATAGCGAAATGTATTCTTCTTATAATATCCTTGGTGATATTCTTCAGCTGGATAAAACGTAGCAGCTGGCAATATTTTTGTCGCAATTGGCTTCGAAAAATTCCCACTTTTCTCGAGCTCTTCTTTTGAAGCCTCTGCCCTTTTATGTTGTTCTTCATTATGATAAAAAATCACCGTTTTATAAGACTGTCCACGGTCGTGGAATTGTCCCCCTATATCAGTCGGGTCAATTTGTCTCCAATATATATTTAACAACTCTTCATACGGCATTTTATTTGCATCAAATGTAATTTGTACTGCTTCATAATGCCCAGTTGTTTCCGAGCACACTTCTTTATACGTTGGATCCTCTTTATGGCCACCTGTATAGCCTGAAACAACCTGTATAATCCCTTCCATCTCTTCAAATGGCGAAACCATACACCAGAAACACCCTCCGGCAAACGTAGCTAACTCTATCTTTTCATTTACAGCCATTATTTCACCCCTATTCTATCTTCTCCTTACAGTATGGCATAAGGAACGTCATGTTATAAAAGAAAAAGCATCGAACATCGATGCTTTTTCTTTACTTCACTTTATTTTTTTCCAACGTCCTTCTCCATTTCATCACTTGTCACATCTAAGACATCTAATAAGAAAATGAAGATTGGAATACCGATAATAAGTCCCCACACACCTAAGAAATGCTCAGAGAAAATTAATATCATAAATGTGTAGAAGATTGGTAAGTTTGTTTTTTGAGACATAAACTTCGGATTTAATACATAACTCTCAAGTGCATGAATTACTGTTACGATAACTACAATATAAACGACATACATAATACCGCCAATATTGTAAGCAATCATACAGAGTGGGAATAACGAGATAATAACACCCGCCACTGGAATTAAACCAAGCAAGAAAATCATTAACGCTAAACCTAGTAATTGCGGGAATCCTAATATCCATAATGCAATAACAGATAAAACACAGTTAACAATTGCAATTAAAAATTGTGCTTCGATTACTTTTCCAAATGAACGTGCAAATTTCTTTCCGAAATACTCTATTTCGTTATAGAAAATTGCAAGTCGGCTTTCTTTAAATTTCGAAGTAAAAGCAACGATACGTGCTTTTTCAAGTAAGAAAAATAAGCTTAAAATTACAGAAAGTAAAACTTGAAGGCCAAATTTCCCAACATTCGTAATAGATTTATACAAAATGTCTACGCCTTGCCCCACATATTTAGAAAGCTCCATATGATTAACAGCATTAACTGCATACTTAATTAATTCACTATCAGGTGGATTTCTTAAAAATACATTAAATTGATAAATCAATTGTGAAATTTGTATTGTTAATACCGGTAAATATTTAAATAGCGTAATGGCAATTCCTGCCACTAACATTACATATAAAAGCGCTATAATAATTTTTCGATTAATTGGCATGAAATGATCTAATTTACGAGAAATAAACTTTTGGAATCGATCCATTAAATACGTCAACATAAACGTAATTAAAATTAAATTTAACATACTTTGCATCCCATACAATATGAGAGCAAGTAATACTAATACGATTAACCTCTGAAATCCTTTGCTTTGAAACAGGTTTTTTATTTGCATAATCGGCGAGTACTCTCTCCTGTCCTATAAAGTAAAACGTTAACAAGTAGATCTCTCTCTATTTTCTACTTATAATTATCCTTTAATATTAAAGCCATTGCGAGCAATTTATATTCAACCCTAACCACCCGTTAATTGTGCTATATATTATGTTACTTCTTATTTTACAATACAATGACCTATTTCAGAACGCATTATACGTAGTATTAATGAAGATTTAAGGAAACTTTTATCCTTCAATAGGTCTTACCACTACTGTAACATAAAAAGCAAGCTATCAGTAGAAATCCGTCCTACAAATAACTTGCTTTTATATTTTTTTTAGTAAGTTTTATCATCCAATAAACGGCATGAACATTGGAATAACCACCACTGTTACGACACCAACCACTGTCACAGCGATACTGGCCATAGCTGCTTCTACTTCACCCATTTCGATACCTACTGCAACCCCTAACGCATGTCCTGCTGTTCCAAGCGCTAAACCTTTAGCAATCGGGTGTTTCACTCTAAATGTTTTTAAGAATAACGCACCTAATGCGTATACGATAACAGCATTAAAAATAACTGCAAATGATGTAATTGCTGGAATACCACCGATACTTTCAGATATTGGTAATGCAATTGCTGTTGTCGCTGCCTGTGGTAGCATTGAGTTCATTACAGCTGTATTTAAACCAATTGCTTTTGCGACAATGAACACCACAACCACTGAACAAATAGATCCAACCACGATAGCCGATAAAATTTGCCACCAATATTTTTTTAACTTATCAACTTGTTTATATAATGGAATTGCAAAGGCGATTGTTGCTGGCTCTAAGAAGAAACTAATCATCTTCCCGCCCGTATTATATTCCTCAAAGGTAAAGTTACCTACCTTTAAAAATACAATCCCTAATACCATTGCTACGAATAGTGGTGTAAATAAGAAGAATCCTTTTGAGTGTTTGAATAAAAACGTTCCGATTCCGTATGCAATTAACGAAACGACGATTCCAAAATATGGAGTCATTGTGCTTGCCATGTTCATTCCCTCCTAACAATATATACTAAATTGGTTACGCAACTTTTCCGTGCTTGCGTCCTTTATTTACTACTTTCAATTCTTTCGTATCTTCTATTTCTTTATCGTCTTTTCCTAAAATAAATTGTGCAAATAATCCTGTTACAGCGAGTAAAATAATTGTTGCGACAACAATTACAGTTAAAATTTGTACAAAATATTGTCCCATTACACCGAGAGAATTAATAACCGAAATACCTGATGGAACGAAAAGGAATCCGATAATACCTGTTAAAGCCGTTCCGAGTGATTCAACTTGTTCCAATTTAATAACTTTTAAACATAATAGGCTAAATAAAATAACTAATCCGATCACCGATGAAGGCATCGGAATTGGTAAATGCGTTGCAATAATATTAGAAACTAACATAATAGCTGAAAATATGAATGCTTGTGATAAGAAACTATATACTTTTTTCGTACTCATTTTGGCCACCTCTTTCGATTTGGTACCTTTATTGTATAAGATAAAAACAAAACTGTAAGCGTTTACATAACAGAACGTCAAATATACAAAATTAGTTACAAAAATAGGCAGACGAAATACAAAAAGCTACTTCTTAAATACGAAGTAGCTTTTTGAGTTTTTTTGCATATGTACGGCTAACAGGTACTTTTGATCCTTCTTTCATAATTACATTATATGTAGAATTGAACCATGGTTGTATTTCTGTAATATGATTAATATTTGCAATAAAACTGCGATGGACACGCATAAAACTTGCTTGCGGCAACTTCTTTTCCAAAATTACAAGTGTATCGTGTGTTACATATGTTTCTCTCGTCGTTTTTACTGTCACCTTTCCGTCCACAAGTCCTACATATATAATATCTTCAATATTCACGAGTACAATCGATTCTTCAATTGGTAATGCTAATTTATGCATCTCGGCCGTTACATCTACACTCTTTACATCTTGCTTTGTTTCTAACTTTATTTGCTTTTGTTTTTTATATTTCTTTAATGTCTGTACGATACGTTCTTCATCAAATGGCTTTAAAATGTAATCTAACGCATCTACTTCAAATGCTTGCAACGCATATTGATCATATGCAGTAGCAAACACAATTGAAGGTGGGTTT
The DNA here is from genome assembly GCF_056396785.1 of Bacillus sp. 05T21. Lineage (NCBI taxonomy): Bacteria > Bacillati > Bacillota > Bacilli > Caryophanales > Bacillaceae > Bacillus > Bacillus sp. 05T21. The sequence goes on along the minus strand of NZ_JBFTMD010000024.1, from coordinate 59,518 downwards.
TTCATTTTCTTTAATATATTCGCGATTTCAAATCCATTATCATCAGATAATTGAATATCTAGAAAAACAATATCTGGTTTGTTTTTCATTAATTCTTCTAATGCATCCTCTACACAATCCGCCTCACCAATTATCTCTACTTCTTTTGTTTTCTCTAATAAATATTTCAATTCATCCCGTGCTAACATTTCATCATCAACTACTAATACTTTTAACACTCCGTTTTTCCTCCTCTACTTTTTTCGGAATCACAAAGAGGATCTTTGTCCCTTGCTCTAATTCACTTTCAATTTGAAGCATTGTCTCTTTCCCAAATAACCCGATAAGTCGTTCATTAATATTATATAAGGCTGTTCCCGTCCCTTTCTTTGATGGAACTACCATTTTTCCTAATTGCTCTAGACGTTCACTCTCAATCCCTTGTCCATTATCCTTTACTTTAAAGTGAACCATCCCTTCTTTTTCAAACACATGTACCTCGACTTGGCACACTGGCTGCTTTTTCGGAAAAGCATGGCGCAATGCATTTTCAACTAATAGCTGAAGCACAAATGGTGGAACTAAAGTCACCTTTAGTGCCTCTTCAATGTACATCTTCACTTCATACTTATTCGGAAACCTCGCTTGCTCTAACGATAAATATGCATGTACATGATTCAACTCTTGTTCTAATGGAATAAGTAATTGTCGTGCCCCTTGCAAATTACAACGAAAATAAACGCTAAGCTGCAATAATAATTTCCTCGCTTTTTCTACATCTGTTCGGCATAAAGCCGATACGGTATTAATTGCATTAAATAAARAATGCGGATTGATTTGTGCTTGCAACGCTTTTATTTCGGCATCTTGCAATAACTTACTTTGTAACTCAGCTTCACCTAACTCAAGCTGTGTGGAGAATATTTTCGCTAGCCCTTCCGCTAACTCTTCTTCAACACGACTTAATTGATTAGGGTTTTTAAAATAAAGTTTTAATGTTCCTATCGTATTTCCATGTGAAGTTAATGGAATAACAACTGCCGCTTGTAATGGACACCCTTCATGTTGACAATTAATAATCTCACGTGATTTTGCCTTCATTATTTTCCCTGTTTTTAATACTTCTTTTGATAAACCTGTTATTAAACTGTGTGAAGGAATATGATGATCTGATGCTAATCCAACATGAGCTAAGATTTCCTCTGTATCTGTTAAGGATACCGCATCTGTTCCCGTAAAGCGGTGAATAATTTGTGCCACATGTTTACAAGACTCTTCTGTTAACCCTTGGCGGAAATATGGTAACGTCTTATCAGCAATTCGTAATACTTTATGCGTTTGCAAAGCTTTTGCGTTTTCTTCTTGTCGTAAAATAGCTAGTATCATCGAAAGTAAAATGAAACTGCCAAAACTATTTACAAGAATCATCGGTAGCGCAATTGTTTTCACAACACTAAGTCCATCTTCTATAATTAATAGAATCATAAGCATTTCTAAAGTAACGATAAAAACACTTAAAATCGCAGAAAATTTAGGAGTAATAGTACGGTTATATTTTTTGAAAATGTATCCAATATAACCTGTTATAATCCCAGCCAAAATTGATGAAATTGCACAACTTACTGCCGTCGTCCCGCCAAGCATATAACGATGAATACCCGCAATAGAACCTACTCCAATTCCGACGATAGGACCGCCAAGCAATCCACTAATTCCAACACCCATGATTCGTGTATTCGCAATTGTGCTGGATGATGAAACACCTTGTAACCAATTTTCATTCATAATAGTATTTCCTGCTATTTCAATCCCTGTGTAATTGCTTACAATTGTAAACACTGAAAAAATACAAATAAGCTTAAACTTATCTACATATCCGTCTTGCTTATGAAGAAGACGCCGGAACGTTTTAATATGAGAGAGTAAAAATCCTAAAATAACAATAAGTCCGACGCGTTCAATCATCATAAGTACTAAATTTAGCATCTGTGATTCATTCCTTTTTATATTAGTTAGTTTTATTATGGGAAAATAATGAAGCGTGCGTCAAGGAGAATGAAATGTTTTTTGAAATATTTTACACATAACTATCCCCTCTTTATTTGACAATCTAACAGAAGAGTGCTAAAAATAAAGTAATATAATACAGTCCTTTAACCCAACCCCGTGAGGTTGAGAAGGAAGTCGGAATATACTATACGTATGGTCTTTTTTAGGGATACGTATGCTTTTTTGGCCTTCTCATCATATCAGGTGAGAAGGCCTTTTGTTATTCTTCCATAGCGACTGTAAAAGAAAATAAGGAGGAGTAATGATGAACGTCACTACTGATGTACAATCAACAACAGAGGAGACGAAAGAGAAAAGATATAAAACATTGTTTGGTTCTGCGCTAGGATATGCAGCAGAAGGTTTAGACATGTTGCTCTTATCTTTCGTACTCGTCTACATTTTAAAAGAATTTCATTTAAGCCCTGTTGAAGGTGGAAACTTAACATTAGCTACCACAATAGGAATGCTAATCGGGTCTTATTTATTTGGATTTATTGCTGATTTATTTGGGCGTATCCGTACGATGGCCTTCACAATCTTACTATTCTCACTAGCAACAGCACTTATTTATTTCGCAACAGATTATTGGCAATTATTAATTCTTCGCTTTTTAGTTGGAATGGGAGTTGGTGGTGAATTCGGGATTGGGATGGCCATCGTAACTGAAACATGGTCTAAAGAAATGCGCGCTAAGGCGACATCCGTTGTTGCACTTGGATGGCAATTTGGCGTACTAGTCGCTTCACTCCTTCCGGCATTTATCGTCCCGCATTTCGGATGGAGAGCTGTTTTCTTATTTGGACTCATTCCCGCTCTACTAGCTGTTTACGTCCGCAAAAGTTTAAGTGAACCGAAAATATGGGAACAAAAACAACGATACAAAAAAGAATTGTTACAAAAAGAAGCTAAAGGTAATTTAACAACTACTGAGGCAGAACAACTAAAGCAAATGAAAAAGTTCCCACTTCGAAAGTTATTTGCCAATAAAAAAGTAACGATAACAACAATTGGTCTTATTATTATGTCATTCATCCAGAACTTCGGATATTATGGGATCTTCACATGGATGCCAACTATTTTAGCGAATAAATATAACTACACATTAGCAAAAGCGAGCGGCTGGATGTTCATCTCTACGATCGGCATGCTAATTGGAATTGCGACTTTTGGTATTCTAGCCGATAAAATTGGTCGCCGTAAAACTTTTACAATCTATTATGTCGGTGGTACTATATACTGTCTCATTTACTTCTTCTTATTCACAGACTCAACATCATTGTTATGGGGAAGTGCATTGCTTGGATTCTTTGCCAATGGCATGATGGGGGGATTCGGAGCAATTTTAGCTGAAAACTATCCTGCTGAAGCTCGCTCGACAGCGGAGAACTTTATTTTCGGTACAGGACGTGGGTTAGCTGGATTTGGACCTGTTATTATCGGCTTACTTGCTGCAGGTGGTAATTTAATGGGAGCATTATCTCTCATCTTCATTATCTATCCAATCGGTTTAGTTACAATGCTATTATGTGTCCCAGAGACGAAAGATAAAGTATTAGAATAGATTGAAACTATACGAAATGTTTATCCAAATACTGTCCCCTCAGGAAAAGTATTTGGATAAATAGCAAAGAGGAAGCATCTCAAATGAAATGCTTCCTCTTCTTATATAAATACAATTATTTATTTTGATTTACTAGCTTTTTGGAACAAGAAGCTAGTTTTATCTTCTTCTTTTACAATACCTTGTTTTAACGCTAATTCCCCTGCGACTTTAGGCGCTAGCCATAGCATTGGGAATAACAGAATAGATACCGGAACAGCCGTCACTACAATGAAGGATTGTAAGGCGTTAATACTTCCCTCACCCATATATAAAAGAATCGCCGCAACTGCGCCCATAATAAGCGACCAAAAAACTCGCAAACTAATTCTAGGATCTCCATCTCCAGTCACTGCCATTGAAATCGAATAAGCCATTGAATCTCCTGTTGTCACTACAAATAAAATTGTTAATAAAAGAAATGCAGGTCCAATAATATTAGATAGTGGCAGTTGCTCTGTAATTGCAATCATAGCCGCTGGCATACCAGATTCACTTAATGCGGTCGAGATAGAACCAGGATTCATTAACTCATAAAACACACCTGATCCCCCTAGTATAGTAAACCAAAACGTTGTAATAATAGGTGCAATAATTCCAATTGCAACGATGATTTCTCGGATTGTTCTTCCTCTTGAAATTCGGCTCACTAAAATTGCCATCATCGGTCCATATCCAATAAACCATCCCCAGAAAAAGATTGTCCACGATCCTAACCAAGCTGTATCACCACGATATGTGCTCATTGGAATAAATTCATTTATATAAAATCCAAACGAAGAAACAAATGAATCGATAATAAATCCACCTGGTCCAAATAGTAATACAAATACCATTAATAGAACTGCTAACCTAACATTTAAATTACTTATAATTTGAATCCCTTTATCAATTCCTGTTACCGCAGATATAGTAGAAACAGCTACTACACAAACAATAATGGCTAATTGAGTAGTAAACACATCAGGAATGTTAAACAATGCTTGTAACCCATAACTTGCTTGTAGTCCTAAAAATCCGATTGGACCAATTGTCCCTGCAGCTACCGCAATAATGGCAAACACATCGATCATTGTTCCAAGCCAACTCTTTCGCAATTTCTCTCCAAAAATAGGATATAAAAGCGTTCGAGGTTTTAAAGGCATATCTTTATGATAATGCCCGTACATCATAACTACCGCACTAATTGTACCTAAAATCGTCCAAGCCAGGAAACCCCAGTGCATATAACTTTGTGCTAAAGCAGGCATTACCGCTTCTTTCGTTCCAGCAGTTATACCTTCATGTATTGGTGGCACCGTCATCAAATGGTACATCGGCTCTGCGGCTGCCCAAAAAACGCCACCTCCAGCAAGTAATGTAGACATAATAATAGCGAGCCATTTTGTCGTACTAATCTCAGGTTTTTCTAGTCCCCCAAGTTTAACTCTCCCATATTTCGAAAACGCCATACACATTGCAACAACAAATGTACCAATTAATAAAACCTGCCAAAAGGCACCAAAATATTTAATTGAAACTGCAAAACTGCTATTAATAGCTCCCTCTACGTAACTTTTATTTAAAATAACTGCAATTACAAATAATAAAAGTGAGCCACCACTAATAAGAAATACAGGCCAATCCGTTTTTCGACTCTTCATCCTCATTTACACTTCCTCCTTCCTCAGCAATCTAAAAAAACAACTTTATTATGTTTTCTTGTTTACACCCAAAACACAATGATTATATAAGCATAATAATTCATCAATTTCCTACACACTTATGTTGTCCCTAAAAATATGCTAAATCCCTTATTTAAAAGAAAATTTCTATTCCTATTACATAAAAAAGCAAAACAAAAGACCTTATATTTCTATAAGGTCTTCGAAACAGAAATTTGATTATAACATAAGGAACTCCTTGGTTCAAAAAGCCCTTTCCAAAAATAGCCGATAGTAAAGGCTTCCATTTGCTACGTAACAGTAATTAAAAAAAATTATATTTTGCAGAAAAAAAACTATACTAGCTATTATTTATGAAAGAAATTCGGCTTCAAAATTTCATTTGGATACGGTTTATGATAAATATGAGTGGTAGCTGGCGACAACGGTGGAATGAGCCACACCCAATTACCTGTTACAACCCGTCCACATGCCGCTTCCTGCTTCTCAAATTGTTGAAATTGTTGTGCAGCTGTATGGTGATCCACAATACTAACTCCTTGTTTTTTAAAAGAATGTAAAACAGCCACGTTTAATTCAATTAGCGCCTTGTCTTTCCATAATGTACCGTTTCTCGATGTATCGAGCTTCATCCTCTCCGCAACAGCCGGAAGTAAATTATAGCGATCATGATCCGCTAAGTTACGAGCCCCAATCTCTGTTCCCATATACCATCCATTGAACGGGGCTGCCGTATAAGAAATACCGCCAATTTCTAAGCACATATCTGAAATCATTGGAACCCCATACCATTTTGCTCCAAGTGACGAAATCGGGTATTCTGGGTGTTCAATTGGCACTTCTTTTACTTCTTCTCTCGGAATTTCTTTATATATAGGTGCCTTCCCGTTTATAGAAAACACAAGTGGCAATACATCGAAATTCGTACCTTCTCCTTGCCAGCCAAGTTCCTGACAAAAATCTGTAAACGCAGTGGAATGAGAGTCACCAATCACTCCCATTTCTGTTTTATATCCTGCATACCGAATCAATTGGTGATTATAAATTCGTATATTATTTTCTTCACCTTGATATTGCTTAAAAATTGTAATTGTCGGTTTAACTTTCCCATCGTTCGTTGCATATTTAATATGATGAATTAATGCATTGTATACACCTTCCTCATCATTTACCTCACGTGCATCTAATATGTGCATCTTACTCCAAAATAGTCTTCCGATACATCGATTACTATTGCGCCATGCCATTCGTGATCCATGAACAAGTTCTTCAAATGTATGCTCATACGTCCCCGTCTTCTCTATCTCAACTTGAATTTCTTTTATTCTCTCTTCTATGAATTGTTCTTTATTAAGCTCTTTATAGCAAACCGTAATAAAATGACTCGCTTCCTCTATTAATTGTTTCGTTTTACTCATAAACGATCTCCTTCTATTTCAACAAAACGTTACTACTTTACAGTATAAGCAAAAAGAATAAGAGTCACAAATGAAAGTCGAAGTGTTACTTTTATTGTAATATTTTTCAGAAAATTAAAGAGATTACTATTGACTTGTATAAAAAATAGGTGTATTTTTGACTCAGGTAAATTATTTTTACTTAGACCAACTTTTTTAATAAGAAAGGAGGGAATGTTATGTCTTCATTTCAATTGCCAAAGCTTTCATATGACTATGATGAACTAGAGCCATATATCGATAGCAACACGCTTTCTATTCATCATGGAAAGCACCATGCGACATACGTAAATAACTTGAATGCCGCTTTAGAAAACTATACGGAATTACATAATAAATCTTTAGAAGAGTTACTATGTAATTTAGAAACTTTACCAAAAGAAATTGTTACAGCTGTCAGAAATAACGGTGGTGGACATTATTGTCATAGTCTTTTTTGGGAATTAATGAGCCCGCGAGGTGGCGGTGAGCCTAATGGAGACGTTGCAAAAGTAATTGATTATTATTTCAATACCTTTGACAACTTAAAAGATCAACTTTCCAAAGCAGCTATTAGTCGTTTTGGAAGTGGCTATGGATGGCTTGTTCTGGACGGTGAGGAACTTTCCGTTATGAGTACACCCAATCAAGATACACCTTTGCAAGAGGGTAAAATCCCATTACTCGTCATCGATGTATGGGAACACGCCTATTATTTAAAGTATCAAAATCGGCGCCCAGAATTTGTTACCAACTGGTGGCATACGGTGAACTGGGACCGGGTAAATGAAAAGTATTTACAAGCAATTCAATCACAAACACATTAGTCGTGCGTATAAGGTAAATTTGGTAATGTAAAATTAGTATTGTCGAAATCCTCCAGAATCCCCCGGATTGCCACCGGGGGATTTATGATTATTTCATTGTATTTATGTAATAACATAAAACTTTTCCCGTCTCTAATTTCAACTCTCGGAACGGGAATCCTAATTCACGAGCCTTTCCATTATGTAACGTACAATTAATCACTCCATTATAAGGAGCTATATTATCTCCTACTTCTTGAATGAGCGCTTTTATCCCGGTATTCTCTTCTATGAAACGAATAACTTCTCTGGTAGAAACCACCCCGTTACTACAAGCATTAATTGGCCCTTCTATGTTTTCCATCTCGCACCAAGCTAAAAACTGTCCTGCTTCCTTTTCATGTATAAATGACAACTCTCCATCTACATGATCCACAACGATAGACTCTTGTTTCACAACATGTTCAACGTAAAATTGTAATCTTTTCGTATAATCGTTTTCTCCAATAACGACGGGAAATCTTACCGCAACGACTGGGAATGTTGCATGTTGAAATAAAACTGCTTCAGCTAATCGCTTGCCTTCACTATAATTGAAATCATTCCTCCCTCCATACGTAATTGTATACTCGTACGGATTGAAGTTTTCTTCTAATAGGCCTAACCCAGGATCATAGACGGCCATTGAAGATGTCATAATGTATTTCTTCGTTTTTCCTTTTAGTACTTCACATATTATCTTCGCTGCATTCGAGCTATAGCATAAATTATCGTATACGATATCATAACTTTTACCTTCAAAACGCTCTTCTAGTAGCCTCTCATCTTCTCTATCTACAATCAGTCTTTTTACTGCACTTCCAAATGAATCTTCAGTAACTCCCCTCGTCGCAATCGTTACATCTTGTCCAGCTTGCAACAGTACTTCTACTAAATGTTTACCAAAAAATCTTGTTCCCCCTAGCACCAATACTTTTTTCACCTTCATCATCCCCGTTTTTACAAATTGTAAAATACTACCTCTATTATTATAAACGCTAAAATAAAAAAACATGGAATCAGTTTAACGATTCCATGTTTTTTCTACACACGATACATTAACGTACTCGATATTTAAAAATACAATAGCAGCAATATAAAATAGAAATTACTGATACATAAACCCATAGTTCATATATGAATCCCTCGCCCCATACTCCCATAAAATAAAAGAGTGAAGGCAACGTCAATGTTACCCATGATTGTACAAAGGCAATTCTGCCAAGATATTGATTGATATTCTTTTTTTGTGCATTTAATACAAAGAATAAATACCAAAGTAATGCCCACATAAACCATGTTAACGCATTAACAACATCGTGGAATTGAACAAATGAAACAATCATATAGAATAAAGCAATAATTGCTACCCAAATACAGAACCAGCCTAGTCCACTACTATCCATTCCTTTAATAAAAGTAACGCCTACATATAAATAAGTTAAACCAAATAAAAAAGTAGCCGCATATGAATATACCGTCCAATTACTTTGATCAGAAATCATAATCAAATAGAACGGAATGATAATTTGTAATGCCCCCACAAATAAATTAAAGACACCTGCACTTTTCATCTCTACTTTGCCTAATATGACAAGGCTATTTAAAAATAAAGCTGCACCTGAAAGTAATAATCCTACGTAACCCATATATATTCGTGTGAAAATCTTTCCCTTTCACACTTTTAACCTCCCCACAATATAAAGTGATACTTTATCCCGCATTAACGAGCAGTAAAACTCCCACCTCAAAATTCAGCTAGAGCAAAGAAGTTAAGTGGGAGATCAACTGCCCGTAAAGCCCGATTAGTGAAGGCTAATAATCAGTGGGGATGAACAACCCCCACCCACTGATTAAAGTTTCACTTTATTATTTTTCTTCCTATTTAAAACTACATACATAATTTTTAATCTGAATAAGTTAGACTTCCTACCTTAAAAAATAACAAATTTAAAACGCTTTCAATAATAAATAACCCTATCAAAACATGAAATAGGATTCCTTGATTATAAACGTACTCTAACAATGATACAAGTGTTGGAATACTTTTCAATACTACGTTTTGAATTTCTATAAAAAATTAGTAGAATGATACATTTTCCCTATCTCATTCTATTAATTATTTGCATAGAATATCGTACACTCATATTAATTTAGAAAGGTTTGATATTTATGCCTCTTCATTATCCAAATCATTTTGTTTTTCACTCCACAGGTGTATTAACAAGAGAGCCTGCAACTGTTTCAGCAGTAGTAAACATTGTAAATTTAGATGCATATTACACACACCATGTAACTATAGAGGTTTGGGATTGGTCTAACTATTCTAATCCTGTAAAATTACCTGTACTACTTGGTGAAAATACGGAAGTAGCATTCCCATATATTTTACAAGGCAACCACTTAGCAGTTTTTTATGCTGATTTAGATGACTCTATTGATTTGTATGAAATCCGTATTTCTTATCCTGGCCACTCCAATATTGTTGCAAATTGTTTTGGGCGAAGTATCCCGCCATATACAAGCCAAGAAGGTAATACAGTATACCATAAACAACTCGTTCGAATTCATTAAATCTCCCCTATTATGTGAAAGGGGCTAGTCAGTAATACATTTATCTTTATAAGATAATCGTATTACTGACCTAAAGCGTGATAGTCAATCTTGATAGTTTCTCATTTTGAACACTTGCTATTTATATGAAGAAAGTAGTGGATCCTTCTTAAATTACTTTTGGATGTGGAGATCTATGTTCACACCAATAATTCAAATTTTACAAATTGATTTCCCTGAATTAGATCTTATTCATTCTGTATCGACAGGGTATGGTGGATTGCTTGGTGCTGCAATTAGTGCCAAGTCCGATATACCATTTATTCTAACTGAACACGGTATTTATTCTCGGGAGCGTGAAGAAGAAATACTACAATCTACTTGGATACCAATTGAATATAAAAAAAGATGGATTTCTTTCTTTCATCACTTGTCCCATCAAGCATATGAACAAGCCGCTGATGTAATTACGTTGTTCGGCCGAAATAGTGCATATCAAAAAGAATTAGGTGCTCCGGCCCATAAACTAAAAATCATTCCAAATGGCGTTACTTTATCTGACTATAAAGGGTTACGTAAACCAAAATACAATTCGGATAAACTCATCATTTCCGCTATTATACGAGTTGTACCAATTAAAGATGTAAAAATAATGATTTATGCAGCTAAATTATTATTAGAAAAAGATATTCCATTTATATTTTATTTACTAGGTCTTGATACGGAAGAAGCAGAATATGCTCAGGAATGTCGTGATTTAATTCAACAATTAGGATTAGAAGAGCATGTAATAATGACCGGCAAAGTAAATATTAAAGATTACTTAAAACAAACAGATATTCTCGTATTAACAAGTATATCTGAAGGACAACCATTAGCCTTGTATTATAAAATCGTGATGCTATTTTTATTTTTAGCTTTAAACATCATTTGGATTCAATCCATTTATTTAACAACAGCTAAAGATTATCAGTCCATCGCTCTTGCATTTTTAATTGGTTCCATTTTCTCCTTATCTGGAATTGCGCTTATCGCTTACTGGCATCCAACACTTGGAATAGAACACGGATTGGCCCTATTACTTTTAATTTCTTTTACAATCGGGACTTTCATTACATTAGTGTGGTTAAGTATAGTTATTGTACGAATGTTTCCAAATAGTGATGCTACTGAACAATTTACCTTTCTTTCTTATTTAGATAAATATCCAGAACTATTTTGGTCAAGCTTACTTTACAATATTGGCATTTGGGTATGTAACTTTGTTATTTGGTTCGGAGAAGGGCGAGGAAATATTGAAAACACGTTTATTTATCATCAAATTTATGATACATCTGTTTTCTGGGCTTATTTAAGCATTATCCCAATCTATATTTTCTTCGTAGTATCCATTGAAACAAGGTTTTATGAACGGTATAAGAAGTTCTTCGGTTCAGTTAACAATGGGGCGACATTAAATACAATTTTACAATTAAAAGAATCAATGAACTTTGTCCTAAAGCAAGAAATGGAACGAATACCTCGTAATCAAGGTATTTTTTCTTTACTTATTATTTTTATAATATGGATGTTTAGTTCACAATCCGGGAACGTAACACTTGAATACTCTATTTTGCAGCTGACTATAATTGGTGCTTATGCAAACGGGATGGTCCTTGTTATCACGTTACTACTCTTATATTTTGAAGATCGTAAAGGGGCATTTCGAACATCAGCCCTGTTCTTTTCTGCAAATTTGTTATTCAGTCTTCTTCTACTTCCATTTGGGTTCAATGGTTACGGTATTAGTTTTGCACTCGGATCTTCTATTACATTCTTATATGCTATTTCTAGACTCTTTACTTACATTAAAGATATTGATTACTATACGTTTTGTCAGTCAAATACTCCTATAAAACGGCGAACTTTCTTTACTAAATTTGCTAATAAACTTAATGGAAATAAATAAATAAAAATGACCTTTTGCTCCCGCAAAAGGTCATTTTTTTATCTGTTTATTAAACTTCTAGATAGCCATTTTTGTTATTTGATTGCCATCTCCAAGAGTCTGCACACATCTCTTCTAATCCGCGTTTTGCTTCCCATCCTAATTCACGCTTCGCTTTTGATGCATCTGCAAAACATACTGCCACATCACCAGGACGACGTTCCGTAATTTTATAAGGAACTTCCTTGCCTGAAACTTTTTCAAATGCTTCAACCATTTCCAACACACTATAACCAGTACCTGTACCGAGATTGTATGCATCTATCCCAGTAGTGCCAAGTACCTTTTCAAGCGCCTTTACATGGCCATTTGCTAAGTCTACAACATGAATATAATCACGGACACCCGTGCCATCTTTTGTTGGATAGTCATTTCCAAATACACTTAATTCCTTTAACTTCCCTACTGCTACTTGTGTTACATATGGCATTAAGTTATTTGGAATTCCGTTTGGATCTTCTCCAATACGCCCACTTTCATGTGCACCAAATGGGTTGAAATAACGAAGTAATGCAATACTCCATCCTGCATCCGCAAATGCTACGTCACGCATAATTTGTTCAATCATTAATTTCGTTTGACCATATGGATTCGTTGCACTTAATGGAAACTCCTCCGTAATTGGTGATGTTTCTGGAATACCATACACCGTTGCAGATGAACTGAAGATCATCTTCTTCAAATCATGCTTCTGCATCACTTCACATAGCACTAATGTGCTTGTAATGTTGTTATGATAATACGTTAACGGAATTTCTACTGATTCCCCTACAGCCTTAAAGCCTGCAAAGTGAATAACAGCTTCAATTGTATTTTCTTCAAAAATCGTATCAAGTGCTTCTCGATTTAAAATATCTTCTTTATAAAATTTAAACTGTTTTCCTGTTATCTCTGTCACTCGATTTATAGACTCTACTGAGCTATTCGAAAGATTATCTACTACTATAATTTCGTAACCGTTTTTTAGTAATTCTACGCATGTATGACTACCAATATATCCTGCTCCACCTGTTACAAGTATTGCCATAATTATAGTCCTCCATATTTCATTCATTATAAACTTCTCAAAGTATATCACATATTTCTTATCATATGTTTATTATGCGAACACAGAAACTTACATTTTATCCCATGATTTTTTGTACAATACACGATTCAAATCAGGTAATAAAAAAACGCCACATAACAGACATCGCGTGGCGTTTTTTGATCAAATTACGTAACAATATACACTTAGAAAATGTGCAAGACTACCTAACAATACAAAAACATGAAAAATTTCATGGTGTCCCATATATTTAAACTCCAACCATTTTGGCTTCGCACCGTAAATAAACCCACCAATTGTATAAAAAATGCCTCCGAGTACTAAGAAAATAATACCTCCTGTACTTAGATTCTCAGCTAGCGGTGCAAAGAATAGAACAATTAACCAACCCATCAGAAGATAAATTGCTGTCGATAACCATCTTGGACAATTAAACCAAAACATTTTAAAAGCAATACCACAAATTGCCGTTGCATAAACTAAACAAAATAATAGTAAACCATTTGCCGAATTTAATGTAATTAAGCAAAAGGGTGCATATGTACCTGCAATTAATATGAAAATCATAGAATGATCTAGCTTCCTAAAGAAATAAATAACACGTTCACTGGCTACGACACTATGATACACAGCTGATGCCATATAAAGGACCATCATCCCGATACCGAATAAAATAACAGCTGTAATTGCAGCAATAGATGGCATCTTAACAGAAACTTTCACAAGCATAGCTAATAATGCAATAAATGATAATACAGCTCCTCCTAAGTGAGTAAATGCATTAACCGGTTCTCTTACATAAATATTCATATAAACACCCCTCATATAATTACATGTAGTTTTCATAACTATATGTAATTATATACATATTATCCGTGCGGGTCAACATTTACAATTCATTTGTTTCGTAATACCATATTTAAAGATATACTAAACATTAAGTTCCACTAAGTTATAAAAGTGAGGGGTTCTACGTGGAAAATATAAATAAATTACTTGAATCATTACATTTAGAAAAAAGTATTAAACTTGAGGATATCCCAAATGTCGACTTATATGTAGACCAAGTTGTCCAACTATTTGAGAATACTTATGCGGATACAACGAGAACTGATGATGAAAAAGTATTAACAAAAACAATGATTAACAATTACGCAAAAGGGAAATTATTCATCCCTATCAAAAATAAAAAGTATTCAAAAGAACATATGATTTTAATCAGCTTAATTTATCAATTAAAAGGAGCTCTTTCCATTAATGATATAAAAAGCTCCTTAGAAAATATAAATGCACCGTTAATAAACGATGATACATTCGAATTAAATACTCTATATAAAGATTACCTTTCTCTTACTGACACCAATGTGGAAAGCTTTAAGCAAGACGTGAATAACCGTGTTAAGGAAGTAAACGAGGTTTCTTCCTTAGAAGATCCAAAGCTAGAAAAGTTTTTATTACTAACATCCTTCGTGACTATGAGTAATATGTATAGACGTTTAGCAGAGAAACTAGTTGATGACCTCAAAGAAACTTAAACAAAAAAACTATCCACCTGTTAGAGGTGGATAGTTTTTTTGTTTACTTAATTGCTTCATGAACCTTTAATTGTTTCCCTTTAATCGTTGTGTTTTTCATAATTTTTAAAACAAGTGGTCCTTTTCCATTTAATATTTCAACGTAAGAAACATTGTCTTGTATTGTAATAATTCCTATATCTTCTGCTGTAACACCTTTAATTTTAGCAATTGTACCGACGAAATCTACCGCCCTAATTTTCTTTTTCTTCCCGCCATTAAAGTACAATTTCATAATTCCTTTGTTTAGGTCTGCATTTTTATCTTTCTTTATAATTGGTTTAGCATGTATCTTTTCCTCAAATACTGCTTTCCCTTTCATAACTTCTTCTTTTGAAGGTGCAAGTGCCTTTGGAATTTCAAAGCTAATGTACTCCTCAATCTCTTCTAAAAATCTATTTTCATACGGCGTCATGAATGTAATAGCTTTCCCGTTATTACCAGCTCGTCCAGTTCTTCCCGTACGATGTACATAACTTTCTTTTTCTAATGGAATATCATAGTTAATAACATGTGTAATATTATCAATATCAATTCCTCTAGCAGCTACGTCTGTCGCTACTAAATAACGGAACTTTCCTTTTCTAAAATCGTCCATAACTTCAAAACGATCTTCTTGTACCATACCACCATGTATTTTGTCACAAGGATAGTTAACCCGCTTTAACTGCTGAAATACGTGATCTACATTTTCTTGCGTACGGCAAAAAATAATACAACTATCTGGATTCTCAATCGTTGTTACATCTTTAAGAAGTGAAAGCTTCTCCTCTTCTCTCATCTCAAAAAGTGTATGTTCAATTTTATCTGTTGTAATCCCGGTAGCCTTAATTTCAATATGCGTTGGCGAATCCATATACGTACGAGATAACTTTTCAACATCTTTTGGAAGTGTTGCTGAAAATAGCATTGTCATTCGTTTTTTAGGTAATTCGTCAATAATTGCCTCTACCTGATCGATAAAACCCATATTCAGCATTTCATCTGCTTCATCAATAACTAAATACTTCAAACACTCTACAGAAAGGGTACCTTTTTCAATATGATCTAACACACGGCCAGGAGTCCCAACTACAATATGTGTTTTTTGCTTTAACTCTAATTTTTGACGTGCAAATGGAGATTTACCATAAACTGCAGCGGCCTTAATTCTTTTGAAACGACCTATATTCGTAATGTCTTCTTTTACTTGCACCGCAAGCTCTCTCGTCGGTGTTAAAACTAAAGCTTGTGGCTTATTCTCTTCCCACTCCACCATTTCACAAAGTGGTATGCCAAATGAAGCGGTTTTTCCACTTCCAGTCTGTGATTTCACGACAAGGTCTTTCCTTTGCAAGGCAACTGGAATAACCTCTCCTTGCACTTCCGTTGGATGTTCATATCCTAAACCAGTAAGTGCTCTTACAATTTCTTTACTTAATGCATAATCGGTAAACCTTCTTTTACTCATGTAATAACCTCATTTTATTCTGTATTTAATAATTATATTTTTTATTCCCCTACATTTAATTATACTAAGATGATATATCAAACTAATATTTTTAATTCGCCCAAATATCAACTTAATCTAAGTATAACTCTTTTTATATTATTTTTTAAAACAACATAATAAAGGACAGTCTTAATAATAAGCCTGTCCACCTACATAACGGAAAATATTTTCTTTTCAGATTTTTTCTTTACGGAACTAGCCTTTTTACAACCGGTATTCTTTGCAATACTAAAGTTATTAACATACTAAGGACAAGTGTAATAATTACATTTATAGGTATTGCCAATATTGCATGTACATGTGCATTCACCTTTGGAATGACTATGTATAGATAATTATTTAATAAGAAAAAGTGAAGAATATAAATCCCAAGACTTGCTTGGTTTATGCCACGTAATAAAAATGGTAATTGTCTTTCTGAATTTTGGAAAGCATATTTGAAAAAGACAAATAACCCAATTGCCATAAGTACAACACCCGGAGCAAAATATTCATACCAATATTGATCCAGCTGTCCATTAGCTTTGACTGTATAATGATATGTAATAAAGAACGTACCAATAAATCCTGCAAGTCCTCCAATATAAGAAATATTTCTCCATTTTTTCACAATATCATAATTCGATAAGTAATAACCAAGTAGGAAATACCCTACATAATTTGTAACGTAAAATAGTTCGATATTAAAGTTGATAGGATAATAATAATTTACTAGCTTGACGATAACAGATGCATATAGCCATAAAATTAAAAAATATTCTATCTCTCTCTTCTTAGCATTTTTCACAAATACTTTCAGTAAAGGTGCGATTAAATATATTCCTACAATCATATATAAGAACCATAGATGTAACCCGATACTATTTGTTAAAAAGTACTTTATCCCTTGCTTTAAAGAAGCTGGAAAATATCCTACGCAAGCCCCATAGATATAAAATATAGCACTCCAACCTATCAAAGGTATAATCACTTTACTTGCACGTTTCTTTAAAAATTCCCCAATAGAAGTATCTTTTGTTCCCTTTAATAATAGGGCTCCACTAATCATTACAAAAATTGGTACACTAGCACGCGAAAGTGAGTCGTAAAAATTACCAGCCAGCCAACGCGATACGTTATTTGAATCTAATGTAGAAACATAACCAGCAGCAACGTGAATTGTAACGACCGCAATTGTCGCTACTACACGTAGCCAATCCATATATACTAAACGTCCCATAAAATCTCCCCTAAATCAATATATTTATCTACTATTTTCCATATATAATTCTACATTAAACTATTACATATTAAAATACATTACAACCATATAAACCCAATAACTATTAAATTAACTTTAATTTTTTAAATTAAACATTAAAACCTTTGACTTATTACTAAAAATACTGTAAATTATCATTTGGACGAACATTTTTAAAGAAACTAAATAAAATATTCGTATTTTAGGGGTGAAAATGATGGAAAATGTATTTGATTATGAAGACATTCAATTAATTCCTGCAAAATGTATTGTAAATAGCCGATCTGAGTGTGATACAACTGTCACTTTAGGAAAACATAAATTTAAATTACCTGTCGTACCTGCAAATATGCAAACGATTATTGATGAAAGAATCGCAACTTATTTAGCTGAAAATAATTACTTCTACATCATGCATCGTTTCCAACCAGAGAAACGCATCTCATTCATTAGAGATATGCAATCACGTGGATTAATTGCTTCAATCAGCGTTGGTGTTAAAGAAGACGAGTACGAATTCGTACAACAATTAGCTGCTGAGAAACTTTCACCTGAATACATTACAATCGATATCGCGCATGGTCACTCTAATGCTGTGATCAACATGATTCAACATATTAAAAAACATTTACCAGAAGGCTTCGTTATCGCTGGAAACGTTGGAACTCCAGAAGCGGTAAGAGAATTAGAAAACGCTGGTGCTGACGCAACAAAAGTTGGCATTGGACCTGGTAAAGTTTGTATTACTAAAATTAAAACAGGCTTTGGAACTGGCGGTTGGCAGCTAGCTGCACTTCGCTGGTGTGCAAAAGCTGCAAGTAAGCCAATTATCGCTGACGGTGGTATTCGTACACATGGCGACGTAGCTAAATCAATTCGATTTGGAGCAACTATGGTTATGGTCGGTTCTCTATTCGCAGGTCATGAAGAGTCTCCAGGGGAAACAATCGAAAAAGATGGCAAACTTTATAAAGAGTACTTCGGTTCAGCTTCTGAATTCCAAAAAGGTGAGAAGAAAAACGTTGAAGGTAAGAAAATGTTCGTTGAGCATAAAGGTTCTTTAGAAGACACTTTAATCGAAATGGAACAAGATCTTCAATCCTCTATCTCTTACGCTGGTGGAACAAAATTAGACTCAATTCGTACTGTAGATTATGTAGTCGTGAAAAACTCTATTTTCAACGGTGACAAAGTATATTAATTTATAAATTTAACTAGAAGGACAAGCATTTTTTATGCTTGTCCTTCTTTTTCATGTATAAAAATGTAAAACATTTTCATTTCACTGAATTTTCTAGTATCATGTTTTTAGATACTTATAATAAGGGGGATATAACAAATGAAAAATGTAATTGAGAAACGCCTTATTCGCGCGGAAGTCTCTACTGAATTGACATGGGACCTTTCTGATTTATACAAATCTGATAAAGAGTGGGAAACTGCATTACGTGTATTAACAGCCGATATAAAAAAACTTGATGCATTTAAAGGACAATTACACACTAGCCCCGCTACCTTATTAAATTGCCTGCTTTTAGAAGAAGAGCTTTTAATGAAGTTAACAAAAATCGGCGCATATGCAAATTTAAAAGAATCCGCTGATCGTACAGATTCAGTTATTCAAGCGAACTCTTCCAAAATTTCCACTCTAGGAACGAATGTACATACCGCACTATCCTTTATTCATAACGAAATTCTCTCATTTGAGGAGGGAACAATTGAAAAATATTTAACTGAGGAAATAAAGCTTGAACCTTTCCGTAAATCATTACTAGAGATACTCAAAAAGAGGCAGCACACTCTCTCTCCTGAAACAGAAGAAGCTCTTGCTGCACTCGGCGAAGTTCATAGTTCACCCTACAAAATTTACGGCATGACTAAATTAGCCGATATGGATTTCCCTTCTATACAAGATGAACAGGGAAATGATTTGCCTGTATCGTTTGCATTATTCGAAAGCAAATATGAATTTTCTCCAAGTGCATATATACGTAAAAAAGCATATTCATCATTTGTTTCCACATTGAAACGATATAAAAATACAGTTGCAACAACATATGCTACTGAAGTAAAAAAACAAGTGGCGCTTTCTCGTTTGCGCAAGTACGAGTCCGTTACCCATATGCTTTTAGAACCTCAAAAGGTTCCACTTGAAATGTATAACAACCAACTAGATATTATTTATAACGAATTAGCGCCTCATATGCGCCGTTTTGCAGATTTAAAAAAGAATGTATTAGGGCTTGATCAAATGCTTTT
Organism: Bacillus sp. 05T21; assembly: GCF_056396785.1. Lineage (NCBI taxonomy): Bacteria > Bacillati > Bacillota > Bacilli > Caryophanales > Bacillaceae > Bacillus > Bacillus sp. 05T21. The sequence continues at coordinate 39,789 of NZ_JBFTMD010000024.1, read as the reverse complement.
CTGTGACTTACATGCACCGTTAGATCCTGAATTTAATCCAACAATCACTTACGAAGAAGCTGGCAAACTCATTCAAGATTCTTTAAAAGTATTAGGAAATGAATATAGTTCCATTATCGAAAAGGGCTTCAAAGAAAGATGGGTAGACCTTGCAGATAACGTAGGAAAATCAACAGGCGCCTTCTGCTCTAGCCCATACGGTTCTCACCCTTATATTTTAATTACATGGCAGGGTACGATGCGCGGGTGTTTCACATTAGCTCATGAATTTGGACATGCTGGTCATTTTTATTTAGCAAATAAAAATCAGCGTATTATGAATGTGCGTCCATCTATGTACTTCGTTGAAGCTCCATCAACGATGAATGAATTACTATTAGCCCAGCATTTACTTGCGACTACTGAAGATAAGAGAATGCGCAGATGGGTTATTCTGCAACTACTCGGCACATATTACCACAACTTCGTTACCCATCTACTTGAGGGAGAATATCAAAGAAGAGTATACGCTCTAGCAGAAGAAGGGCAAGCACTCACAGCTACAACTTTAACTGAAATAAAAACGAAGGTCCTTTCGACATTCTGGGGAGATTCCGTAGAAATTGATGAAGGCGCCGGTTTAACATGGATGCGTCAACCTCACTATTATATGGGCTTATATTCTTACACATATTCTGCGGGACTAACTGCTTCTACCGCTGTAGCTCAAATGATTAAAGAAGAGGGACAACCTGCTGTTGATCGCTGGCTTGATGTACTCCGTGCAGGCGGTACAATGAAACCACTTGAATTAATGAAACACGCTGGAGTAGACATGTCAAAACCAGATGCAATCCGTAAAGCTGTTTCTTACGTAGGTTCCTTAATTGATGAATTAGAACGTTCTTATCAAGAATAAAAATAAGCCCTCGCTTTATGAGGGCTTATTCTATATTTACTTTCCAAATCTTTTGCGGTATCCGCACTTTCTACATAGTTCTTCTACTGCAACCCTTTTTGAAAATCCATCTACAATATTGTTCGCTCTTTCGCCTTCAATAATATTAGAGAATGAATCATTATTAATATTTCCAAGATTAATAATTCCCTCACCATCTAGACAACAAGGAATAACAGTTCCGTTCGCTAAGATTCCAGCCTGATTTCGAAGACCATGACAGAATCCTTTTCCATCATCCTCTTCTTCATGCAATGCCGGCCACTGGAATTCATAGTCTTGATTAATAAAGACACGTTCCGCAATTTTTATACCTTTTCCCGGTGTAAGCTTCTCTTCAATTTGATAAGATAGATCAAACTCATTTTCAATTATAGATAATAAATCCCTATTTTTTTGGATTTCAGCATTTGTTTTATTATCCTGAGTTAAATTCCATAATCTTAGTGAAACGATTAAGTCCGATTGACTTGTTGCCTCTCTAATGAAAGAAAGTATACTCCTTACATAGCCCTCTTTATCTTGCGAACCTGGGTGTCCATCAAAACTGTGCAGTGAAAAATTCATTTGTCTTAACGCAGGCTTATTTAACAGTCTATGCCTTCTCTTATTAATTAACGTTCCGTTCGTTGTAATATTAACTTTAAACCCTTTTTCATGGCTTAAATCTAATAGTTGATCTATTTTCGGATGGAGCAACGGCTCACCCTTCACGTGCAAATAAATGTAGTCTGTGTGAGGTTTAATTTGGTCTAATCTTTTAGCAAAATCCTCTACAGAAATGAATTGCTTCTGCCTTTCCGTCGGCGGACAAAAGCTGCACGCAAGATTACATACACTCGTAATCTCCAAGTAAAACTTCTTAAACTTCTTCACCTTTAATTCCTCACTTCTATGACTACTTATACTTTTTCCCTCTTCATATTACAGCATATTTTTTTAGAAATAGAAACATACTTATTTTAGGAAATCTACATACCATCTATTAATGTTTAAAAGACCATCGGTGATTTTTGTCCAATGGTCTTTTTTACTCTTTATATACAAATGAAAAATTTATTTATGATACGGTTCACCACGATTAATCCGAAACGCTCTATACACCTGCTCAAGCAATACTAATCGCATTAATTGATGTGGTAATGTCATCTTCGAAAAAGAAAGAGATTCGTTTGAACGCTTCATTACTTCAGAACTAAGCCCCAGTGATCCGCCAATTACAAATGTGATCTTGCTCTTTCCATATGTAGCAAGGCGATCTATACTTACCGCAAATTCTTCTGATGATTTTTGTTTTCCTTCTATAGCTAACGCAATGACATGCGTATCATCAGAAATTTTATCCAGTATACGAATACCTTCTTTTTCTTTTACAATTAACATTTCTGCTGCACTTAAATTTTCTGGTGCCTTTTCATCTGGCAATTCAATTACTTCTACTTTTGCGTAAGAAGATAATCGTTTTAAGTATTCTGCTATACCTTGTTTTAAGTATTTTTCTTTTAATTTTCCGATTGAAATAATCGAGATATTCACATTTATTCCCCACCTTACAAACACGTTATCCACAGGACTTATCCACATATCCACAAATATTACCCACATATTGTGTGAGAATCTGTGTTCGATACAACATATGTCGCCTCATTTTGACAAAATTCACATGTTTTTTTCTCTTCTTTAGAGTTATCCACATTGTTAATAACCGGTGCGACTTCACACTCATCCACAATGATATCTAATGCTAATTCAACATGTTCTAAACAACAAGGTAAATTCATATTCTTCACCTCACTTTTCTACAATAGAAAACAGGAGGTAGGCCCTCCTGTTTTTAATACTTTTGAATGCCTAATTTCACCGTTGTTGTCGCTCGTTTTGTACCACGATAAAACGTAAGAGTCATTTTATCATTAATTTTTTTATTATATAAGGCCGTGCGGAACCCAATAATATCGTGCACCACTTTTCCATCTACCGCCACAATAACATCATGTTCTCTAAGACCCGCATCCGTACCTGGCGAAGGACTTTTCACATCTAAAATGCAGACTCCTTCTGTTACGTTACCTGGTAAGTGTAATGTTTTTGACCAATAGTAACTCGGAATCTCATTTAATGATCTTAGTTCAATCCCAACGTAAGGTCTTCTTACTTTACCGTACTTTTCTAGTTCATTCATAATAGGAACAGCTCTCGTAACTGGAATAGCTAGTCCAATTCCTTCTACTTCTTTTGCTGCAATTTTCATTGAGTTAATACCTATTAATTGTCCCGCTAAATTTACAAGCGCTCCACCACTATTACCTGGATTAATTGCCGCATCTGTTTGCAATACTTCTACTTGCCAATCGTAATGTCCATCTTGATCTAAATCTACAGGAACAATACGCTCATTAGCCGAAATAATACCTTGTGTGACAGTTCCGGAAAATTGTAATCCCAATGGATTTCCAATCGCAATAACTGGTTCTCCTCTACGAACGGTATTAGAGTCGCCAATTTCAATCACTTTCTTCACATGCTTCGCATCTATTTCTAGTACAGCTAAGTCCGTGACTACATCGGTTCCTAATACTTTACCTGGAATTTTCTTACCGTCACTTAAGCTCACTTCAATACGATTCGCCCCAGCAACAACGTGGTTATTCGTTACAATATACGCATGTCCATCTGTTCTCTTATAAATCACACCAGAGCCTGTACCAGCTTCCGAATCAGCCTCTGAAAAATTGTCTCGTTGAATATTAATAACACCAACAACAGCCTCTGAAGCACGATCAACAGCGTCTACAAAGCTAATCTGTTTAACAGGAACATTTCCACTTTGAGCTTCAGCCATATTTTTTTCACTTGCTTCAGCTTGCGGAAGCTTACCTGCATGATTTGAAAATAAAGGAGCTCCAAATGCAAATAATGAAGCCCCTACAATCGTTCCCGCTATGCTAGAAATGACAATACCTTTATGTTTCTTTTTGCCTGCACGTTTAATACGATATTTTTCTTCATCAATAAAGGACATATTTGTTCACCTATCTTCCTGAAAACAACTATATTCACCTTTATTGTTTACTAAAATGAAGAATTATACGTATTGAATTTTCGTAGGCACTTTTTGATCTGTATCATGTATTTCAAAGGATTTTCCAACCCCAAAACCTTTTTCTTCTAATACTTGTGATACAGACATACGCGCTAATTCTTTCATGTTATTATCTAAGCTTAAATGTGCTAAATAAATGTGTTTTGTCTCATCTGTAATAACATCAGCCATCGCTAATGCAGCGTCCTCATTACAAACGTGGCCAACGTCGCTTAAAATACGTCGCTTAATGCTCCATGGATAGCGTCCCATACGAAGCATTTCCACATCATGATTGCTTTCAAACACGAAAGTATTTGCTCCCTTAATAACACCTTTCATACGGTCACTTACGTAGCCCGTATCTGTAATAAGAGCTAACTTTCTATTATTGTTATGAAAAGCGTAAAACATCGGTTCCGCCGCATCATGAGAAACACCAAATGATTCAACTTCAATATCCCCAAATGTTTTCACGTCTCCTACTGAGAAAATGAATTTTTGATCAGTTGGGATATTACCTATTAAATGTTCCATTGCATTCCATGTTTTCTCGTTCGCATAAACAGGTAAATCATATTTACGCGCCAATACACCTAATCCTTTAATGTGATCACTATGCTCATGTGTTACAAGAATACCTGATATGTCATTTATATTCAGTTCAGCTTGTTTAAATAAAGCCTCTGTCGCTTTACCACTTAAACCTGCATCGACAAGCAGTTTTTTTTCATCTGTTCCTACATATAGCATATTCCCTGTACTTCCACTTGCAAGTACACTAAAGTGCATACTCATTCTTTCTCACTCCATTATGTTCTTCCGGCACTTGAGTTTCCCCTAATTCCATAACTTGTCCTTCAATTGCATTCACAAAATAGTCCTTTTTCTGCTCTGTCTTTAAGTTCCACGTTGGAGCAAGCACTTGTATATTAGAAGAAGATTCAGCTAGAGTCGCATATCCAATCTGCGCCTCTTTCACGTGCGTATTTTCTGCAATTTTATTTTTTACATATATATTTTCTAAAGCTGTTTGAGCAGTGATAATTTCTTGTTCTTTCGTTTTTTCACTTTCGCCCATTTCCTTCAAATCCGTTAACATTGTTTGTGTATACGAAACAAGCTCATTTTTTTCATTCAAATCTACAACAATCATTGCATGATTGTTGTAGAAAATCGGCTTATCCTTATACTTTTGAAAGAAATAAATTTTTGAATCTTTCATTGCCCCAAACTCGTATTTCTGCCCATCAAGCACGTAGTTTTTTAAGAAATCATTATACTTGTCCTTTGATAGCGATTTTGCATTTAGAAATGGTTCTTTCAACTTACTTTCTATCTTATATTCTTCTTGCAGATGCACTGTTTGATTTTTTAAAGACTGCACATCTTCTTCCTTAAAGCTTTTATTTTTCGCCATAATAAACGACTCTTTTTTCGGCTCTTTAGGAAAACTCCCCATAGTAATTTTAGACTCTTTTAATTGTTGATCAATTTTTGTTTCTGTCACAAGTTCCAATTGATTACTATCTTGCTTTTGAATGAACTGAAAGATAAGAAAGAGATCTAAAACAAAAAAGGTCACAATAAATATGGTTTTAATTCGATCCCAATCCATTTAGTCCCCCCTCACTCCATTCAAATATTTTTTGCTTACCATTTTCTTCACATTTTACATACCATATTGGCTTTAAAATAATGTTTTTTCCTTCGTTAATGGAATCTTCCAATGATAACTTATAACCAATTCCAACATCCTGAATTGAATTTTTATCAATTTGCGGATTATTCTCTAATGATGTCATCACTGTACGACCCGATGCGAGAGAAGTTGTTAGTTGTTTTCTAGGTAATTTGAAACTTGGATCAAAAAAGGATCTTTCATACTGCATGATTTCACCTGAACCCCATGCTTGCTTTAATTCCGCCATTCCATCGCTATTAAATACAGGCAACCCATCCTCATAAAAACGGAAGGACGTTTTCCCCTTATTAATATAATCAAAACGATAGAGCTTTAACGCACCACTATGCCCACTTACAAAGTCAAAACTTTTTTGTAAAAGTGCTGCATTATCCATAGATTCATCACTATGTACAGCGGAGTTTTTATATTTCAACATTGCATTTGACTGATCAATTTCCATAGAACGTATACCATCTGTAAATGTTTTCTTTGATTTCTCAGAAATAGGGCTTAAATAACGTGGATCACTAAATAATGCATTTTTAAATGTATCCTCATCTAACCTAGCTCCAAAATACTCTACCTCACTTAATTCCGTAATTCCATCTGGTAAGTAAAGTTTTTTTCTATCACTTATTTGATATTCAAAATACGGCCTCGCTACTGTTATAAGTTGATTTTGAGCATTTATAACATCCTTTACGTAAACACCACTCAATTTTGCTTCATATATTTTACGATAAGGATAAGTATCATAGGAAACAAAACTAATTTTAATTTCTTGGTCCTTACTTCGAGAAGGGTCAATTATAATACGATTGAAACTCCTATTACCTTCTATGTTTTTATCTTTAAAATTAAACATACTTTTAATCGTACCCAGTGGAATGTTTGTAGGAAAAACAAATTCAATTTTTTCTTCTCCATGTACATACGAAAGAAAATCACCTTTAGGAACTGTCCCTGTTATTTCCTTTAAATCATGTAACTCTCCATTTTCAAGAATTCTATAAATTAAATCCACATTACTCTTGTTTTCACTCACATAATGATTTTTCTCTTTATGAACGATTACAGAGGATGGGCGAACAACCTCCGAAAGTTTTATTGGATTTATCTCTTCATTACCTTGAACAAATTTTGCATTTTGTATCGAGGTAGAATCAGGAACATATGTCCATAAGTTAAAAGTAAGAAATAGGCTAATAACAACTAAATTAATTAAAACTATTGTTTTAAAGTTTTCCATACTCATTCCCAATCGTCCTCTTCATCAGTTGCCATTGGCAGTGTGAAATAAATAGTTGTTCCTTTTCCTTCCTCACTTTTCGCCCAAATTGAGCCGCCGTGTGCCTCAATCATTTCTTTCGCAATGGCTAATCCAAGACCTGTACCACCCATTTGTCTCGAACGCGCTTTATCTACACGGTAAAAACGTTCAAATATTTTATCTACATTTTCCTTCGGGATACCCATTCCTTGATCACTCACACTAATTTCTAATAACTCACCACGGTCACGCAGGCGATATGTTACTGTGCCACCTTCTGGCGAATATTTTAATGCATTGGAAATAATGTTATATAAAACTTGTGTAATTTTGTCTGTATCCATATCAATAAATCGAGATTTTTTAGAGAAAGATCGTTTGAAGCTTACATTTTGCTCTTTAGACATTTCAAAGCGATCGATAACGTTATTAAAGAAATCAGTAAAGTCGACCCATTCCTTCATTAAGCGATGTTCTGTACTATCTAGTTTAGATAGTTGTAACAACGCATTTACAAGTCTAATCATTCTTTCTGTTTCTTCTTGTGTAACCGTTAAAAATTGCGGTGCGATATTCGGATCTTGCCATGCCCCATCCGTAAGTGCTTCTAAGTAACTGCGCATCGTTGTTAACGGTGTTCTTAGCTCATGAGATACGTTCGCAACAAACTCACGACGCTCTCGCTCTATACGCTCCTGCTCCGTTACATCATATAATACAGCAATTAAACCATTTGCCTTCCCTGTTTCTTTTTGAATGACAGAGAAACTAGCACGTAAAATATATGGTTCATTCCTCGTACTAAAATCTAATAAAACTGAATCAGGTTCTTCATATAAATGATCCAGCGTAAATTCTTCTTGTATCCCTAACACTTCTAAGACAGATTGATCTAATGCCGTTTCACGCGAAACATTTAACATTTTTTCCGCAGGATCATTTAATAAAATGATGTCACCTTTTCGATCAGTAGCAATTACTCCATCTGTCATATGTGATAAAACAGATGATAATTTGCGCCTTTCACTCTCTGTTGAAGAGCGGGCTTGTTGTAATTTTTTTGATAAATTATTGAAAGATAATGCTAGTTGTCCAATTTCATCATGGCTATGCACTTTTACTTTTCTCGAATAATTTCCTTTTGCCATTTCAATTGCTTGTCTCCGCATATCTGAAATTGGTCTTGTAATTGTTTGAGCCAACAAAATCCCAAGTACAGCTGTTACTAGTAAAGCAATTACTGTCCCCGTCGCGAAAATTTGGTTTATATCTTTCATTTGTTTATACACATCTTCCATAGATGCAACAATACGAATGACGCCAAGTACCTCTCCTTCTTGCTCTTTTAGAATAGGAGTAATCATCACTTGAACCCGATGACCTGTTTTCACGTCTTTCTCAACCTTTGACTCTGGTTTTTTTTGTACCATTACCCGTTGTACAGCTGTGTCTGCTGACGTTCGTCCTACTTTATTTTGCTTAGACGCGTCTGAAATTGCCATTAATTTTTTAGTAGAATCAATTACACTTATTTCTTGAATATCTTTCTTACGATCCGATGCAAGTTTTTGAATCGAATCATTAATAGCTTTATCTACTGAGTCTGCTTTAGGACGTTCTTTTACAAACTCTTGCTTCAGGTTATAAGAAAGTAAATTTGTTTGCTGCGTTAAGGAATCTTGAAAACCTTTTACAAGGCTTTTTTCTAATTCCCTAACGAAATATACACCAATTACTTGCATTGCTATTAATATTAACAGCATATATATGAGCACAAATTTTAAATGAATAGATTGAAAAAAACCAACTTTCTTCATATACTATTCCTGTTCTGGGTCACGCAAGTAATACCCTACCCCACGTCTAGTTACAATTAAAGTAGGATGACTTGGATTATCTTCAATTTTTTCGCGTAAACGACGTACTGTTACATCTACTGTACGTACATCTCCAAAATAATCATAACCCCAAACTGTTTGTAATAAATGTTCACGGGTCATAACTTGACCTAAATGCTTCGCTAAATAATGTAGTAATTCAAATTCACGATGTGTAAGCTCAATGCTTTCTTCACGCTTTGTTACACTATAAGCGTTCGAATTGATAACGATTGGTCCAATAACCATTTCGGTATTTTCTTCTTTCTCTGCAGCACCACCCTGCTGATGGCGACGTAAATTCGCTTTCACACGAGCAAGTAACTCCCTCGTACTAAATGGCTTCGTTACATAATCATCTGCCCCAAGCTCAAGCCCTAATACTTTATCAATTTCAGAGTCTTTTGCTGTAAGCATAATAATTGGCATTTCTGAGCTTTTACGTATTTCACGACATACCTCTAAACCGTCTTTTCCCGGTAACATAATATCTAATAAAACCATATCTGGCTGTTCTTCATTTGCTTTTTCAATCGCCTCATCACCATCATGCGCCATTACAATTTCAAAACCTTCTTTTTCTAGGTTGAACTTCAAAATATCCGCAATTGGCTTTTCATCATCAACTACTAAAATTTTCTTTCCCATCATCGTCTATTTCCTCCTTATAAAAATATGATCAATAATCCTCAAACATATTGGTGTTTCTATAGTATGTTCCTATATGACAACAATCTTAGTCTAAGTATTTCTCCTCTATTCTCATAGACTCATGTATCATCCACTTTTACACGGAATCCTATACGATCTATAGAAAAACCTCTAGCTTCAACTGCTAGAGGCTCCTCATTCTATTGTAAAATAACTACCCACATTTGTAAAACTGGACAAAATAAAAAGGATATTAAGTGGGCCCACTTAATATCCTGAGAGTGGCTCGGGACGGAATCGAACCGCCGACACGAGGATTTTCAGTCCTCTGCTCTACCGACTGAGCTACCGAGCCAAAACTATATATAAAACCACTAATGGTGGTATAAACAAAAGTGGCGGTCCCGACCGGGGTCGAACCGGCGATCTCCTGCGTGACAGGCAGGCATGTTAACCACTACACCACGGGACCAAAAATGAACATAAAAAAACATGACCCGTACGGGATTCGAACCCGTGTTACCGCCGTGAAAGGGCGGTGTCTTAACCACTTGACCAACGGGCCACGAAAAATAAAATGGTGAGCCATGAAGGATTCGAACCTTCGACCCTCTGATTAAAAGTCAGATGCTCTACCAACTGAGCTAATGGCTCATACTCACCAACGTCATATTTTCGTGACGACAAGACATATCATAACATGCTATCTTTCATTTTTGCAATACCTTTTCTTATTTTTTTATAAAAAATAAGAAAAAACTCATAAAAATATGAGTTTTTTCTTAAAAAAATCAATTTTTTATATCAATTAAGCTTCGTATACGTTACGAACGATATTTGTTTGATTACGATCTGGTCCAACCGAGAACATAGATAATTGGATTCCTGTTAATTCAGAAACACGCTCTACGTATTTTCTTGCATTTTCAGGAAGCTCATCCAATGATTTCACAGCAGTAACATCTTCTGTCCAACCTGGAAGCTCTTCATATACAGGCTCACATTTCGCTAAAATGTTTAAGTTAGCTGGAACTTCATCGATAACTTCGCCATTGCATTTGTAAGCAACACAAATTTTAACAGTTGGAATACCTGTTAATACATCGATAGAGTTTAATGATAAATCTGTTAAACCACTAACACGACGTGCATGTCTTACAACAACGCTATCGAACCAACCTACACGGCGTGGACGACCCGTTGTTGTTCCGTATTCACGACCAACTTCACGAATTTGGTGACCGATTTCATCATTAAGTTCAGTAGGGAATGGACCATCACCAACACGGCTTGTATATGCTTTACATACACCTACAACGCGAGTAACTTTCGCAGGACCAACTCCAGTTCCAACTGTTACACCACCAGCAATTGGGTTAGAAGATGTAACGAACGGGTACGTACCGTGGTCGATATCAAGCATAACACCTTGTGCACCTTCAAATAATACACGATTATTGTTATCTAGTGCATCATTTAATACGACAGATGTATCGCATACGTAATGTGCGATTTGTTGTCCGTATTCGAAGTACTCTTCAAAGATTTCTTCTACGCTGAAACCTTCTGTATCGTACATTTTTTCAAACAAACGATTTTTCTCCACTAAATTACGTTCAAGCTTCTCTTTAAATGCTTCACGGTCTAAAAGATCAGCCATACGGATACCAATACGAGCAGCTTTATCCATATATGCAGGACCGATACCTTTTTTCGTTGTACCAATCTTGTTATCACCTTTACTCGCTTCTTCTAATTCATCTTGTTTTAAGTGATAAGGTAAAATAACGTGCGCACGGTTACTTACACGTAAATTATCAGTACTTACACCACGATCGTGTAAGTATTTCAACTCTTCAAGTAATGCTTTCGGATCTACTACTAAGCCATTTCCGATTACACAAATTTTCTCTTTATAGAAAATACCAGATGGAATTAAGTGTAATTTATATTTAACTCCGCCGAAAACAATTGTATGTCCCGCGTTATTTCCACCTTGATATCTTGCAACTACTTCCGCATGCTCAGAAAGAAAATCAGTGATTTTACCTTTTCCTTCGTCGCCCCATTGTGTTCCTACAACTACTACTGAAGACATTATTAAAGCACCTCCGCAATTTTCAAACGATCTATTCAAACAATATAATTGTACCAAAACAGAAAGAGAAGTCAACCAAAAAGCGAACATTTTTTTATCGAAAAACGTTTTCGTTCGTAAGAATTACATATTCACCTTATGAAAGCCCTATCTTTCATATAAAAAAAAAGAAACACATCTTATTATAAGAAATGTGTTTCTTTTTTATACTGCCTTTATGCGTGCGGTGCATGTCCATCCTCAAAGCGGCGTTCTAAGTTGACGAATTTATTAAATTCCTTAACAAACGCAAGCTCTACTGAACCTACCGGACCATTACGTTGTTTTGCAATGATAATTTCAATTGTATTTTTATTTTCTGTTTCACGGTCATAGTAATCTTCACGATATAGGAAGGCTACAATGTCAGCATCCTGCTCGATACTTCCTGATTCACGAATGTCAGACATCATCGGACGTTTATCTTGACGGGATTCTACACCACGAGATAACTGCGACAAGGCGATAACAGGTACTTGTAATTCACGTGCAATCCCTTTTAATGTACGAGAAATCTCAGATACTTCCTGCTGACGGTTTTCTCCTGATTTCCCACTTCCTTGAATAAGCTGTAAATAGTCAATCAAAACCATCCCAAGACCTTGCTCTTGCTTTAATCTACGACATTTTGCTCGAATCTCATTTACTTTAATCCCTGGTGTATCATCAATATATATACCAGCATTAGAAAGGCTACCCATCGCCATTGTTAATTTCGCCCAATCATCAGAAGTTAATGAACCGGTACGAAGTCTTTGTGCATCAATATTTCCTTCTGCACAAAGCATACGCATAACAAGCTGATCAGAGCCCATCTCTAAACTAAAAATCGCTACATTTTCATCAGTTTTCGTCGCTACGTTTTGTGCGATATTTAGTGAAAATGCAGTTTTTCCTACCGATGGACGCGCCGCCACGATGATTAAATCATTTCGCTGAAAACCTGCGGTCATCTTATCTAATTCAGTAAATCCAGTTGGTATCCCGGTAACTTCACCCTTTTGATTATGCAAAAGTTCAATTTTATCATAAGCATCTACAAGAACATCTTTAATGTTTTGGAATGCTTTTGCATTTGTTTGGTGAGATACTTCTAATATTTTTTTCTCAGCCTCATTTAAAAGGCCATCCACATCATCTTCTCGCTCGTATCCATCCGATACAATATGAGTCGCCGTTCGAATTAAACGACGTAAAAGTGCCTTTTCAGCGATGATGCGTGCATAATATTCTACGTTAGCAGCTGTTGGAACAACTTCTGCTAACTCTGCTAGATAAGAAACCCCACCAACTTCTTCTAGTAATCCTTGATCAGCCATCGCTGATGTCATTATTACTAAGTCGATTGGTTCTCCCTTATCAGACAACCCAAGCATGACTTCAAAAATCTTTTGATGTTTCGTTCGATAAAATGAGTCAGGTACCAATAGTTCCGATGCTGACGTTAACGCATCCTGATCAATTAATATGGCACCTAAGACTGCCTGCTCAGCTTCTATATTATGCGGAGGGGTACGATCAGCCATTACATCACTCATGCGCAATCCTCCTTGCTTAATTTATTTTTATTGTTCACTAACATGAACTTTTACTGTTGCTGTTACTTGCGGATGCAATTTCACATTGACGTTTGTATAACCTAATGCACGGATTGCATCATCCATTTCAAATTTACGTTTATCAAGTTTAATCTTGTGTGATTTTTGCATTACATCTACAATTTGTTTACTCGTGATAGAACCAAATAAGCGGCCACCTTCTCCAGATTTCGCCTTTACTTCTACAGTTAATTTCTCTAATGTTTCTTTCAGCTCTTTTGCATTCTCAACTTCTGCTGCTGCATCTTTTTCCTCTTTGCGCTTTTGAGCATCTAAAGTTTTCATACTGCTGTTTGTCGCTTCGGCAGCTAACCCCTGTTTTAGTAAGAAATTATTTGCATAACCGTCTGGTACGTTTTTTATTTCTCCTTTTTTACCTTTACCTTTTACGTCTTTTAGAAAAATTACTTTCATGATTGTGTGCCTCCCTGTAAATAGTCATCAATAACAAATCGAAGCTTCTCCTCCGCTTCATCTACTGTAACATTTTTCATTTGTGTGGCTGCATTTGTTAAGTGCCCGCCACCTCCTAAATTCTCCATAATTAGCTGTACATTCAATTCACCTAAAGATCTACCACTAATTCCAATGAAATTTTCTCCACGTTTTGCAATAACAAACGATGCAATGATACCTGTCATTGTCAATAATGTGTCTGCTGATTGTGCAATAAGTACTTGGTCATAATATTCATCACCATCAACTTTAGCAATCGCAATTCCATTTTTATAAATGTACGCATTTTTAATGACTTTTGCAACTCGTAAATACTGACCCATATCTTCTTTTAAAAGTTCTTGTACAAGTACAGTGTCTGCGCCATGCGAGCGTAAATAAGAAGCGGCATCAAATGTACGAGCGCCTGTACGGAATGTAAAACTTTTCGTATCAACAATAATACCAGCTAACAATGCCGTTGCTTCTAACATTGTCATCTTTAAATTTTTCGGTTGATACTCAAGTAATTCTGTAACAAGCTCTGCCGTTGAAGAAGCGTATGGCTCCATATAAACAAGTAATGGATCTTCAATGAAATCTTCCCCGCGGCGATGATGGTCAATAACTACTACATTTTCAATCTTGTGTAACAGTTTTTCCTCCATCACCATTGAAGGTTTATGCGTGTCAACAACAACAAGTAATGAATCATCATTTGCAAATTCCATCGCTTGCCCTGGTGTAATAAAATGTGACCATAACTCTTCATTTTGTTTCACTTTATCCATCAAACGCTTGATTCCTTTATCAGAATCATTTTCATCTAATACAATATATCCTTTGCGCTCATTTAATTGAGCTACCTTTAAAATACCAATCGCTGCACCAATCGCATCCATATCAGGAGCTCTATGCCCCATTATAATGACATTACTGCTCTCTAATACTAAATCCTTTAATGCATGCGAAATAACCCTAGCACGTACACGAGTACGCTTTTCAACCGGATTCGTCTTACCACCGTAAAACTTAACTTTACCAGTTGCTTGTTTAATAGCTACTTGGTCTCCTCCTCGTCCTAATGCAAGGTCTAAACCAGATTGTGCCATCGCTCCAAGCTCTGATAAAGGTAAATCACCTGAGCCAACACCAACACTTAATGTAAGTGGTATATTCCTTTTTGATGTTTCTTCACGCACTTGATCCAAAATACTAAATTTCCCTTTCTCCATTTGCGCTAAAATACTTTCATTTAGTACAACGAAGAATCTTTCTGAAGATGCACGTTTCAAATATGCACCATACTTAACGGCCCATTCATTTAGACGTGACGTCACAAGACTTGTTATATTCGTACGTAATTGGTCATCTAATCCTTGTGTAACTTCATCATAGTTATCTAAATAAATAACAGCTAAAACAGTGCGTTGATCTTCATACATCTTTTCAATTTCTGTTTGCTCAGTTACATCAAAAAAATAAATTAGTTTTTCTTCTTTCCTTACAAACACACGGAACTTTCGACTATTTAAAGATACTATATCGTCAGAAGTCTCTCCTTTAATAAAAAGGAGTAATGTTTCTGATACATCGTACAGATGCCACCCAGCTAATGCGTGTTGCCCCAAACATGAAGACAAGTAAGGATTTGCCCAATCAATCCCATACTCCTTATTGTATAACAATATACCGATTGGCATCTGGTTGAATGCTTCGTTACTCACTTTTTTTACCCTAGTAATCATATCTGTCGTATACTTTTCAAAATTCCTTTGAAAGTTAAGTTCAAATCGTATAACTAAAAAGAAAACGATGCTAAAAATAAAAAAGGCAGCTATCCCCATAATTAAGTGAAAATAACAGAGAATCGAGATTAGCACCAACACAAAAAATGCCAATACGTAAACAGGATATAAAAACCACTGTTTCTTATAAAATTCAGGCATGTATACAACTCCTATAAAGTAAAACTAACTCACTTTCCAGTTAGTTAAACAAATTAAAATAGTGTAAGGAATATTATTTTATTCCCCTATTTTAGAACGCAATGAAATCCCTAAATCAATTATACCTAAGATTGTCACAAGAGGAAACATCATCGGAATAAACATGCAGACAATAAAACTAATAATAGGAACACCTTTAGTAAATCCTTTTCTATGTGCTAAAAAGGCGATAAATGTCAGACCTTGCAGTACGAGCAATAGTGCAAAGATTACATATAGGTTAGAAAATACCATATGTAAATATGATGTTGGTTCTACCTTTATAAAAGTTGCTAACAAAATAAATATGACGTAATACCAAATAATACTCTTTGGCAATTGTATGTCTTTAAATTTAGGCCAAAGTGTTACTTCATGCTTTAACTTTTTCAAAACACTACCTGATATCATAACCGTAATCCAAGAAAGACACACAGAAACCATTACAAGTATACTCGGGAGTATCGTTTGTAATATATCATTCATTTGTGCGAATAAATCTTTTTGTTTCTTACTAACCTGCATACCAGCAGCATTTGCTATCTTTTCACTTTGTACTACACTTTCATTAAACATATTTTGCATTTTCTGTATTAAATCTATGTTGAAAAATTTTATACTCACAACATAAATGAGCATAATACCGATTAAGTATGCAAGTGTCCCTGCTATCAAAATTTCTAACGGCTTTCTTTGTTTTTTATACATGTATCCTAAAACAATACCCGTACACCCAAACATAATTGTCTTTACTAGACCTATTGGTTGACCCACAATAACAGCAATGAAAAATGCTGCTGTAAAAATCACAAAGGCATTAGGTACACCATATTTTATCGTTAACAATATAAATGGTAACGGCAATACAAATGTTACAACTGTACCCAAAATCGGAACATACATAGATATGAGCAATAACATTGCATATACAGCCAATAACGCTGCGCCTTCGGTAATAAACCTTGCTTGTTTCACATTTTAACCTCTCTTTCAAAAAGAAAAGCATAGCAAAATGCACAGTAGAGTCCGACTCTACTGTGCATTTCATACGCTATTATTCACCAACATATGGTAAAAGTGCCATTTGACGAGCACGTTTAATTGCAACTGTAAGTTTGCGTTGGTATTTCGCGCTTGTTCCTGTTACACGACGAGGTAAAATTTTACCGCGCTCAGAAACGAAACGTTTTAATAAATCAACATCTTTATAGTCAATGCGAGTGATGCCGTTAGATGTGAAGAAACACACCTTACGACGCTTCGCACGTCCACCTTTGCGTCCTGCCATGTCTATTCCCTCCATTCTTTGTTAAAAATAGCCGATTCACACCATTAAAATGGTAAATCGTCGTCCGAAATGTCAATCGGTTGACCAACATTCGAAAATGGATCGTCATTCTTCGTAAATCCAGAGTTACCTTGATTACCTTGGTTACCTGAATTACTAGATTGACCAAATGGGTTAGAGCTTTGGTTACCGAAACCAGCTCCTGATGGTTGCTGATTGAATGAACCACGTTGCTCCCCACCGCCATTACGCGGCTCTAAAAATTGTACGCTCTCCGCAAGAACTTCTGTTACATATACACGTTTACCATCTTGTCCATCGTAATTACGAGTTTGAAGACGTCCGTCTACGCCTGCTAGGCTACCTTTTTTCAAATAATTTGCCACGTTTTCTGCTTGTTTACGCCATATTACACAATTAATAAAGTCAGCTTCACGCTCACCTTGTTGATTCGCAAATGCGCGATTCACAGCTAACGTAAAAGTAGCTACTGCAACACCATTGGGCGTGTAACGTAAGTCAGGGTCCTTAGTTAAACGACCAACGAGGATAACACGATTCATCAATCGAACCACTCTCCCTTATATATCAATTATTTTTCTTCTTCTTTAACAACGATATGACGAAGGATATCTTCGTTGATCTTAGCTAAACGGTCGAATTCGTTAATCGCCTCTGAGTTAGAGTTCACGTTTAAGATCATGTAGAAACCTTCACGTAAGTCGTTGATTTCGTAAGCTAAACGACGCTTACCCCACTCTTTCGTGTTAATGATTTCTGCACCATTGTTTGTTAAAACACCTGCAAAACGTTCAACTAAAGCTTTTTGAGCTTCTTCTTCAACGCCAGGACGAATGATGTACATAATTTCGTACTTTCTCATTACACTTTCACCTCCTTTTGGTCTAAACGGCCCATAATGGGCAAGGAGCAATTAATTTATAGTAATTACTCACGAGTTTAGATTATATCATAGTAAGTTATATGAATCAACTCACCAATACGTAAAAAACTTGGCAAACATATAATATATTTGCCAAGTTCATATCTTTATTTTTCCTAGGAAATATTAAATTAAACGTTAAAGCGGAAGTGCATAACATCTCCGTCTTTTACGATATACTCTTTTCCTTCTAAACGTACTTTTCCAGCTTCTTTTGCAGCTGTCATAGAACCGTTTGTCATTAAATCATCATAAGAAACTGTTTCCGCACGAATAAATCCACGCTCAAAGTCTGTATGAATTACACCAGCACATTGTGGTGCTTTCATACCTTGTTTAAACGTCCATGCACGTACTTCTTGCACACCAGCTGTGAAGTAAGTAGCAAGTCCTAATAAATCATATGCAGCACGAATTAATTGATCTAAACCAGATTCTTCAATGCCTAGTTCTTCAAGGAATACTTTTTTCTCTTCCTCGTCTAGCTCAGCGATTTCTTCTTCGATTTTTGCACATACAACGATTACTTGAGAATTTTCATTTGCTGCAAATTCTTTTACCATTTGTACATATTTATTGTCAGAAGGATCCATAATATCATCTTCACTTACGTTTGCTACATATAGCATTTCTTTCGTTGTAAGTAAATGAAGGCCTTTAACAATCTTCATTTGCTCTTCTGTAAATTCAACAGTACGAGCTGGTTTTCCCTCTTCAAAAGCTTCTTTTAAACGAACTAAAATTTCATGCTCATATACAGCTTCTTTATCTTTTTGTCTTGCTAACTTCGCAACTCGTTCGATACGCTTATCAACAGATTCCAAATCCGCTAAGATTAGTTCTAAGTTAATTGTTTCAATGTCATCAATTGGATCTACTTTTCCTGAAACGTGCGTAATATTTTCATCTTCAAAACAACGAACAACTTGGCAAATTGCATCTACTTGACGAATGTGAGATAAGAATTTATTTCCTAACCCTTCACCTTTACTCGCACCTTTTACGATACCTGCAATATCAGTAAATTCAAATACAGTCGGAACAGTTTTTTTCGGTTCTACTAATTCCGTTAATTTATTTAGACGCTCATCTGGTACTTCTACAATCCCTACGTTTGGATCGATTGTACAGAATGGATAGTTCGCAGATTCTGCTCCTGCTTGTGTAATTGCATTAAATAAAGTGGACTTACCTACGTTAGGTAATCCAACAATCCCAGCCGTTAATCCCATATTTTTCACTCCTATGTCTCAATCTTTCATCATTATAGATAGTAACGAAAAAAATGACAAGTTTCCACCAAATGAAAAAAAGCAACGGCTGTCTACTGCAGCTGTTGCTTTTTCACTATTCTTCGTGCTTCACAAGTATTTTTTTCACCTTGCGATCAAACTCTCTTCGAGGAATCATTACCGAATGGTCACACCCCTCGCACTTAACGCGGATATCCATTCCCATACGAATAATCTTCCAGCGATTTTCACCACATGGATGGGCTTTCTTCATTTCCACAACATCGTACAAGTTATATTGCTTTTGCTCCATTCTCTAAATCCCTCCCACTATTAAATTGCTTTTTCACTAACTAATTCTTCGCGACTATATAAAACCATACGTGGGTATGGAATTTCAATACCATGTAAATCAAGACGATTTTTAATCTCTTTGCGAAGAGCCCTCGCAATAACTGCATGCTGCATCGGTTCTACCTCAGCAATAACGCGTAATACAACCTCAGATGCAGCTAACGTTTGAACACCTAATAGTTGAGGAGTCGCTATCATCTTCTCATATTTTTCAGGAAGCTCAACTAATAAATCTTCAATGACTTGCTCTGCTTTCACTATGTCACTCTCATATGAAATGGATACATCAACAAATGCGACACTATTACTAACTGAAAAATTAGTAACTTGAATGATACTTCCATTTGGCAAAGTATGAATTTCACCTGTCCAACTCTTTACTTTCGTTGTACGAAGTCCAATTTCTAAAACGACTCCCTCAAATTGACCAATTCTTACATAGTCACCTACCGAAAACTGATCTTCCAGCAAAATAAATAGTCCTGTAATGACATCTTTCACTAAACTTTGAGCACCAAATCCGACTGCCAAACCAATTACCCCGGCACCCGCTAATAAACCTGATGCATTAATTTCAAATACACCTAAAATCGCTATTAACATAATAAACATAACAACATATGCCACAATATTTTCAAGCAATTTTGCTACCGTAACTGTACGACGTTCTGAAATTTGAATCGGTGAACGACTTCCCATGCGAAACGCATTTCGTACAATTGCTCTTGCAACTCGCACAACGATTGCACCAAGTATTAAAATAACGACTATTTGTAGTGATTTTACACCTATATTCGTCCAATCAATGGACTCAAACCATTTCAACGCTAAATCCATGTCCCTCTACCTCTCCAGCTAAAATTTCTTTTATAGTTATCCTTCTTATTGTATCAGAACTCTCTCTGATTTCTGAAAAAAATTTATAACTTTAATTCCATTTGTTAACTTCTATTCAGGTATAAAATGAGACGAATATATATATACTAGTACTATTATTTCCGTTTTCATTCACAGTTTGTAAAAAGTATGCACTTATAATTTTCCATTTCACACAACATATAACATATTGTGAAAATTTATTAAAAGGATGGGTGCTTCATGAATATTAGAAGTTTTCGCTTACCTTTTTTTGAAAAAGAAACTCAAAATGTTATGCATCATGACTTAGAAGCCTCCGAGACAATCAGTAATTTCTTACTTTCTCATATTCCCATTAAGACTAATATGCCACTCATTCTCGTTTGTATCGGAACAGACCGCTCCACCGGTGATGCACTTGGTCCGCTAGTCGGTACTAAACTAGAACAAATTGAAATCAAAAATCTTCAAGTATTCGGCACACTAGATGAACCAATACACGCGCTAAATTTAGAAGAAAAAATTCAGAATATACAGAAAGAAAATCCTGCTTCATTTATTATTGCTGTTGATGCATGTTTAGGGAAATCTCAAAGTATCGGTTCTATAACTACCGGAAAGGGACCTAGTAAACCTGGAGCTGCGATGAATAAGAAATTACCTGAAGTCGGTAATTTACACATACATGGCATCGTAAATTTAAATGGTTTCATGGAGTTTTTCGTACTTCAAAATACAAGACTAAGTTTAGTCATGAAGATGGCTGATGTAATTGCACAAAGTATAAAAGAAACAGACCAAAAATTATCTGCATTAAAAAAAGCAAACCATCTATAAACAATAAGATGGCTTGCTTTTTAATTTTCCTTTGATAATAATTCTAAAATTCGATTTAAATCTTCTTTATTAAAAAATTCGATTTCGATTTTACCTTTTTCTTTTTTCGTTTCTTTAATCTTTACATCCGTACCAAACTTTTCTCTTAAAAACGTTTCACGCTCTACAAAAAATATATTTCTTTCTTTTTTCACTTGTTGTGTTTCACGTGAAACACGTTGATTAATCTCCTGGACAATTTGTTCCAATTGACGAACATTCAATCCTTCTTTTTCAATTCGTTTCAATAAAGATTTCAACTGTTCTTCATCTTTTATTGTAAGTAAAGTTCTTCCATGAGCCATTGAAAGCTCACCGTTTGCAATCATATCTTGAACGAATGAAGGGAGGCTTAACAAACGAGTATAATTTGCGATATAAGGTCTGCTTTTACCAAGACGTTTTGCTAATTGTTCTTGTGTTACATTTAGCTCGTTCATTAACATCTGATATGCCATTGCCTCTTCCATAGGATTTAAATCTTCTCGTTGTAAATTTTCAAGCAAAGCAAATTCCATCATTTGTTGCTCATTTAATTGCCTTACAACAGCAGGCACTTTCTCAAGTCCGGCCTCTTTAGCAGCACGATATCTTCTTTCACCTGCAACTATTTCATATCCTTTAATACTCTTTCGAGCAATTAACGGTTGCAATATACCGTGTTCTTTAATAGAAGCCGCTAATTCCTGAATCGCTTCTTTATTGAAATGCTTACGTGGTTGATATGGATTCGGCCTTAATTCAGTTACGATAATCTCCTGAATCGTTTCTTCTTCTTTCACATCTAAATCTGGAAAAAACACATTGATTCCTCTTCCTAATCCCTTAGCCACCTGCAATCACTTCCTCTGCTAAATCTAAATATACTTCTGCTCCTCTTGATTTAGCGTCATACTGCATAATTGGTTTTCCATGACTTGGTGCCTCACTTAAGCGAACATTACGAGGAATAATCGAACGATATACTTTATCCCTAAAGTATTTTTTCACTTCATCTATAACTTGAATTCCTAAATTTGTACGAGCATCCAACATCGTTAACAATACACCTTGAATTGCTAAATTTTTATTTAAATGCTTTTGCACAAGTCGAACTGTATTTAGTAGCTGACTTAACCCTTCCAGCGCGTAATATTCACACTGTACAGGAATAATAACAGAATCTGCTGCTGTTAATGCATTAATCGTTAATAACCCTAATGATGGGGGACAGTCAATAATAATATACTCATATTCATCACGAATTGGCTGTAACGCTCTTTGCAAGCGTACTTCCCGGGAAATGGTTGGTACCAATTCAATTTCAGCACCAGCCAATTGAATTGTAGCGGGTAGAACATCTAAGTTTTCAGTTGCGGTTTTCCGTATGGCACCTTGAACATCTGCATCTTCTACAAGAACATTATAAATACATTGATCTAATTCAGACTTTTCAATCCCTACACCAGTCGTTGCATTTCCTTGAGCATCAATATCTACGAGAAGGACTTTTTTTCCTACTTGTGCCAATCCAGCCCCTAAATTAACGGATGTTGTTGTTTTTCCAACACCGCCTTTTTGATTAGCAATAGCAATGATTTTTCCCATGATGTCACCTACTTTCAACCTTTCTTTCTTATTCTAGAAACAATTACGTTTATTGTAACATGAAATAAAAGTTTTTCTTTTACGTCCTTATTAAACTTCAAAATTTATTTCTAAACTCCTTCTTGCTTTAACAAGAAAATATAGTAAAAGAGACCTCTCCAATAGGATAAGGTCTCTAGCACGTAATTATTTTTTCTTCGGAATTTTAATCGTAATTTGATAGTATTCATCAAACTCTTCTTCCGCAGAATTAACATTCAAACCACTATTAGCAACCATTTGTAATGATTGTCTAATTGTGTTCATAGCAATTCTCGCATCTCGACTTACTGCTTTTTGCTTCGCTTTGCGCTTTGGTTTTACTTCTTCTAGTAACTTTGCAATTCGTTCTTCTGTTTGCTTTACATTCAATTGCTTCTCCACAATCTCTTGTAAAACCTTCAGTTGTAATTCCTCATTTTTCAAAGGAATAAGGGCGCGAGCATGCCGTTCTGTAATACTTTTTTCTAATAATGCACTTTTGATTTCTTCAGGCAATTTTAATAATCGCAATTTATTTGCGACTGTCGATTGTCCTTTTCCAAGTCGTTGTGCCAATGCTTCTTGTGTTAAATTATGTAACTCAATCAGCTTTTGATATGCCACAGCTTCCTCAATTGCTGTTAATTCCTCACGTTGCAAATTTTCAATTAACGCTACAGAAGCTGTCTCAGTATCATTTAAATTCTTTATTATTGCAGGAACTTTTTCCCACCCTAACTTTGTTGCTGCGCGGAAACGTCTTTCCCCGGCAATAATCTCGTACTTATCATCCTCATACTGTCTCACAACAATCGGTTGGATAAGCCCATGTGTACGAATCGTTAATGCTAGCTCCTCAATACGTGCATCGTCAAAAACTGTTCGTGGTTGATAACGGTTAGGGGTAATGTTTACTATCGGAATTTCCTGTATTTCTTCATATACCTTTTTAGCTATTTCTTCATGGCTTTCGTCTTGTAATTCGAATTCGCTCTCTTTATCTCCAAAGCCAAATAAACGAGAAAACGTATTTTTCATACATATTCCACCACCTTTTAGGCCTATTGACTGTTCTACATAAAATGTTTCCCATGAAACATTTACGTTTTCATTTATATAATTTAATCTTACGTCTAATAAGATTTATTTTTCAATAGGTAATTTATTGGGCGTTCCCGGTTTGCGTGGATATTTCTTTGGTGTCTTGCGCTTTTTCTCGATTAATAAAATATTACGTTCACTTTCTTCAAACGGTAATTGGAACGTAGACATTTCTTTCAATTCTCCGCCAAGTACCTCTAAAGCATATTTGCCATTTTCGATTTCTTCGTTAGCCGCTGCACCTTTCATTGCAATGAATGTTCCCCCTACTTTTACAAGTGGTAAACATAGCTCACTTAATACAGAAAGACGTGCAACTGCACGTGCCATTACAATATCGTATGCTTCACGTACACCTTCTTTTTTTCCAAATGTTTCAGCACGATCATGACAAAATGCAACATCACTTAATTCTAACTTTTGCGCTAAGTGATTTAAGAAATTAATACGTTTTTGTAATGAATCTACAATTGTTACTTTTAAGTGCGGGAAACAGATTTTTAAAGGGATACTTGGGAATCCAGCTCCTGCTCCAACATCACAAATAGAAAATGGTTTCGAAAAATCATAATAAAAAGCCGCTGTAACAGAATCAAAAAAGTGTTTTAAGTATACTTCTTCTTTCTCCGTAATAGCCGTTAAGTTCATTTTTTCATTCCACTCTACTAATGTTTCAAAATAGATTCCGAACTGCTCTAACTGTCTAGAAGAGAGGGAAATACCCTTCTCTTCTAGCATAGATTGAAATTGTTCTATGTTCATCTAGCAATATCTCCTTACTATGTTATTGGTTCGATACTCGTGCAATTTTTCCTTGTTCAATGTAAATAAGCAAAATTGAAACATCAGCTGGATTTACACCAGAAATACGTGAAGCTTGCCCCATTGAAAGCGGACGAACATCTTTCAATTTCTGTCTTGCTTCTGAGGCAAGGCTAGAAATCGCATCATAATCAATATCCACAGGGATTTTTTTGTTTTCCATTTTCTTCATACGTTCTACTTGCTGTAAAGATTTCTCGATATATCCTTCGTACTTGGTCTGAATTTCAACTTGTTCCGTAATTTCATCACTTAATGCTACTTCACTTGGTACTAAAAGATGAATATGCTCATATGTCACCTCTGGACGACGTAATAAGTCACTTGCACGTATTCCATCTTTCAATTCACTTCCGCCAATACTACGAATTAATTCTTGAACTTCAGGACGCGGTTTAATAAAAATACTCTCTAACCGTTCCTTCTCCTGTTCAATTTGTAGTTTCTTATTTGTAAATCTCTCATAACGATCTTCTTTAATTAAACCAATTTCACGCCCAACCTCAGTTAGACGAAGATCTGCATTATCATGGCGTAATAATAGGCGATATTCTGCACGAGACGTTAATAAACGATATGGTTCATTTGTACCTTTCGTTACAAGATCATCAATTAAAACACCAATATATGCATCAGCGCGACCTAAAATAACTTCTTTTTTACCTAAAGAACGACATGCTGCATTAATTCCAGCCATAAGCCCTTGTCCTGCCGCTTCTTCGTAACCAGAAGTTCCATTAATTTGTCCTGCTGTATATAAATTTTTAATTTTTTTCGTTTCAAGTGTTGGCCATAGTTGAGTTGGTACGATTGCATCATATTCAATTGCATAACCCGTACGCATCATTTCAACATTTTCCAGGCCAGGAATTGTTCTAAGCATTGCACGCTGTACATCTTCTGGTAAGCTCGTCGATAAGCCTTGTACATATACTTCTTGTGTATTACGTCCTTCTGGCTCTAAGAAAATTTGATGACGTGGTTTATCATTAAATCTTACTACCTTGTCTTCAATTGAAGGGCAATATCTAGGCCCTGTTCCTTTAATCATACCAGAATACATAGCTGAGCGATGTAAGTTTTCATCTATTAAACGATGTGTTTCTGTACTTGTATACGTTAACCAACATGGAATTTGATCCATAATAAATTTTGTCGTTTCAAAAGAGAAAGCACGTGGCTTATCATCACCTGGTTGAATTTCTGTTTTACTATAATCAATCGTATTACTGTTTACACGCGGAGGTGTACCTGTTTTAAATCTAACAAGATCAAAACCAAGTTCCTCTAAGTGTTCAGATAATGTAATAGATGGTTGCTGATTATTTGGACCACTTGAATATTTTAAATCTCCCATAATAATCTCACCACGTAAAAATGTTCCCGTTGTAATTACAACTGTTTTCGCTGTGTATTCAGCACCAGCTTGCGTAATTACCCCTTTACATACACCATCTTCAATAATTAAACGCTCTACCAGACCTTGAAACAACGTTAAGTTTGGTGTTTCTTCAATTGTTTTCTTTAATTCATGCTGGTAAGAGAATTTATCAGCTTGTGCACGAAGCGCGCGTACAGCTGGTCCTTTACCCGTATTTAACATACGCATTTGAATATGTGTTTTATCAATATTGCGTCCCATTTCTCCGCCTAATGCATCAATTTCACGAACAACAATCCCTTTTGCTGGTCCACCAACAGAAGGGTTACATGGCATGAACGCTACCATATCTAAGTTAATTGTTAACATTAATGTTTTTGAGCCCATTCGTGCTGCCGCAAGACCAGCTTCACATCCTGCATGACCTGCACCGATTACTATGACATCATATAAACCGGCATTGTATCCCATTGTTTATTCCTCCTAATAACCTCTATCTTAATCTTACTAAATCATCTCTGATTAAAGTTTCACTTTATTTTCCTAAACAAAATTGAGAGAACAATTGGTCAATTAAGCTTTCATGGACAGTATCACCAGTAATTTCACCAAGTATTTCCCACGCTCTTGTTAAATCAATTTGAACCATATCAATCGGAACACCATTTTCTATCGCTTCAATTGCATCGTTAATTGTTCTTCCTGCTTGTGTTAATAATCCGATATGTCTCGCATTAGACACGTATGTCATATCCGCAGAATCAATTGTTCCTTCAAAGAATAAATCAGCTATTGCCTTTTCAAGCTCATCTATTCCTTGCTCCTCAATTAAAGATGTTGTAATAACACGATTGCCTACCGCTAAATCTGTAACACGTTCCATATCAATTTCTTGCGGTAAATCTGTCTTATTTACAATGACAATGAAATCTTTTCCTTGTACGGCACGGAATAGATCCTCATCTTCATTTGTTAAAGCCTCGCTATAGTTCACTACAATTAACACTAAGTCTGCTTGGCTCATCATTTCCTTCGAACGCTCTACACCAATTCGTTCAACAATATCTTCCGTTTCACGAATTCCGGCTGTATCTATAAGTTTAAGTGGTACACCACGCACATTAACGTACTCTTCAATAACATCACGAGTTGTTCCTGCAATATCAGTTACAATTGCCTTTTTCTCCTGAACAAGACTATTTAATAGCGATGATTTCCCAACGTTAGGTCTACCGATAATCGCGGTAGAAATGCCTTCACGTAAAATCTTTCCTTGCTTCGATGTTTCTAATATCTTTGCAATTTCAGCACGGACATGTGTAGCTTTCTCAATTAAAATATTATGCGTCATCTCTTCTACATCATCATATTCTGGGTAATCTATATTCACCTCAATATGAGCTAATGTTTCTAATATTTCTTGACGCAGATGGCCGATTAATTTAGATAATCGTCCTTCCATTTGGTTAATCGCTACATTCATAGCACGATCTGTTTTCGCACGGATTAAGTCCATAACAGCTTCTGCTTGTGACAAATCAATACGTCCATTTAAAAAAGCACGTTTTGTAAATTCACCAGGCTCTGCCAGTCGTGCTCCTTGCGCTAAAATAAGCTGTAATACTTTATTTACCGAAACAAGTCCACCATGACAGTTAATTTCTACTATATTTTCACGTGTAAAAGTCCTTGGTGCACGCATAATGGACACCATAACTTCTTCAATAACTTGATTTGTATCTAAATCGACAATATGACCATAATGAATTGTATGAGAAGAAACCTGTGTTAAATCCTTCCCTTTAAAAATACGATCGACTTTCTCAATCGCATCATCCCCACTTACTCGAACAATGGCAATTGCACCTTCCCCAAGTGCTGTGGAAATTGCGGCAATTGTATCAAATTCCATGTCCTTTCACCTCACTTGCTTATTTATCTCTATTTCAACATGAATTTTTTCCGTCACTAAATTATTAGGATACCATAACGAACCTATCTACAAAAGAATAATAACTCATTTTATTATGTCCTTATGTAAAAAACACTAAACTTATTCACAGTGGATAAGTTTAGTGTTTTTTAGTTATCCACATTTATTTTCTCCTCAAAAAAACCGGCACTCAATTGAGTAACCGGTCACTTGGAAGATATTACAACATACCGATGTGGTTCTTTCCCTTCAGAAGTTGTAATGATATTTTGATGATTAGATAATGCTTGGTGAATAATTTTCCGTTCAAAAGAAGGCATTGGTTCTAGAACAACTCTTTTTTTCGTACTCACTACTTGTTTTGCTAATCGATAGGAAAGAGTTTCTAACGTATTTTTTCTTTTACTACGATAGTTTTCAGCATCCAGTGTAATACCAATATATTGCTTTGTATTACGGTTCGCAACAAGCTTTGTTAAATACTGTAAAGAATTCAACGTATTCCCTCTTTTACCAATTAAAACACCAATGTTTTCACCAGAAATTGTAAATTCAACTTCGCGTCCTTTTACAATTTTTCTAATCTCAACTTCCACACCCATATTTTGAATAACATTTTTTAAATATTCTTCACATTCTTGGATTGGATCTTTTTTCAATACAACTTCTACAACAGCGGGGCGATTCCCAAATAAACCTAGGAACCCCCTCTTACCCTCATCGATAATATTTATATCTACTCGATCTTTCGAAGCATTTAATTGTCTTAAAGCATCTTGTACTGCCAGCTCGACTGTTTGTCCTTTAGCAGTAATCATACTCACTTGCTTGATCCTCCTGCCTTACTAGCCTTAATTTCAGGCCCTTTGATCATATACATTTGAGCGATACCAAAGATATTACCAACTACCCAGTACAATGATAGTGCTGCTGGGAAGTTAATTGCAAAGACTAAAATCATAATTGGCATCAGCCAAATCATCATTGCCATTTGCGGATTTTGTCCAGCCGTTCCTGCCATTGCAAGCTTTTGCTGAATAAACGTCGTAATAGCTGCAACAATTGGAAGGATATAGAACGGATCCGCCTGTCCTAAATCGAACCATAAAAATGTATGTTCACTAATTGCTGTTGTTCTCATAATCGCATGATAAAATGCGAATAAAATAGGCATCTGAACAAATATTGGTAAACATCCTGCTAATGGGTTTACACCATTCTTTTGATATAACTGCATCATTTCTTGTTGTAGTTTTTGCTGTGTTGCTTGATCTTTAGAACTATATTTCTCTTTTAATTTCACCATTTCTGGTTGTAACGCCTGCATTGCTTTCGTACTCTTCGTTTGTTTAATCATTAATGGTAATAATGCAAAACGAATGATAAGAGTTGTAACAACGATTGCTAAACCGTAATTACTACCAAATAATTCTGCAAAATACGTGATTAACTGAGAAAGCGGGTATACGAAATATTCATTCCAAATCCCAGTGCTTTTCGGTGTAATCGGCTGATTTGTTTCACTACAACCGGTAGCGATTGCCATTAACATAATAACCATGGCTAATAAACCTATTTTCTTTTTCAAAGCCTGCTCCTCCTTGTTTCGGTATGTATATAGTGTAATTCATTTCCTTACGCTACTTTTTTATTCTTTTCATACCAGAGCGTTTAAAGACATGAATTAAGCTTTTCTTTAACTCTTCATATGTCATCTCTGCACAAGGCTTCCTTGCTATTATAACAAAATCTTTTCCAGAATCTATCTCATCTTTTAATTCTATAATCGATTGGCGAATCATACGCTTAATTCGATTACGCACTACTGCATTTCCTATTTTCTTACTAACAGAAAGACCAATGCGAAAATGCGGCTGTTTTTCTTTATCTAATTTGTATACAACAAACTGGCGATTGGCATTTGATTGTCCTTTTTGGAAAACAGCCTGGAATTCATCATTCTTTTTTATACGATTTTTTTTCTTCATATCATTTGACACTCCTGTATTTCATCAGCGGAAACTCATTATTATTAGAAAAAAAGACCACTGAACGTTCAGTGGTCTACGCAGATAATACTTTTCTTCCTTTACGACGACGAGCTGCAAGCACTCTACGTCCGTTTGCTGTGCTCATACGGCTGCGGAAACCATGTACTTTGCTGCGCTTACGTTTATTTGGTTGGTAAGTTCTTTTCATTATATGACACCTCCCTGAGGAATATCTGTTAAAGACAGTCTAATAAATTATAGTAAATCAAATAGGAAAATGTCAATGGTTCTCGAAATTTTCATCAAATATTCATTTTCAACCTATTCACATACTTTTTCACAGTCCCTATATTTCCTTGTGGATAAATATTTTTTCTCTTTTTTATATCCACAAACTCTTTTTTTACTTTTACACAGTATATCGTGTTGTGGACAAGTTTATTCCACAAGGTATTGATTTTGTGGATAACTTTCTTAAATTCATTGCTATAGCTGCTTTTTTTTGATATTATAGTTGTGTTTTCACTTTGAATAAGTTTTCCACACCTTTATTTTATCCACAATTTGTGTATAACATGTGGATAGTTTAAATCACATGTGGGTAAATAGTTGTCCACATTTGTTATTTTGTCGAAAACTCTATCTCGGATACTAACGACGTTTTTATATTTTAAAATACGTTTCGTATAAATATGCATTAGAAATATTTACAGGTTGTACAATTGTTGCGCAACCTTATTCTTTTACCATCTTTGTAAAGGAGGGACACCTTTGGAAAATATCTCTGATTTATGGAATAGTGCCTTAAAAGAATTAGAAAAAAAGGTAAGCAAGCCAAGTTATGAAACATGGTTAAAATCAACAACTGCTCATAACTTAAAAAAAGATGTATTAACTATTACAGCTCCAAATGAATTCGCTCGTGACTGGCTAGAATCTCACTATTCGGAACTAATCTCCGAAACACTTTATGATTTAACAGGGGCAAAACTAGCTATTCGTTTTATCATTCCCCAAAGTCAGGCAGAAGAGGATATAGATCTCCCTTCTGTTAAGCAAAAACACGCACATGATGAGTCTAATCACTTACCACAGAGTATGTTAAACCCAAAATATACATTTGATACATTTGTTATTGGCTCTGGTAATCGTTTTGCACATGCTGCTTCTTTAGCTGTAGCTGAAGCACCAGCTAAAGCCTATAATCCGCTCTTTATTTACGGGGGCGTTGGACTTGGAAAAACACATTTAATGCACGCAATTGGGCATTATGTAATTGAACACAACCCAAATGCAAAAGTTGTATATTTATCATCTGAAAAATTTACAAATGAATTTATTAATTCAATTCGTGATAATAAAGCTGTCGATTTTCGTAATAAATATCGTAATGTAGATGTCTTATTGATAGATGATATTCAATTTCTTGCGGGAAAAGAACAAACACAGGAAGAGTTTTTCCATACATTTAATGCGTTACATGAAGAAAGTAAACAAATTGTGATTTCAAGCGATAGACCACCAAAAGAAATCCCAACTTTAGAAGATCGCCTTCGTTCTCGCTTTGAATGGGGGTTAATTACGGACATTACGCCACCAGATTTAGAAACTAGAATCGCAATTTTACGTAAAAAAGCAAAAGCAGAAGGTCTTGATATACCAAATGAAGTTATGCTTTATATCGCAAATCAAATCGATTCAAATATTCGTGAACTAGAGGGTGCACTTATTCGAGTTGTAGCTTATTCATCTTTAATTAATAAAGATATGAATGCTGATTTAGCGGCTGAAGCGCTTAAAAATATTATTCCAAACTCTATACCTAGAATTATTTCTATTTCTGATATTCAAAAGGCTGTTGGGGGCGTCTATCAAGTAAAATTAGAAGATTTCAAAGCAAAAAAACGGACAAAATCCGTTGCATTCCCTCGCCAAATTGCGATGTATTTATCACGTGAACTTACGGACTCATCTTTGCCAAAAATAGGTGAAGAATTTGGTGGCCGCGATCATACAACAGTAATCCATGCTCACGAAAAAATTTCGAAGCTATTAAAAACGGATACTCAATTACAAAAACACGTTGAAGAAGTTAAGGATATTTTAAAATAGTAGTAGCTGAATAGTGTGAATAACTTAGCTTATTTTACGCACAGTCTATCCACATGTAGATAGACTGTTTTTACATCTTTAAACAGGGTTATCCACATATCCACAAGCCCTATTACTATTACTACTACTTTTTTATCTTTATTAAATAAATAAAATCTTATACTTACCGGAGGTTTTTCGTTATGCGTTTTACAATACAAAAAGACTATCTTGTAAGAAGTGTACAAGATGTAATGAAGGCAGTTTCTTCTCGTACAACAATTCCAATTCTTACAGGGATTAAAGTTGTAGCAACTGAAGAAGGAGTTACTTTAACAGGTAGTGATGCAGACATCTCTATCGAATCATTTATCCCAGTTGAAGATGCTGGAAAAGAAATTGTGGAAATTGAACAATCAGGAAGTATTATTTTACAAGCAAAATATTTTAGTGAGATCGTAAAAAAATTACCTAAAGAAACTGTCGAAATTTCTGTGGAAAATCATTTTATGACAAAAATAAAATCTGGAAAATCAGAGTTCAACTTAAATGGTTTAGATGCTGCTGAATATCCGTTATTACCACAAATCGAAGAACATCATGTATTTAAGATTCCAACAGATTTACTAAAGCACATGATTCGTCAAACAGTATTTGCAGTTTCAAGTTCTGAAACAAGACCAATCTTGACAGGTGTAAACTGGAAGGTATATAACAGCGAGCTAACTTGTATTGCAACAGATAGTCACAGACTAGCACTTCGTAAAGCAAAAATCGAAGGGTATAATATTGCCGATGAATTTCAAGCGAATGTCGTTATTCCTGGTAAGAGCTTAAGTGAATTAAGTAAAATTCTAGATGAATCTGAAGAAATGGTAGATATCGTTATTACGGAGTATCAAGTATTATTCCGTACAAAACATTTATTATTCTTCTCAAGATTATTAGAAGGAAATTATCCAGATACAACGCGTTTAATTCCAGCTGAAAGTAAAACTGATATATTTGTAAATACAAAAGAATTTTTACAAGCGATTGATCGTGCGTCGCTGTTAGCAAGAGATGGTCGTAACAACGTTGTTAAATTATCGACATTAGAACAACAGATGTTAGAGATTTCTTCGAATGCACCAGAAATCGGAAAAGTAGTAGAAGAGGTTCAATGTGAAAATGTAGATGGAGAAGAATTAAAAATATCTTTTAGTGCAAAATATATGATGGACGCATTAAAGGCTTTAGACAGTACAGAAATTAAAGTTAGTTTTACTGGAGCGATGAGACCGTTTTTAATTCGCACAGTAAATGATGATTCCATTATCCAATTAATTTTACCAGTCCGTACTTACTAAGTAAGGATTAAGGGTTGCTAGTGTAAAGGTACTAGTGACCCTTATTTGATTTGTGGGGTATTACTTTCCTAATGCTAGTTTATTTAGTACAATGAAAGAATGAACACTTTCAGAAAGTGAGCGATTTTATGAAACTTATTAAGATTTCAACAGAATACATTACACTAGGACAATTTTTAAAGTTAGCTGATGTAATTGATACAGGTGGCGCTGTGAAATGGTTCTTACAAGAATATGAAGTATACGTGAATCAAGAACTTGAAAATAGAAGAGGCCGAAAGTTATATGCAAATGATATTGTTGAAATTCCGGGAAGCGGAACTTTCCAAGTTCAGGCATAAAGGGGGATCCCTTTGTTTATTACAGAAATACAATTAAAAAACTATCGCAATTATGAGCATTTAGAGCTTTCCTTTGAGGATAAAGTCAATGTAATTATTGGTGAAAATGCGCAAGGGAAAACGAATTTGATGGAAGCTATTTATGTATTGGCGATGGCGAAATCTCATAGAACTTCGAACGATCGTGAACTCATCCGTTGGGATGAGGATTATGGTAATATAAAAGGTAGATTACAAAGGCGAAATAGTTCAGTATCCTTAGAATTAAATATTTCAAAAAAAGGTAAAAAGGCAAAGTTAAATCAGTTAGAACAACAAAAATTGAGCCAGTATATTGGTGAAATGAATGTTGTTATGTTTGCCCCAGAAGATTTAAATCTTGTAAAAGGAAGCCCTCAAGTACGAAGACGCTTTTTGGATATGGAACTTGGACAAATAGCTCCGGTCTATTTGTATGAATTAAGTCAATATCAAAAGGTACTCACGCAACGAAATCATTTACTTAAGAAGATGCAAGGGAATAGTAAAAACGAGGAAACGATGTTGGATGTATTTACACTTCAACTTATTGAGCATGGTGCAAAAATTTTGCGAAAACGTTTTGAGTTTTTGCATTTACTACAA
Source organism: Bacillus sp. 05T21 (assembly GCF_056396785.1). Lineage (NCBI taxonomy): Bacteria > Bacillati > Bacillota > Bacilli > Caryophanales > Bacillaceae > Bacillus > Bacillus sp. 05T21. The sequence goes on along the minus strand of NZ_JBFTMD010000024.1, from coordinate 5,335 downwards.
GAATGGGCTGCTCCAATTCATCGCGGAATTAGCAGGGGATTAGAGGAGTTAGAAATCGTTTATAAACCAAGTGTAGATGTATCAGAATCAATGGATTTGTCGAAAATAAAAGAAGTATACTATGAAAGTTTTCAATCTGTGAAACAACGTGAAATTTTTCGTGGTACAACTTTACTTGGTCCTCATCGTGATGATTTACAATTCTTCGTTAATAGTAAAAATGTTCAAGTCTTTGGTTCACAAGGACAACAACGAACAACCGCACTATCCCTAAAATTGGCTGAAATTGAATTGATATACTCAGAGGTTAAGGAATATCCAATTCTTTTACTAGATGATGTGTTATCAGAATTAGATGATTATCGTCAATCGCATCTGCTAAATACAATTCAAGGAAAAGTACAAACCTTTGTGACAACGACGAGTGTCGAGGGAATTGAACACGAAACATTGAAAGAAGCGAAAACAATTCATGTAACGAACGGCACGGTAGATTGTGAAATAGACAGAAAATAATTTCTGTTTAAATGGAAAAGTAGGTGATCTTTGTGTCAATGGAACAAAAGCAAATGCAGGAAAATGCATATGATGAAAGTCAGATTCAGGTGTTAGAAGGACTGGAGGCAGTTCGAAAGCGTCCTGGTATGTATATCGGTTCTACAAGTGGAAAAGGTCTTCATCACCTCGTATGGGAAATTGTTGATAACAGTATTGATGAAGCTTTAGCAGGATATTGTGATGAAATTAATGTCAGTATTGAAGAAGATAATAGTATTGTTGTAACAGATGATGGCCGTGGTATCCCTGTTGGTATACAAGAAAAAATGGGACGTCCCGCTGTAGAAGTTATTATGACGGTACTCCATGCCGGTGGTAAATTTGGCGGTGGTGGTTATAAAGTTTCTGGTGGTTTGCATGGTGTAGGTGCATCTGTTGTAAATGCTTTATCAACAGAATTAGAGGTATTTGTACATCGAGATGGAAAAATACACTATCAAAAATATGAACGTGGGGTACCGGCTGCAGATTTAAAAGTAATAGGTGAAACTGATCGTACAGGAACGATCACACGCTTTAAGCCAGATTCAGAAATTTTTACAGAGACGACAGAATACGAATTTGATACATTAGCGACTCGTATGCGTGAGTTGGCGTTTTTAAATCGTAATATTAAATTAACAATTGAAGATAAGCGTGAACATAAGCAAAAGAAAGAATTCCATTATGAAGGTGGAATTAAATCATATGTTGAACATTTAAATCGTTCAAAACAACCGATTCATGAAGAACCTGTATATGTTGATGGTTCAAAAGATGGGATTCAGGTTGAGGTTGCTCTTCAATATAACGAAGGCTACACAAATCATATTTATTCATTTACAAATAATATTCATACGTATGAAGGCGGTACACATGAGGTAGGTTTTAAGACTGCTCTAACACGTGTAATTAACGATTATGGTCGTAAAAATAATATTTTAAAAGATGCGGATAGTAATTTAACTGGTGAAGATGTTCGTGAAGGCTTAACAGCAATCGTGTCAATTAAGCATCCAAATCCACAATTTGAAGGACAAACAAAGACGAAACTTGGAAATAGTGAAGCGAGAACAATTACAGAGTCTGTATTCTCAGAGGCGTTTGAAAAGTTCTTACTAGAAAATCCCAATGTTGCACGTAAAATTATAGATAAAGGGACTATGGCAGCACGTGCACGTGTAGCGGCTAAAAAGGCTCGTGAACTAACGCGCCGAAAGAGTGCTCTAGAAGTTTCAAGTTTACCAGGGAAGCTAGCTGATTGTTCTTCTAAAGATCCAGCAATTAGCGAAATTTATATCGTGGAGGGTGACTCTGCGGGCGGATCTGCAAAACAAGGACGCGATCGTCATTTTCAAGCGATTTTACCACTGAAGGGTAAAATTATTAACGTTGAAAAGGCACGTTTAGATAAGATTTTATCGAATGATGAAGTTCGTACAATTATTACAGCAATCGGTACAAATATTGGTGGGGATTTTGCTATTGAAAAAGCTCGCTATCATAAAGTTATTATTATGACAGATGCCGATGTTGATGGTGCACATATTCGTACCCTATTATTAACGTTCTTCTATCGTTATATGCGTCAAATCATTGAGTGTGGATATATATATATCGCACAGCCACCGTTGTTTAAAGTACAACAAGGTAAAAAAATTCAATATGCTTATAACAATAAAGAACTTGAAAAAATACTAGCTGAATTACCAGCTCAACCTAAGCCTGGGATTCAGCGTTATAAAGGTCTAGGGGAAATGAATCCAACTCAGCTGTGGGAGACGACAATGGACCCAGAAGTACGTTCATTACTTCAAGTTTCTCTTCAAGATGCAATTGAAGCGGATGAAACATTTGAAATTTTGATGGGTGATAAAGTAGAGCCGCGTCGTAACTTTATCCAAGAAAATGCAAAATACGTGAAAAACCTTGATATTTAAGTGAGTAATGACAGGAATCTAAGTATTCCTGTCTTCTACATATAAATCAATGTATGTGTAACGGAAATGTAAGAGGAGGTGCTCGTTGATGTCAGACAATCAACAACAAGCACGAATTCGAGAAATTAATATTAGTCATGAAATGCGTACCTCATTTTTAGATTACGCAATGAGTGTTATCGTGTCTCGTGCATTACCAGATGTTCGTGATGGATTAAAACCAGTTCATCGTAGGGTTTTATATGCGATGAATGATTTAGGAATTACAGCTGATAAAGCATATAAGAAGTCGGCGCGTATTGTCGGCGAAGTAATTGGTAAGTATCACCCGCACGGTGATTCAGCTGTTTATGAAACAATGGTACGTATGGCACAAGATTTTAGTCAACGTTACATGCTTGTTGATGGACATGGTAATTTCGGTTCTGTTGATGGAGATTCAGCGGCAGCAATGCGTTATACAGAAGCAAGAATGTCTAAGATTTCTATGGAATTAATACGCGATATTACAAAGAATACAATTGATTATCAAGATAACTACGATGGTTCTGAAAGAGAGCCAGTTGTATTACCAGCGCGTTTCCCTAACTTATTAGTCAATGGTACGACGGGTATTGCGGTTGGTATGGCAACAAACATTCCACCGCATCAACTTGGAGAAGTAATTGATGGTGTGTTGGCATTAAGTCATCACCCTGATATCACTATCGCGGAATTAATGGAATATATTCCTGGACCAGACTTCCCAACTTCAGGTTTAATCTTAGGGCGAAGTGGAATTCGAAGAGCTTACGAAACAGGTCGCGGTTCTATTATACTTCGTGCTAAAGTTGAAATTGAAGAGAGAGCAAATGGTAAACAAACTATTATCGTAACAGAACTACCTTATCAAGTTAATAAGGCGCGATTAATTGAAAAGATCGCAGAACTAGTTCGTGATAAGAAAATCGAAGGTATTACAGATTTACGTGATGAATCAGATCGAAATGGTATGCGTATTGTTATGGAAGTACGTCGTGATGCCAATGCCAATGTACTATTAAATAATCTATATAAACATACAGCACTCCAAACAAGTTTCGGTATTAATATGTTGTCTCTTGTAAATGGAGAGCCACAAGTCTTAAATTTAAAACAAAATCTATATTATTATTTAGAGCATCAAAAGGTAGTGATTCGTAGACGTACTGCTTATGAATTAGAGAAAGCAGAAGCGCGTGCTCATATTTTAGAAGGCTTACGAATTGCTTTAGATCATCTTGACGAAGTTATTACTTTAATCCGTAGTTCAAAAACAGCTGATATTGCAAAACAAGGTTTAATGGAACGTTTCGGCTTAAGTGAGAAACAAGCGCAAGCGATTTTAGATATGCGTTTGCAACGTTTAACTGGATTAGAACGCGAAAAAATCGAACAAGAATATCAAGATTTAATGAAGATAATTGCAGAGTTAAAAGCAATTTTAGCAGACGAAGAAAAAGTTCTTGAAATTATTCGCGAGGAATTAGCTGAAGTAAAAGAGCGTTTTAATGATAAGAGAAGAACAGAAATTACAATTGGCGGTATGGAAGCTATAGAGGATGAAGATTTAATCCCAGAACAAAATATCGCAATTACACTTACTCATAATGGTTATATTAAGAGGTTACCGGCTTCTACGTACAAAACACAGAACCGTGGGGGACGTGGTGTACAAGGAATGGGTACGAATGATGATGACTTTGTCGAACATTTATTAACAACGTCTACTCATGATCATATTTTATTCTTCACAAACAAGGGTAAAGTATACCGTACAAAAGGATATGAAATTCCAGAGTATAGTCGTACAGCAAAAGGTATACCGATTATTAATCTATTAGGGGTAGATAAGGGTGAGTGGATCAACGCTATTATTCCAATTCGTGAATTTGGTGACGACCAGTTCTTATTCTTTACAACGAAACAAGGTATCTCTAAGAGAACACCACTTTCATCATTTGCCAATATACGTACAAATGGTTTAATTGCAATTTCTCTTCGTGAAGAGGATGAATTAATCTCTGTACGCTTAACATCTGGTGATAAGGATATTATCGTTGGGACAAGTAACGGTATGTTAATTCGTTTCAATGAGCAAGATGTGCGTTCAATGGGACGTAATGCGGCTGGTGTAAAAGCAATTACATTAGGTGATGAAGATCAAGTTGTAGGTATGGAAATTGTCGAAGAGGATGTAAATGTTCTAATTGTAACCAAAAATGGTTATGGAAAGCGTACACCGATTGATGAATACCGCCTGCAAAGTCGTGGTGGTAAAGGTCTAAAGACTTGTAATATTACAGATAAAAACGGTAAGTTAGTAGCGGTTAAGTCTGTAACAGGTGAAGAAGACATTATGTTAATTACAGCAGCAGGCGTTATTATTCGTATGCCGGTTGATCAAATTTCTCAAATGGGACGTAATACACAAGGTGTTCGTCTAATTCGATTAGAAGATGAGCAAGAGGTAGCGACAGTAGCAAAAGCGCAAAAAGATGAAGAAGAAGAATCTAATGAAGAGGATTCGTCTGAAGAGTAAGAGTGGGGATTTCTCCCCCCTCTTATTTTTTTATAATAATACTTGCATAGCAATAGGAAAGTGTATATAATAGGAAAAGTCAGCAAATGAGGGATACAAGTTATCGAAAAAAACTTGTTGACGAAAACAATATACTATGATATATTATGAAAGTCGCTGAAACGCGATGTTGAACTTTGAAAACTAAACGAAACAAACAACGTGAAACGTCAATTTTTATTTTTAGATGCTAGACAAACTAACTTTATTGGAGAGTTTGATCCTGGCTCAGGATGAACGCTGGCGGCGTGCCTAATAC